>JAITRF010000007.1 GCA_031288535.1 Desulfovibrio sp. | reverse complement strand
GGTCCCTCCGGTTCAAGCTCCGGCCCGTCCCCATCAGCAAGCCTCCCTTCCTCAAAGAATAACTCCGGCTCCGCTGCCACGGGCTTGTCCACAGCCTTGAAACCGCCCTTGGGCGTGGACAAATCGCAGAAAACAAGCTGAGTGCCCCGGTCAGCGGCGCTGTCCCGCCAAATCTCGAATATGCGCTCCACAGCCGCATTGGTCTTGGAGCCGGGATGATCGTCGGCCTCCGGGTCAATGAGGCGGTAGTCCAAACCCGCTTTGCGGGCGTCATTGGTAATGCAGAGCGGATTATCAACGCGCGGATCGCGAGGCAGGTTTTCCATGCGGTGAATGATGCGCTCCATGTAGTCGGCCTGGCTGTCCGAGCGATCCACCACATGATTGAAGGGCTTTCCGCCCGCCACCGGAGGCGTGAGGGGCCGCTGCCCGGCCTGCCGGGATTGTTCGTCAAGGTCGTTTTTCGTCACCACGTCCGCGAAAGTCCGGTACATGGCCAGGAGTTCCGGCACGTTCTGAAAGCTGGCGAACCGGCTTTTCAGCTTATAATTCACGCCCGTAGCGTCTAATTCCCACCCGCTTGTAACTTGCCCGAAGGTGCTGGCCCAGGCGTCGAAATGTTCCACCCCCTTGGCCTGCAATTCTTCGTACTGTAAGTATCGCTGGAGCGTATACACTTCGGCAATCGTATTGCTGATCGGCGTCCCGGTCATGAAATACACGCCCCGGCCAGCGTTCTTTTTCTGGAGATAACGGCACTTGATGAAAAGGTCGAGCGCCTTGGCCGAGCCGGTGATATTGCCGAGGCCGGACACATTCATCGTGGTGGAGTAGCCCAAATTCTTAAATTCGTGAGACTCATCCACGAACAGGCCGTCCACCCCCAAATCCCCAAAATCCACGGAGCGGTCTTTCGGCCCGGTTCCGGCAAGCAGCGCCTCGAATCTGGATTCCATCTTCTCCCGCTGCTTTTCCAACTGCTTGATGGTCGCCCGGCTGCCCTTGTCAGCTTTACTCTGCTCTATGGCGTCAACCACCATGTCGATCTGTTCCTGGAGAATTTCCTGCTGCGCGTCATGGGGCATGTCGATTTTCTTGAAACTGGAATGGGCCACGATCACCGCGTCCCAATCGCCGGTGGCCACACGGCTGAAAAAGCGTTCCCGGTTCTGCTTGGTGAAATCCGTTTTTTCCGCGACCAGAATATTCGCGTCCGGGTAGAGTCGGAAAAATTCATCCCGCCATTGGTAGAGCAAGTGATTCGGCACGACGACCATAGGCTTCTGCAGAAAGCCCATACGCTTGGATTCCATGATCGTAGCCACACAGGCCAGGGTCTTCCCTGCGCCGACAACGTGATCGAAAAGCGCCGTGCCTTCCTGAATGCCGCGCCAGACGACATCCTTCTGGTGCGGCCGCAAGGCGACTTCGGAGGAAGCGTTGACCAGGGAAATATGGGAGCCGTCATAGCGCGGCGGCACGTTGGTGTTGAAGCGGTCGTTATACAGCCGGGTCAGGTTTTCCCGCCGCGTATCATCCTGCCAAACCCAATCCTGAAACTCCTGCCGGATGGCGTCAGCCTTGGACATGGCGGCGGCGGTCAATTCTTGATCCACCACCATGACCGGCTTGCCGCTGTCATCCCTGCCGACTTCCTTCTCCACCTTGATGGGCCGGTTCGACAACAGCGATTCGATAATATCCTCCGCAGGATATTCCGGTATGCCCCACACAGCCGTATTCAATGATTGATCAGAAAAGGCTACCTTGGCCTCCCATTTGCCGAGCACGGGAATGTAGCGCACGGACGCGCTTCCTTTGCCGCCGTGCAGACGTTCGATGAAATCGGTAATGACCTCGCCGGGAACCCAGGACGAGCCGAATTTTATCCCAATGTCCACGGCCTCGATGTCGGGCGGCAGCACAGCGGCCAGCGCGTCCGCATTGGCTTGAAAGCTCCCGTCATCTTTGGCCGCTTCCCGCGCCACGCGCAATTTTTCCCGCACGTTGCCGGTCAGGTATTTGTCGCGGATCTCCCATTCCTGGCCCACTTTTCGACAAGCCGGGTTTTGGAAAATCAGGCCGTCCGCCGCAAGTTCCTTTCTGATGGAATCGGCGGGACGCCGGAGAAGCTGATCCATGCGGGCTAAATCCACCTTGCCCGTTTCCCGCAAGGCAATAATGAGTGCGTCCTTGGCGCTTTCCGCCCGATCCGCGATCCGCGCCGGATGCAAAACGCGCTTTTGGAAAATCGCGGCCTTGGTCGCGGAGGCTTTGCGCGGCGTCCGCCCTTGGCGCTTGGCCGTTTCCGGGGATAATCCCTTGTCATATCCCATTTCCAGAGATTCGAGCAGTGAATGTTCCGGGTCGTCGCGCATGAGGGCGCGATTGGTCTGCGAGTTGAGATGCCCGTAGCGCCGAACGTGGCTATCGTAATGGATGTTGAGCTGGCGACGCAGTTTTTCAATATGGTCTTCCCTGGTGTCGGTCTTTTCCGCGTTGAGCAATTCACGGAGGGTATCGCGCACCTGGATCATAGAAACGATCCGGCTCCGGGCCGTTTCGTTTTTCACCGGCAGAAAGGCGTAGCTGGCGTCGCCGTAATAGCCGACCGTCTTGAAGACGATTTTCCGGCTTTGCGGCTCCACGCAATACGCGCCCACCTTCAGAGCTTTGAAAGCTCCGGAGGCAATGAACTCCTCATTGCGCCTGTCCGTGAGAGCTTGTTCCACAGGCTCGTTTTGCGGAACATACACTTCCGGCAGCATGGAGAGGCGTTTTTCAATTTCCGGCCCCAAATCCAGGGTCGGGTCCGCCTCACAGGTAATAGCGCCCGCATACATGCCCCCGGAGGCCGGAAAGACCATTTTGCCGATGATCCGGTCAGGGTGCTCCGCGAAATATTGGTTGACGACAGCGGGCTTTGCGCCACCTTCCTTGAGATCGTCCGCCTGAATTTCGGCAACCCGCGTCCAGTCCGGCCCCAGGCGGTTCGTGCCGCTGTTTTTTTGAAAAAAAACGAT
>JAITRF010000103.1 GCA_031288535.1 Desulfovibrio sp. | reverse complement strand
AACCCGCTGAGCCATTGGGATGTCTCCGGGCGGCAGCCGCGGTGCCGCAGTTTCAAACGTGTCAACTTCAGGCGTTGACACGCTCCGCAAGGATTTGCCCCGCAAATCCCCGCCGCGGGGTTGCCGCCGGGCGAACTTGCTTCGCCGTCAAGCGACAATCCCAAGCGTAAAATACTTCAGGTTACGAGCGATAGGGAGCAGGTATGCAGATATCCGACGAACTGATCAGCCGCGTGACGCGGGAGCTTATCAAGCGTTTCGGGTCCGGAGGCGGGGAAAGCCCGGTCCCGGCGCCCAAACCGCTTTTACATCTGGTGGGCGGGCGCGCCGGCGTTTCTCCGGCCTTTGCGGCCCGCCTGGAGGAGGCCTTTGCGATACGCGAGCACACCGCCTGGGAGGACCATGTCCCGCCCGAGGCCGTGGTGCTGCTGAGCAAACTCGGCATCCAGGCCCTGGTTCGGGTGGCTTCGGGCGACGAGGGCTGCACTGTGGAAGGCAGGGCGCTGCTTGAGGCCATTCTCCTCGGCAGGCCGGTGGCCGTTCTGGAGTCCGGGCTGGCTTGGCGCGCGTCCGGAGCCCCGAAAGCTTTGGCGGCCCGCTATGCGGAATATGAAAAAACCTTGGAAAGCTACGGGCTTAAAATTGTGGACGAAGACGGCGTCATCCCGGCGCTTCTGGGCCGGGAGACGGGGGACGGCGGCCCGCTACGGGAGGCGGCAAGCCCCGTACCGGAGCGATTCACGAATGGAACGGGTGGATCGCCCGGCAAATCCTTGCCGCGAGATGCTTGCGGGCGGGCGTCTCAAGCGTTAAACGTCCTGAAGAGCGGAGGGCGGCGGGTGATCAACGAAGCGGCCATAAAGGCCGCCTGCCCGGAGGCGCGGGGTCTGGGCCAGACCTTCGCCACAAGCCCCGGAGATATTTTGACCCCGCTGGCCAAAGACTACGCTCTGGCCATGCGTATCAACCTTGTCTGACGGCGACCCTGCGAAAATAACCGGGGAAAATCCGTCGTTATTTTTGCAAGCAGAGCGGGTTGACATTGAAAATGAATAAACCTCTCCGCAGGGGTTTGTCTGCAAATCCCTGCGGAGAGATTGTCGCGCGGCGAACAAGCTTTGCCGTCAAGCGAGAGTTTCAAGCGTATAATGTCCCAGATACCGGGAGGCCCTGTGATAATCGCTAAAGTGCTCGGCAATGTCTGGGCCACCAAAAAAGATGAAAAGCTGAACGGACACAAGCTTCTGGTCGTGCAGACCAACAGCGCCGGCCATCCTGAAAACATAGTCGCGGCCGACATCATAGGAGCGGGCGTGGGAGAGGACGTTCTGGTGACCAAAGGCAGCGTGGCCCGGAACGTCCTGCGGGAAAAGGACAGCCCCATAGACGCGGTGGTGGTGGGAATCATAGATTCTGTGGAAGTGGACGAGAAGTTTTTAAAGTAATTCCGTTTCCGGAGAGAATCCGTGCCTTGCGTCCGGAAACGGAATGCGGACCTTGCCAAAACGCACGCCCGGGGCAGATTGACGTCGAAAGCGTCCATCCGCTCCGCGGGCTACGGGAGAACTTATGGGCATCAGCGACGTTATCCTCTACATCATGTTGGCCTTGATGGCCGTTGCGGGAGTGGACCGCTTTACCGGCAACCGCTTCGGCATAGGCGAAAAATTTGAAGAAGGCTTCATGTCTTTGGGCGCCCTGGCCCTGTCCATGGTCGGGGCCTACTGCATCGCCCCGGTTCTCGGGCGGGTGCTGGAGCCGGTTGTCGGCCCGCTTTACCAGGCTTTGGGGGCCAGTCCGGCCATGTTCGCCACCACTCTGCTGGCCAACGACATGGGCGGCTACCCGCTGGCCATGGCCCTTTCCGGGGCCTGGGCCGCAGGCGCGCCAAATCCGGCGGCCACCCAGGAGATGATCAATGTGGGCAACTTTGCGGGCCTGATTCTGGGCAGCATGATGGGTCCGACCATAGTTTTCTCCATTCCCGTGGCTCTGGGCATCATCCGCCTGGAAGACCGCCCTTTTCTGGCCAAGGGCATCCTGATCGGCATGATCACCATCCCCCTGGGCTGCCTGGCCGGCGGGGCCGTGGCCGGCTATCCCTTCATGTGGATGGTCAAAAACCTGATTCCGGTCCTGATCGTGGCCGTGGCCATCGCCGTCGGTCTGGCCGTGGCCCAGAACCTCATGATCACCCTTTTCCTGTGGTTCGGCAAATTTGTCATAGCCTTTCTGACCGTGGCCCTGATCCTCGCCGGCATTGAGGGGACCACGGGCAAGGTCTGGCTGGAGGGCATGGCCCCGATCAGCGAGGGTTTCGCGGTCATCGGCGGCATCGCCGTGGTTCTGGCCGGGGCCTTCACCCTGGTGCATCTGATGACCAAATTCCTGGGCGGCCCCCTGACCAAAATCGGCGGGCTTCTGGGCATAAACAAGGAAGCCGCGGCCGGCATGGTGGCCACCATGGCCAATAACATAGCCATGTTCTCCATTCTCAAGGATATGGACGATCGCGGCAAGGTCATCAACGTGGCCTTCGCCGTAAGCGCCGCCTTTGTTTTCGGGGATCACCTGGGCTTTACCGCCGGGGCGAACAAGGACATGATCTTCGCCGTGGTGGTAGGCAAGCTGGTCGCCGGAGTCACCGCCGTGATCGTGGCCTCCTTCGCCGCCCCCAAAAGCACGGTCGGCGGCCGGGAATAAAGGAAAAACCCATGAAAGGCATCGACGAAAAAAATCTGGAGTCCATGGTCCGCAAAGTGCTGACCGACATTCTCGCGGAAAACGGCGGAGCTTTGGCCGGTCCCAAGCAGGTGGACAAAAGCGGCATCATGTCTGTGCATCTGCCTGCCGTACGGCCAGAGCCTTTTGACACCGGCAAGCCGGGCGACAGGGTGCTGCTGAAGGACATTCCCACTCTGGAGGAAAGCCCCCGTCTGGGCTTCGGGGTCATGGAGATGGACCGGTCCGACTTCGAGTGGACCCTGAATTATGACGAGGTGGACTATGTCATCAGCGGAACCTTGGAGATTCTGATCGACGGCCGCAAGGTGAGCGGGCAGGCCGGAGACCTGATCTTCATACCGGCCGGATCGACCATCCACTTTTCCGCTCCGGGCAAGGTCCGTTTCCTGTATGTGGTCTACCCCGCCGACTGGAGCGGGCAGAACTGATGGAGAGGAAATGAAGCCGCTGACGGAGCAGGAACTTCGGCTGGCCCTGAAAAACGCGGACGTGGAACGATACACGGTGCCCAAAGGCACTGTGGTCACCCCGGCGGCCATGGAGTATCTGAAGACGCGCCGCATAGAGCTTATGGAAAACGAAACTCCCGATCCTCCGGCGGCCTGCGCCCCGGAGGCAAAACAGGCCGGCGGAGAGAGCGGCGGGCTTTCCGGAGGGAAACCCCCTGCCTTCATCGGCCCGGACGGAGGCGGCTTTGACAGCAAACCCGAAGACCTTACCCATCTGCAGGGCCGCCGGCTGGTGCGCAAGGATCACCCCGTCATCGTCTGGCGCGGCAAATTGGACAGTTTCACCGCCTGCATCATGGAGGCGCAGGTTCTGGGAGAAAAGCTCGCAAACCCGCGTTTCGCCGAGGAACTGCAGGAAATCCTGGAATTTTCCCGGCGTCTTCTGTCCTGCGAAATCCGCGGCGCCGAGGTGGAGGAATTCCGGCTGCTCGGGCTGACGGCCGACGATTTGCGCACTCAGTCGCACCATCCGGAGAAGTTTTTCGGCTACCGGCACATGCTGGTCAGCCATAAAATGGGGCCGCTGTGCATCAGGCTGAACACGCTACGCACCGTGGCGCGCGAAGTGGAACTGGCCGCCGTCGCGGCGTTTAAAGACGCGGACGGCCGGACCGGCCGCGAGGACATCATACGGGCTTTGAACCGTCTCTCCAGCCTCTTTTACATCATGATGTTCAGGTATCTGCCGGCGGGCTTCACGCCGGAACACGCCGGCATCTAGAGCATTTTGCGCTTGAGATTGTCGCCTGACGGCGGGCAAAGCCCGCCTGCGCCAATCTCGCGGGCGTTGCGAAGCAATGCTTCGCAACGCCAGAGCATTTTATTAAGTGTTACAGCGTACCAGAGCAGTTAAACTTTGAAGAGTTGGACTGCTCTGCAGGCATTTCAAGCGTAAAACGCTCTAATACTAAATCGCATTCAAACGGGTTTGAATGCGGTCCCGTCACGCTTTCCGTTTCCGGATCAAAAACGGGAACATTTTTCGGGAACGGAATGAAACAAGCGGACCTTACATGGGCGACATTCTCTTGAGCGTGGGCATCGACCTCGGCACTACCACCTCTCAGGTGGTGTTCAGCCGCCTTGAGGTGGAAAATACCGCCGGCGCCGCCTCGGTTCCCCGCATCCGCATTGTCGGCAAGGAAATTTTCTATCGCGGCGGCATCCACTTCACTCCTCTGATCGGCCGTTCCACCATCGACGCCCCGGCCGTCAGGGAAATCGTGGAAACCGAATACGCCAGGGCGGGCGTGGCTCCGGGGGACCTCGCGGCCGGAGCGGTCATCATTACCGGTGAAACCGCCCGCAAGGAAAACAGCGAGGCGGTGTTACGCACTTTGTCCGGGCTGGCCGGCGATTTTGTGGTGGCCACGGCCGGTTCGGATCTGGAATCCATCATAGCCGGGCGCGGCGCGGGGACGGCGGAACTTTCCAGGGCTCCCGGTTCCGGAAATCTGGCGAACCTGGACATCGGCGGCGGCACCACCAACATGGCCGTCTTTGTGAACGGCGAACCGGCGGACACCTCCTGCCTGGACATCGGCGGCCGTCAGGTGATCCTTGATCCGGCAAGCCTGCGCCTTGAATACGTGGCCGCCAAAGTGGCGGTTCTCGCTTCCCGGCACGGCCTGCAACTCAAAGAGGGCGGCAGGGCGGATCCGGAAGACCTGCGCGCGCTCTGCGCGCATCTGGCCCTGATTACCGCCCAGGCCATGGGCCTTGAACCGGCCGGTCCGGACCTGGAAGCTTTCTACACCTCCCACCCCCTGCGCCGGCGATGGGAATTCGACGGCCTCACCTTTTCCGGCGGGGTGGCCGATTTCATCTATGCGCCGCATAATCCGGAAAACCCTTTCCCCTATGGGGACATCGGGGCTATCCTGGGAGAGGCTTTCAGAACCTGCCCGGCTTTTCAAAAAATCCGCCGCCTGACTCCCCTGGAAACGATCCGGGCAACGGTCGTGGGGGCCGGCGCCAATACCATGGACATCAGCGGCTCGACCATCGCATACAGCGACCCGGGCATTTTCCCCATCAAAAATATTCCCATTCTGAAGATGAGCGACGGGGATCAGGCCGAGGACTTCAAATACTTCGCTTCGCGCCTGGCAGAGAAGGTCAGTTGGTATGAGACGGAAGACGGCTATCAGCAAATGGCCGTCGCCTTTCGCGGGATCGGCAATCCCGGCTTCGATCAGATCAAGAGGCTGACGGGCATACTTCTGGAGGGTCTGGCGCGCTTTCTGATCGCCCATGACCTGCTGATTCTGATTCTGGACCGCGACATGTCGAAAGCCTTGGGCAATTCCCTGATGAACGCCCTGCCGGGGAAAAAAATCGTCGCACTGGATTCCGTGAAGGTGGAAAACGGGGACTATATCGACATCGGGGCGCCTCTGGCCAACGGCAGGGTCATACCCCTGGTCATAAAAACTCTGGTATTCGGGAAATAGAGCGGTTTAAACCCTCCAGAGCATTAACTTTGAGATTATACACGGTTTATCTTCAGGCCGCGCCCGCTCCGGCGCTTAACCGCGCAAATAAATTGCGCTTGCGCCTTCGCGGCGGGCCTCCGCTCGCGCGGCCGGCCGGCGCCTTGAACGGCGGAGCGTGTCAGCCGCATTTGGTGTAGGCGCAGGCCGGGCAGATCATGCAGCCTTCTTGGAAAATCATCGCTTCGTCGCATTCCGGGCAGCGTAGCGCCCCAAGGCCGTTGCCTTCGCGCATCGCGTTTTGGGACTTGAGATAACGGTTCTCCAGCACCCAGGCCACCCCGTCTGGAATGGACTGGACCTGCCCCTGCTTGCCGGGCTGAAAGACCTGGATTTCCCCCCCTATCCCCTTGATCTGGCGGACAATTTCCACAGCCTCTATGCCGGAGCGCAGGCACAGGGAGACCAGCCGTCCCACGGCCTCGGCCTTGGCCGTGGTGGAGCGTCCGGATTTGCCGATGGACACGAAAACCTCAAAGGGTTTGCCGTTCAACTCGTTGACGGTGACATACATGACCCCGTGTCCGGTCCGCACCTTCTGCGTGAAACCGTAGATAAGGTCCGGACGTTCGCGCACGGTGCGGGTGTCCCTGGCCTCGGCCTCGCTCTTTTTCCCGCCGCCCGCGCAAAGCACCTGTTCGCTTTTGCATCCGTCGCGATACACGGTCACGCCTTTGCAGCCCAGTTCATAGGCCAGACTGTAGATATTCCGGATATCGTCCACGGTCGCCGAATTGGGCAGGTTCACGGTCTTGGACACGGCATTGTCCGTGTATAGCTGAAAAGCCGCCTGCTGACGCAGGTGCCATTCCGGCTCTATGTCCATGGCGGTCACAAAAACCTTGCGGATTTCTTCGGGCAGATAGGCGAGATCTGCGACGCTGCCCTTGGCCGCCACCGCCTCCATGAGTTTTGGGCTGTAGATATCGGCGTCGTGCAGGGCCTCTTCGAAATAGGGGTTGACTTCCACCAGCTTTTCCCCGTCCAGGACATTGCGGGAAAAGCACAGGGCGAAAAGGGGCTCGATGCCGGAAGAGCAGCCGGCGAGTATGGACAAAGTGCCTGTGGGGGCGATGGTCGTGGTGGTGGCGTTGCGATACGGGCCCAGCCCTTTTTTGGCGAAAACCGATTTTTCATAGGCCGGGAAAGGCCCGCGCTCCTTGGCCAGGACCGCCGACGCCTCCCGCGCCTCGCTTTGGACGAAGGCCATTATCTTTTCCGCCAGGGCGATGGCCTCCCGGCTGTTGTAGGGAACGCCGAGCCGAAAGAGAAGGTCGGCGTAACCCATGACCCCCAAACCGATCTTGCGGTTTTCACGCACCTTGTCCGTGATCATTCGCAGGGGGAAACAGGAAGCGTCTATGACGTTGTCCAGAAAGCGCACGGACAGATGGATGACCGCGCGCAGGTCTTCCCAGTCCACGGCCGTCTCGCCGCTTTCTCCCGGCCGGAAAAAGCGGGCCAGGTTCACCGAGCCGAGGTTGCAGGCTTCGTAAGGCAGGAGGGGTTGTTCGCCGCAAGGGTTGGTGGATTCGATCTCGCCCTGTTCCGGGTTCGGGTTGTCGCGGTTTATGCGGTCGAGGAAGACTATGCCCGGGTCGCCGCTTTTCCATGCCTTTTCCACCAGGATTTCGAAAGTTTCGCGCGCGTTCAGGCTGCCCGCGGCCTCGCCGGTATGCGGGGCGATCAGGGAAAAATCCTCTTCCTTTTCCACGGCTTCCATAAAATCTTCGGTCAGGGCCACGGAAAGATTGAAATTGTTGAATTCCCCCTCCCGTTCCTTGGCCTGGATGAACTCCATTATATCCGGGTGATCGACGCGCAGTATGCCCATGTTCGCCCCGCGCCGGGTGCCGCCCTGTTTGATTTGCTCGGTCGCGGTGTTGAAAATGCGCAAAAAGGACAGAGGACCGGAGGCCACGCCTCCGGTGGAGCCGACGCGGCTGTCCTTGGGGCGCAGACGCGAAAAGGAAAAGCCGGTACCCCCGCCGGATTTGTGGATCATGGCCGCGTACTTGACCGCGTCGAAAATTTCCTCGATGGAATCCCCCACGGGCAGGACGAAGCAGGCCGACAACTGGCCCAAGTCCGTGCCGGCGTTCATCAGGGTCGGAGAATTCGGGAGAAACTTCCAGTCGGTCATCAGGGAGAAGAAGGCTTTGGCCAGGTCCGCGCTCTTCCAGGGAGACTTTTTGTATTTTCCCTCCTCGGCGGCCACGGCCGCGGAAACGCGCCAGAACATGTCTTCCGCGCTCTCCGCGTTCCCGTTGTCCGGGTCTTTTTTCAGATAACGCTTGGCAAGAACAATGGCAGCGTTCGGATTCACCTCTACCGGGGGGAGATTTGCGGGCTTTTTCGGGAGCGACATGGTTTTCTTTTATTGTTTTAAGGTGTTTTCGGTGTGTCATGCATTTCCGCATGGAAACCCATAACACGACCGCCCGGCTGCTTACGGCGGCCTGCGCCGCCGCGTCGTTTCGCGCGGCCCCTGGGAAGTCGTCCTTTGCCGTTATCAATCATGTGCTGGTCTAAAACTTTTCCCGGCAAATATCCAGAGCGGCGGACGGGAGGCGCGTCCTTTACAGTCAGGTGTTTAGAAATTCATTAGACTTTTTTGCCTGTAATGATTGACAAAATTTTTTATATGCCCGATATGGAGTTTGCTGTTATGGTAGGGTGATAACAGTTGGCGTCATGTCGAGTGATACATGGCGCCGGGAACCTGCAAGGAGCGAATCATGCGTAAAATTTTTTGTCTGGCGGCCGTCTTTCTTTTGTGCGCCGCGCCGGACGCCGGGGCGGCCGGGTTGAGCATAGCGGTTTTTGATTTGCAGAAGGTGGCCGCCGCCTGCGACGCCGTCCAGGACGCCAGGGCGGCCATTGACAGCAAGTACGGGGCGCAGAAGATGCTGCTCGAAAAAGACCGGGCCGCGCTGGAAAAAAAGATGGAGGGTTTCCAGGCGAAAAAGCCCACGCCCAAGCAGCAGGAAGATTTCGCAAAGGAACAGCGCGAATACGCGGAACGCGCCCAGGCCTTCATGCGTCTGCTGCAGGCCGACGAACTGCGCGTCCGCCAGGACATAGACTCGGTCATCAATCAGGCGGCGGAGAATCTGGCCAGGCAGAAAGGCTACAGCATGGTCATGGATATCGCCTCCGTACCCTATTATGATCCCGGGCTGGACGTCACCGAGGCCATGCTCGCCGAAACGAACGCCGTGTTCAAGAAAATCAAGGACGAGATGCTGAAGAGCGGTCCGCCCCAAGGTGTAGCTCCGGCAGCGAACGCCACCGTCCCCGCTTCCCGGAACGCCAGGCCTGGCGGGGCCGCGTCCAGGCCGGGCGCGGGCAGGTAATCCGGCAACGGCGCAGGAAGGACGGAATGCTTCTCTCCGAACTGGCGGCGGCCTTTGATCTGATCCTGTCAGGCGAGGACTGCGAATTCACCGGTTTAAGCACTCTGGACGAGGCCACGGAAAGCGAAGTGAGCTTTTTCGCCAATCCCAGGTACCGGGGCAGGCTGGCGCAAAGCCGGGCCTGCGCCGTGATCCTGACGGCGAACTACGCGCATGAGGTTAAACGCGCCCTCATAAGCCCCGCCCCTTACCGTGATTTCGCGCGCGCCGCCGCGCTTTTCGCGCGCCGGGAGGGTGAGTTTTCCGGCATAAGCGCGCAGTCCTCCATCCATCCAAGCGCGCGTCTCGGAGAAAACTGCACGGTGCATCCCTTCGCCCATATCGGGGCGCGCTCAAGCCTGGGGCCGGGCTGCGTCGTTTTCCCCGGCGCCTACATCGGCGAAGACTGCGCGCTCGGCGCGGACTGCGTGTTGTATCCCAACGCCGTGGTCCTGGCCGGAGTGGAGATGGGGGACGGCTGCATCCTGCGTTCCGGGGCCGTAATCGGCACAGAGGGCTTCGGATTTGTGCGGATTGACGGGAAGATGCAGGCCGTGCCGCAAATCGGAAGCGTGCGCCTTGAGGGAGGGGTGGACATAGGGGCCAATTCCTGCGTGGACCGCGCGACTCTGGGCTCTACGAGCATAGGCAGGGACAGCAAACTGGACAATCTGGTGCAGATCGGACACAACGTCAGCCTCGGCGAGCAATGCCTGATAATTTCCCAGGTCGGGATAGCCGGAAGCGCCAAAGTGGGGGACCGCGTGACCATGGCCGGTCAGGCCGGCATCGCCGGGCACCTGAACATAGGCGACGATGTGACCATAGGGCCGCAATCCGGGGTGCCCAAAGACATTCCCGGCGGCGTGACCGGCGGCGGCACGCCTTTTATGGAAAGCGGAATTTTCATGCGCAGCTTCTCTCTTCTCCCCCGGCTGCCGGAGATGCACAAGCGCCTGCTCAGGCTGGAGAAAGAGCTGGCCGCACTCAAGGAACTGATGGCCAAGGAGGAGGAATGACGGACGCAAGCGAAATCGCACTGAACGGCTATATAGACACTCGGCGGGTTATGGACTTTCTCCCCCATCGCTATCCTTTTTTGCTGGTGGATCGGGTTGTGGGCATGGAGCCGGGGCACAAGATCACAGCTTACAAAAACGTCAGCATAAACGAGGCCTTTTTCCAGGGGCACTTCCCCGGCCGGCCGATCATGCCGGGGGTACTGATCATTGAAGCCCTGGCCCAGGCCGGAGCCTTTCTCATCGTACGCCATCTTGACCCGGAACAGGTCAAGAATTCCATGTTTCTCTTTACCGGCATGGATAACGTGCGGTTCCGCCGGATCGTCGTGCCGGGCGACCGCCTGGACCTGGAATGCGTCCTGACGAGGCACAAGATGCGCCTCTGGCGGATGCACGGCATCGCCACGGTTGACGGCGCGGGCGCGGCCGAGGCCGACCTGACGGCGCTGATCATGCCGAAAGACGCAATAGACAATGCCAGGGAGACGGACTGATATGGGCGCGATTGTCCATCCTTCAGCTTTTGTTTCGCCTAGGGCCGAGCTTGGAGAAAACGTGCGTGTCGGCCCCTGCGCGCTTGTCGAGGAAGATGTGCGCATAGGGGACGGCTGCGAGATCCGGGCCTTTGCCTCGGTGCTGCGCTATACTTCGATGGGGCGAAACAATGTCATCCATTCCTACGCCCTGGTGGGAGGAGTCCCCCAGGACCTGAAGTTCGCAGGGGAAGTTTCCCGGCTTGAGATCGGGGACAACAACACCATCCGCGAATTCTCCACCCTGCACCGGGGCACGGAGGGTGGAGGCGGGGTCACGCGCATCGGCTGTGACAACCTGGTCATGGCTTACTGCCATGTCGCCCACGACTGCCGGCTCGGCGACAATATCGTCATGTCCAACGGGGCCACGTTGGCCGGGCATGTGCAGCTTTTCGACAATGTGGTCATCGGCGGGCTTTCCGCGGTGCACCAGTTTTCGCGCATCGGACGCAACGCCTTTGTCGGCGGCATGACCGGCATCAGCCAGGATCTGCCTCCCTATATGATGGCCATCGGGGAACGCGCGGGCGTTCAGGGGCCGAACCTGGTGGGGCTGCGCCGACTCAAGCTCCCTTCATCCTCGATCACTGCGGTGCGCGCCGCCTTCCGTCTGATCTGGCTTGCGAACATCCCGCGCCGCGAGGCTTTGGAAAAAGCCGAAACCCAGTACGCCCATGTGCCGGAAGTACTGGAAATCGTGAATTTTGTGCGTGAAAGCCCGCGCGGCGTGCTTTCGGCCGCGCGCTCCGCGGACCTGGCGGATGAGTGAGGACGCGCAGGACGGCGGCATCGGCATAATCGCCGGTTCCGGGCAATTCCCTTTTCTGATCGCCGATTCCGCGCGCAAAGCCGGGGAGAAGGTTTTCATCTGCGGATTATGCGGCAACGCCGACCCCGCCCTGCGGGATCGGGCCGACGAATTCGCCATGGTCCGCCTGGGGGAACTCGGCAAACTCATTGCCTTTTTCAAACGCCATCAGGTGCGGAGGCTTTGCATGGCCGGGGCGGTCAGCAAACCCCGCGCTCTGGATCTGCGCCCGGATCTGCGCGTGGCCAAACTCATTTTCCAGCTTGCCGGAAAGGGCAAAGGCGACGACGCCGTGTTGCGTGCCGTGGCGGACGAGCTGCAAAGCGAAGGTTTCTGCGTGGTCCGCCCGGATTTCCTGGCCCCGGATCTCCGTTGCGCTCCAGGCGTCCTGGGCAAAACCAGGCCAGGGCCGGAAATAGCGCGGGATATCGAATTCGGCCGGGGCATAGCCAGAAGCATAGGCGCTCTGGATATCGGGCAGTGCGTGGTGGTGCGCGCGGGCATTGTGGTCGCCGTGGAGGCCATGGAAGGCACGGATGCCACGCTCGAACGGGGAGGCGTTCTGGGCGGGGCGGGCTGTACGGCGGTAAAGGTCGTAAAGCCCGGCCAGGACAGGCGCATGGACCTGCCGAGCGTTGGGGCCGGGACCTTGGAACTCATGGCTCGCCATAAATATGCCTGTCTGGCCTTTGAAGCCGAAGGCGCGCTTTTTTTCGACCGCCCGGCCGCGCTGGTCTTGGCCGATGAGCACGGCATCGCCGTGGTGGCGCTCTGACCAGAGCACTTTCACTTTGAGATGTTCGAGCAATGGGGACCACCTCTCTCAACGGATCCCGGCGTTCAGGATATCCATATACTGCCCGTAGGCGAAGAGCCGATTGCGCTTGCCGTCGTTCAACTGGCGCACGATTCCGATTTTTTCCAGATTCACCAAGGCCTTGTTCACCGTGGCCACGGTAAGTCCGGTCTTTTCAACAAGCCAGGACGCCGTAACTATGGGCCGCTCCTGCAAGGCGATATGTACGTGTGCGGCGGAAGGCGCAGCCCGGCCGAGCCCAGCTATACGATCCGCATCCTCAAACACCGTTTTCGCCAGCTTATTGATTGATTCCACTCCCTGCGTGGCAGTCGCGGCCACGGCTTCGGCAAAGAACATAAGCCAGGCTTCCCAGTCGCCGGTGGTGCGGACGCCGTTCAGCAGGTTGTAATAATGCTGGCGATGCTCTTTGAAGTAGAGGCTCAGGTAAAGCAAAGGCTCCCGCAAGACTTTCCGCTCGCACAGAATGAGCGTGATCAGCAGGCGGCCAAGACGTCCGTTGCCGTCAAGGAAGGGGTGGATGGTTTCAAACTGGACGTGCGCCAGGGCCGCCTTCAAAAGCGGCGGCGTGGCTTGCGGCATGTCGTGCAGGAATTTCTCCAGATCGCCCAAGCACTCCAGTACGTTTTCAGCGGGCGGCGGCACAAAATAGGCGTTGCCCGGACGAGTGCCGCCTATCCAATTCTGGCTGCGCCGGAATTCGCCCGGATCCGCATGCTGTCCCCGGCCTTCGGCCAGCAAAATGCCGTGCATTTCGCGGATGAGGCGCAACGAAAGAGGAAAACCCCCGGTCAGGCGCTTCAGGCCGTGATCCAGCGCGGCGACGTAATTGCTCACTTCCCGCACGTCCGCCAGCGGAACACCGGGATCTTGGGCGATTTCATAGAGCAGCAGGTCGGAAAGCGACGATTGCGTGCCCTCGATCATGGAGGAAAGCACGGCCTCTTTGCGGACGTAGATATAAAGAAAGAGCGGCGTGCTCGGCAGCATGGCGGATGCGCCGTCCAGCCGTCCAAGGGCGACAAGGGCGGCATCAAAAGCCCCGA
This sequence comes from Desulfovibrio sp., assembly GCA_031288535.1. GTDB lineage: Bacteria > Desulfobacterota > Desulfovibrionia > Desulfovibrionales > Desulfovibrionaceae > Frigididesulfovibrio. Next base: position 208 of record JAITRF010000103.1, on the reverse strand, counting down.
GCAGTTCCGGCGACCACTCAATGGGCGGTTTCGGCGGCAAGGGATTCGGCACAAAGGCTTTGGCCTTTTCGCCAACCGTGCTGATGGGCGGATAATGGCCTTGCAGAGGGCGTTTCATGATAATCCTAAAATAAGCTTGTCAGTTATTTTATTTTCAAGCATTATTCTAAAATAAAAAACACCGCAAGTGCGGCAAGGCTATGGTACA
>JAITRF010000091.1 GCA_031288535.1 Desulfovibrio sp. | reverse complement strand
CTTCTCAAAGTTGAACCGCCCTAGCGCCGCCCCAGCATCCGCGCCACCCACTGCGTGCTTTTGGCCAGTCCCCTGCCCAGGGCCGTCTCGCAGGCTACGGCAAGAGCGACGGGGTCATTGTCCGAAGCCTGCGCCGTTTCCCGCACGTGGAGCGTGCCTGAAACCTTTCCGTCGCGCGCGTCGAGAAGCAGGAAGCGGGCCGAAAACACCCCGACGGGCAAAGATTCCTCGGTTTCGCAATGCAGGCCGAACTCCCTTATGTCAATCAGCAGACGCAGATCCGCGGCGATTCCTATGGACTCGTCGCCCACGCCGCGCAAAATGTTGCTCTCCTCCAGGGCCTCCAGCGCAAACCTCTGCACCAGCGAAGGCACGTCCGCCGTCCAGAGCGCTCCGGACAGATAGCGGATTTCCCGGTTGCCGAGGCTCATGGCTATGGCGTCGCCGCTGATCTCGCTGCCGGCGCTCGGCCTTGCCGCCACCAGTTGCTTGTCCGCCGGGGCGGCTGCGAGTTTTCCGGGCAGGGCGGGGCGCAGTTGCAGGCGCGCGGGCGCGGGCCCCGGCGCAAGCAGGGCGCCGCAGCCGGAAAGACAGAGACACAGGGCAAGGAGCAGACATGCGGCTTTCATGCCGGATTGCGACCGACAGGGAGCAAACCGGCATAGGTTGAAGGCTTTGCCTTCAGCCCCCCGCGAAGGCGCGGGCGGCATCGACTGCCGCCGTAAAGCTCCGAAGCGGGCGCGCCTTTCCGCATCCAAACCCGTTTGATTGCGACGTTGCATCATTTGTTACGATACTCCTTGTGCTGTTCACCGAAAAAGAAGCGTCTGGGGTCGTTGTCCAGCTTCTGCGCGACGCGCGCCAGCGCTTGAGCCAGATTCCGCAACTCGCTCAAAACCGCGCGCAAATCCGCAAGACCCTGGGTGCTGAATTGCCTGACGCCCGGCTCAAGAAGCGCGAGGCTTGCCTCCGCGCGCGACATGACACGGTTCAGGGCGATGCTCCCGGATTGCACTTGCGGCAGTATGTCTCGATCAATGCGCTCAAGCGTCCGGTCCAACTTTTCCGCGGTTGCCGTCCACCTGTCCAGAAAACTTTCCAGGGGTCCGTCTTCCCGTTCCAGGCGACCGATCAGCCGGCTGCCGGATTCCAGAATGCTGCCGGCGGCGGCAAGATTGCTTTCCCCCAACAGGGCGTCGAGCTTCAGCAGGACCTGTTCGGCCCCGGAAATGACGTCCGGCATCCGGGATACCACAGAGGAGAAAGGCGAGGGCATGGTGTTGATGACCCCGACCTTGCCCGGGGGGAGGTTCAGCAGGGGACTGCTCGCCGTGCCTCCGGAGACGTTGATGATCGTGGTGCCGGTTATGCCGCGCGGTTCCAACTGGGCCACGGAGTCCTCGCGTACCGGGGCGTCGTCGTCTATGGCGATGCGCACCCGCACTTCGCCGGGGTTTTCCTTGCTGATGGTGATGTCTTTGACCGTGCCCACCTTTATGCCGACAAAAAGCACGTCGCTGTAGGTGGAAAGACCCTTTACGCTTTCCGTGAAGGAAATGTCGTATTCTCTGAAGGAGGCGTCGTTGCTGCGGGAGGCCAGCCAGAGGACGAACCCGGCCATGGCGGCCGCCACGGTCAGGGCGAAAAGCCCGACAAGCAGATAATTGGCGCGTATTTCCATATCTTCTCCACTGCGTTGTCCGTCGCGGCAATCGGCAGGGTTAGCCTTCATCCGCCGCCGGTTCGTGTTGCCGCCGCGCGTCCGCGCGCGCCCAGAAAATATTCGCGTATCCAGGGATAATCGGAGCGCAGAAGACCGCTGATCGCATCCACGGCAAAAATGCGTTTTTCCGCGAGCACGGCCACCCGGTCGCAGACCGTGTAAAGCGAATCCAGATCGTGCGTGGCCATGCACACCGTGAGATCGAGATTTTTCCTGAGTTCCAGAATCAGGCGGTCCAAAGCGCCGGCCGCCAGGGGGTCAAGCCCGGCGGTCGGTTCGTCGAGAAAGAGAAGCGCAGGGTCCAGAACCAAAGCGCGGGCCAGCCCCGCCCTCTTGCGCATCCCCCCCGAGAGTTCGCCCGGAAACTTGTCATAGGCCGAAGCCGGCAAGCCTACAAGGGACAATTTCAACCTGGCTATGTCCCGGCGCAGGGGCGCCGAGAGCGAGGTGAACTCGCGCAGGGGAAAGGCTATGTTTTCCCCCACACTCAAGGAGGAAAAAAGCGCCCCGTCCTGGAAAAGCATCCCCCAGCGGCGGCGCACCGCCTCCCTTTCCTTTTCCGCGGCCTTGTCCATGTCCAGTCCCATTACGCGCACGCTGCCGCCGACCTGCCGGTTCAAGCCGATTATCGTGCGCAAAAGCACGGATTTGCCCGCGCCGGAAGCGCCGATCAGGCCGATGATTTCCCCGCGCCGGACGTCCAGATCCAGATTCTCGTGTATCGTCTGGGCGCCGAAGCGGTTGCAGACCCCGCGCAGGGAAACGATCGCCGTTTCATCGTCCATGGCCGCTCCTTGATCCGGAAATGAAATCACATGCGGATGGCGGTGAAAAAAATGGCGAACACGGCGTTCAGGAGGATCACGCTGAATATGGACTGAACCACCGCGCGCGTGGTCATAAATCCCACGGATTCCGCGCTGCCGCTGACTTTGAAGCCGTTGAAGCAGCCGATCAGCCCGATGGCCAGGGCGAAAAAAGGGGTCTTGAGCATCCCCGCGAGAAAATTCTTCATCTTGGCCACACTGTATAACTGGCTGATAAACGTGTTGATATCGATATCCAGAGTGTACCAGACGGCGACGGCCCCGCCCGCCAGAGCCATGATGTCGGCAAGGAACACCAGCAAAGGCAGGCTCAAAATCAGGGCCAGGACCCTGGGCAGCACCAGAAGGTCGTGCGGGTCAAGCCCCATGGAAATCAGGGCGGCGATCTCCTCATTGGCCTGCATGGCCCCGATCTGGGCGGTAAAGGCGGAACCGGACCTGCCCGCCACGACTATGGAGGTTATCAGCACGGCCATTTCGCGCAGCACCGTCACCTCCAGCAGGTTTACCGCGAAAATCTGCGCCCCGAACATCTGGAGCTGCCGCGCCCCCATATAGGCCACGACCAGACCGATCAGGAAGGTGAGCAGGGCCACGATGGGCACCGCCCCGACTCCGGATTGTTCCACGTGAAACACCAGGGAGGTCGCGCGCAGGCGGCGCGGATTGCATACGACCCCGGCCGCGCGGCACAGGAACACTCCGAAAAAGGAGAGCAGGGAAACGAGCGTTGCGCCCGCCTCGCAAACCGCCTCGCCCAGCCTCTCCACAGCCGCGAAAGACGAAGGGGAGGGTTTGTCCTTTTCCGTTTCATCCCACTGCGGCTCGGCCAGTTCGAGAAGCCTGGAAAAATTGGCGTCCAGCCCCTGCCAGGAACAGGTCCGCCCCTCCGCGCGCAGCTTGTTTGCGGTCCGGTTGAGGAAGAGCGCCCCCGCCGTATCCAGGCGGGTAAGGCCTTCCAGGGAGAAAACCAGGGGCCCGGACGAATTGCGCAGGATACCCGGCAGTTCCTTTTCCAGCCGGTCCAGCCGCTGGGCGGTGAGTTCGCCGGAAAAGACCAGGCTGTCGCCCGCGGATTTTTTTTTCAGGCAAAAGTTCAGGATCGGGTCATCCGCCATGTCGGTCGCCTTGGGCGAACCCGGCCGCGCGCGCGGTCAGGCCCAATTTTCTGAGCTTGTACTGCAAGGTGCGCCTGCTGATGCCGAGGGCGGCGGCCGTTTTTTCCCTGTGTCCCCCGTGCTGGCGCAGGGCTTGGACGAGGGCCGCGCGCTCCGCCTCTTCCCCGGTTGCGTCCGGAGGCGCGGCCGCCTGTCCGGGGGGGAAAGCGCCGGCTTTGTGCGTGCGAAAGGCCTCGGGGTCCGCGATGTAAGGGGGCAGGGAGTCGATGTCGGGCATATCGGAGCGGCTCAAGATCAGGGCGCGCTCCAGCACGTTTTCCAGCTCCCGCACGTTCCCCGGCCAGGAATAGGCGCAAAGCGCCCGGAGGAAGCCGGGGGTGACCCCGCGGACGCTTTTGTGGTTTTTGGCCGAGAGTTTGTCCATCAGCCGCGAGACCAGCAGGGGAACGTCTTCCTGGCGCTCGCGCAGGGCGGGCGCTTTAATCTCCAGAACGTTCAGGCGAAAGAACAGGTCTTCGCGAAATTTCCCTTCGGCCGCGGCCTGGCGCAGGTCCCGGTTGGTGGCGGCGATGATGCGCACGTCAACCTGAACGGGGCGCACCGAACCCAGAGGTTCGAGCGTCCGGTCCTGAATGACGCGTAGCAGCTTGGCCTGCAAATCAAGGGGGACCTCTCCTATTTCATCCAGAAAAATGGTGCCTCCGGAGGCCAGTTGGAAACGGCCGGGTTTGTCCTTGAAGGCCCCGGTGAACGCGCCGCGTTCATAGCCGAAAAGTTCGCTTTCCAGAAGCTGGGAGGGAAGGGCGGCGCAGTTCACCTTGACCAGGGGTTTTGCGGAACGGTTGCTGTACGCGTGCAGGCTTTCGGCGATCAGTTCCTTGCCCGTGCCGGATTCCCCGCTGATCAGCACCGTGGCCTCGCTCGGCCCCGCCTGGCGGATAAAGGCGTGGACGGCGCGCATGGCCGGTCCGGTCCCCACCAGGTTCTTCAGGGGGTCGCCCCCGGAGAGTTCAAGGCGCAGCAGGGCGTTTTCCTCCTGCAGGCGGCTGTATTCGAAAGCCCGGTTCAAGGTCAGGACGAGTTCGTCGTTGTCGGCGGGTTTGGTGAGATAGTCGAAGGCCCCTCCTTTCATGGCCTCGACGGCTGATCCTATGGTGCCGTAAGCCGTGAGCATGATGACGGGCAGTCCGGGCCGGATTTCATGCAGCCGGGCCAAAGTCGCCTTGCCGTCCATGCCGGGCATGTTCATGTCCACAAGGGCCGCGTGGGCGTAGTTGCGGTCCGCGGAAAAAAGGGCGAGCCCCTCTTCTCCGGAGGCCGCCTCGAAAACCGTCCAGCCTTCGTCTTCCAGGACCGCCCGCACCATGAGGCGCAGGCCCGGCTCGTCATCAATGACCAATACGGATTTCACGGCATCACTCCGCCGCCTGATCGCGCGGCCTGTCGGGGAACACGAGGCGCACGGCGCAACCCTTGCCGGGTTCGGAAACGATCTCCGCCGACCCGCCGTGATCCAGCATGATGCGATGCGTCAGCGCCAGCCCCAGGCCGGTTCCGCGTTTTTTGGTGGTGAAAAAGGCTTCGAAGGCCCGTTTTTTGTCAGTATAGCTCATTCCTCTCCCCTTGTCCCGCACTTCCAGACGCACCCCCTTGGGCAGGCGTCCGGAAACGATGCTCAAGGGCGGCTCAGCGGGCGCGGACTCCATGCCTGCGAGCGAATCCAGGCTGTTCAGCACCAGATTGAGCAGGACCTGCTTCAAGCCGTCGGCATCGGCAAAGACCTCCCCGGCGCCGAGTTCCGTAGATATCTCCATCCCTTTCTGCTCCAGATCAAAGCGCAGAAGGACGCCGATTTCCCCTATCAGGGGCGCGAGTTCGACCGTCCTCGGGTTGAGCGCCCGGGGTTTGCCGAGAAAAAGCAGGTCCGTGATCACCCGGTTCAGGCGGTCCGCTTCGCGCACCATGGTTTTGGCGTATTCCTCCTCCGGCTCGCGCCCGGCCAGTTTTTTCACGAAATACTGGGCGAAGCCGCGCAGGGAACTCAGGGGGTTGCGCACTTCGTGGGCCACTCCCGCCGCCAGGGCGCCGACTGCGGCCAATTTTTCCGCATCCGCGAGATTTTTTTCCAGATTGCGCAACTGCGTTCGATCCCGCAGGATCAACATACCGGCGTGTTCCCGGTCGTCGTTTAACGGCAGGGCCAGGATCTCGAGCTGCGCCCCTTCGTAACCGGCCTGACGCCAGCCTTCCGCGGCCTCGGAATTCGCGGCTTCGCCCGCTTCTGGCGTTTTTCCCTCCCGCGCGAAAGCCGAGGCGACGAGTTCCGCGAGCGGCTCCGGCAGTTCGGAGGCGGGTCTCCCCAGGAAATCCCTGGCCGGGCGGTTGATGATGGCCAGGGCGGCCGGGTTGGCGGATCGGACGGTAAGGTCCGGACCGAAGGTAATCAGCCCGTCCGGCAGGTTGTCCAGCAGTCTGGCCTGAAAGAGTTCCAGGGCGGCGGCTTTCCCGGCCTGCTCGCGCCGGGAAATGAGCCGGAGGCCCAGGCCCAGGGTGAATAGGGCCACGATCAGGATGTAGACGCTCTGGAACACCAGGTTGCGGCGAAATCCTGCATAGGCGTTAAGCTGTCTGTCCAGGTCGACGCCCACTACCAGAAACCCGGGCTGGCCGGTGCCGTCGAGCAGGCTCAGGGGCATTCCGCGCAGGGTCGTAAGGCGTTTGCCGTAGATATAGACTTCCCGGCCGTCCAGAGAATAGCGGCCGTGGCATTCGCCGAGCCGCAGCATGGTTTCCAGCATGAGGTCGGGAAGACTCACGGGGGCGTCGCCGTGCAGGGGCGAGGTCAGAAACGTTTCGCCCTGCTCGTCCACGATGCCGACGAAAAGCACGTCGCCGTCCTGTTCCAGGGCCTGGAAGAACTCGGCCGTGGACGGGGAGAGGCGGGTTTCGTCCTCGCGCACCGGCCAGCGGCGCACGGAGCGCTCGATGGACAGAAAAACCGCCCTGGAGGTCAAAAACAGATGCTGTTCCTCGGCTTCGCGCTGGTGAAAAAAGGTCTGGACGGTCGAGACAAGCACCGTGAACCCGATGACCACAATGACCAGGACCGCCAGGATCATCCCGCTGCGCGCTTTGGCCTGTTCCGCTATTTCCATGTGCGTCCGTTTCGCGCGAAAAATTAAATTCGGAGAACCTTGGAGCATTTTACGCTTGAAATGCTTGCCTGACGGCGGGCAAAGCCCGCCTGCAAGCGTTTCACGGCAAGGATTTGCAGGCAAATCCTTGCAGAGCGGTCCAATTCTTCAAAGTTGAACCGCTATAACCCAGCCGCCGGCTTGCGCGAGGCCGGAAGCCTCATTCAGGAAGAGGCGGCGGGCGCAGTTCTATGTCCCGGAGCATCAGGCCGGGCAGGATTTCGGCCGTCATTTTCGCGGCATAGCGCCCGTTCTCCCTGCCGAGGACGAGCAGAACCCCCCGCCCGAACTCTCCCAGGGTCTGCAAGTCTTCCGGCGCGGGCTGCATGAAGGCGCCTTTCTGGTCCACCAGGACGGCCGCGCGCAGTTCATATTCGCCGGCCGCCACCGCCGCGGCGACGGCCGCGCGCAGGGCGGAAACGGTCAGGGACAAATCCGCGTTCTCCATCGTGCAGGCCGAGTAGACCTTGCCCGTCGCCGTAAGCACGGCCGCGCCCGCGCCTTTCCCTCCATACGGGGCGTAAGCCGCGATCGAGGCCCTGCGGGCGCTTTCCAGCATCACGTCCCCTTCCTGGTCCCCGATCTCGCGCACGAACCATTTCCGGTACAGGCGGTCGTATTCGCCGGAATCAATGACCTTCTTCAAGCCTTCGTCGAAAGCGCTCCGCACGTCCCCCCGTTCACGGCTGAAGGCGGCCCGCAGCTCGGCGACCCCAAGAGGGGCGCCCATGCTGGTTATCCCCCCGTAATTGCGGGTATTGATCAGGTAATACGTGTTCGGGACGGGGCCGCAGTAAGCCTGCACCTCGTCGTTGTACAGGGCGCGGATGGCCTCGCCCCGGTTCCGGAAAAGCTTTATGTTGAAGCCCCCGTATTGCTCCAGCAGCACGGCCGGGTAACTGGCCTGCTCCACGCCCACCGTCTGTCCGCGCAGCCGGCTGATGTCCGGATAACGGTTGTAGGTCTTGGTGAACATGCGAATGGGCAGGCGAAAAGTCGCGGCCTCGGAAAAAAGATAGAGCCGGGATCTTTGTTCGGTGCGCACCATGCCCGTGGTCAGATTGATCTCCCCGTTCGCCAGTTCGATGCCCACGCGCTCCCAGAGCATGGGGCGGTGAAAAATTTTCACGTCGGCTTCATGGAAAACCGCGTCCACCAGCTCGATTTCGAAACCCGCCGCCTTTCCCCCCGGCTCTTCATAGGTGAAAGGGGGAAACTCGCGGTCAAAGCCGTAGACCACGCGCAAGGGTTCGGCAGTCGCGGGCGGGACGGGGAAGATGGAGACGAGGACCGCGCAGAACGCCGCAAAGAGCGTTAACGCCTGATGCCGGGTTGCGGCCGTCAGGAAGCGAACCGGTATCGGCTGAAGGCAAAGCCGCGCCGCGAAGGCGCGGGCGGCATTGATCGCCGTCGTAAAGCGTCGGGGCGGGCCTTCTTTTCCGCATTCAAACCCGTTCGCACGCGGCTTGGAATGAAGCGGGCACGCTTTAAACAACCGTTGCATAATACCGGCGTATGGGAGTATTGAGGAAAAAAACTGTCGCATGAAATTTCCCGGAGTGCGCGGCACGGCCGACGGAGTCGCATCTTATGGAATTTCCGGAAGAAGGTCTATGGTTCATCGGCAGAATAAGCCGCAAGCTTATGGCCCGGAACATGTTTCTCGGCGCCGCCGAATCCTGCACCGGGGGGCTCGCGTCCGTCCTGTGCACCAACGTCCCCGGAAGCTCGCTCTGGTTTCGCGGCGGGATCGTAACTTACGCCGACGCCCTGAAAACGAGTCTGCTCAACGTGAGCCCGGACCTTCTGGAGCGGCACGGCGCGGTCAGCGGACCCGTGGTCGAGGCTATGGCCGCCGGGATTTTGCAGGCCACGGGCGCGACCGCCGGGTTGGCCATCAGCGGCGTCGCCGGTCCGGATGGGGGAACTCCGGAAAAACCCGTGGGCGCCGTCTGGATCGCGACAGCCGTCTGTTTGCCGTTCGCCCCCGGACGGGAAACGAAGGGACCGATCCTCGCCTCGGTCCTCCACCATTTCACCGGCTACCGGGAGGACATCCGCATCAAGGCCGCCCTGGCCGCTTTGAAAGCCCTGGACGAGGCGCTCTGAAAACGCTTAGCCCCGCGCGGTCTTCTCATCCCAGGTAGTCGCCGCGGTTGAACTTGATTGTTTCCGTGGTGGCCAGCACGTCCATCTCGTTCAGTATCTCCGCGGCCGCGCCCGGCCCGGCCGCGGCGTCCGGAAAGCGGGTTTTGAAATCCTCAAGCCGCCTGTGGATGTTTTCCAGACTGGCAAAGGCCCCGCGCAGGTCGGCGCGCTCGTCCAGGGCCATGTTTTTCGCGTAATTTTCGAATCCGTCAAGCATTCCCTCAAACATCCGGACCTCTTCCTCCAAAATGTCCGGCGTATTTTCCACGCCGCCGGACTTGCGCGCGGGCGCGGCCTCAAGTCCGGGCAAAACCGCCGGGGCGCGCAAGACCGCCGGCTCCACGGCAGGGTTTTGAGGCGCGTCCGCATCAATCTCGCGGCTTAAAAGCGCGTCAAAAGCCGCGGCATCCGGCTTTACCCCGCTCTTGCGCCCGTCTTCCTGCAAGATACGGATTTGTTCACTGCTGATTTTCATCAAAAATTCCTTTAAGATGTTTTTTGTCTTTAAGGGCATTTACGCTTGCGCTTGTCGTTTTTTGCTACCCCTTCGCACGCAGGGATTCAGGGGTGCCCGTACACGCTTCCGCGGACTTTACCGCGGAGAGCGTGTCAACATTTGGCTGACACTCTCTATGCAAAATGCCTGCCGCCGGAGGCGGGAAATTTTTTCTTTTCGGGTTTTTCGACGGCGATCCTGCAAAGATAACCATAAAAATATGTTCGTTATTTTTGCAACCGGACACTAGCACATCCCTCCCCCTGGAGAAAAGGGAAAATTATTCCCTCGAATCCCGGACGGCGCTACAGCCGGGTCGAGAAGCGGGAAGTTTTTTCAATATCCGGGTGCGTTAGCCCTTGCAATTCGGATCCCGGATAAGAGGCGGCATCTTGTCGGCGTTTCTCTTGAAAAGAGCGCGAATATCGGCTATAGCGTTTACGACTGGGGTATACCCGCTCAACGGCCGGCAAAGTCACTTTGCGGGCATTGCGCGGCAAATCCTTGCAGGACGGATGGATATTTTCAATGTCAATCAGTACCGGCAGCACCGGCAGCACCGGCAGCACCGGCCGCACCGGGCCATACCCTGAAAGTCGCTTCGATCCGAAGATTTGAAAAGGAGACTAATCATGCGTGATATTAAAGTTATTCTCTGCGCGCTGGATCTGTCCCAGCACAGCGCTTTGGTCGCCGAACACGCCGTTATGCTGGCCCGCGCTTTTTCCGCCGAGGTGGTGGCGGTATACGCCGCCCCGGCCCTCACCCAATATGTCGGTTTCCATGTGCCCCCAAGCTCCATCGAGAATTTTGTCGGCGAAATCGTGAGCGGAGCCGAACAGAGCATGAAGGAATTCGTGGCCGAGCACTTCGTCTCGGTCAGTGCCCGGGGGAAGGTGGTGAACGGCTACGCGGCCGAGGAAATCCTCAATGCCGCTGAGGAACACAAAGCCGACATCATCGTGATGGGCACCCACGGACGCAAGGGGATCGACCGCATCCTCTTCGGTTCGGTGGCTGAAAAGGTGGTAAAAAGCTCGCCCATACCGGTGATGACGGTGCGGCCCACGGACTAGGGCATTTTTTGAGATTATGCACGGTTTATATGCAGGTAGCGCCCGCCCCGGCGTTTAATCGCGCAAATAAATTGCGCTTGCGCCTTCGCGGCGGGCCTCCTCTCGCGCGGAGCCTGAGCAATTTCACTCTGAAATTGCTCCGGTTCCGCATCGGGAGACGTCGGTACGCTTATCACCTGGAGCGGTTGACGTCGGGCAAGCCGGTATCAGGCGTAAATGCCGCGGGAACCGGAAGATGGAGTCACCTCCACTCCGGATCGCAGGCTCCAAGCAGTTCCCGGTATTCTCGGGAGAGCAGCAGATTTTTCTCCACAGCGCGTTCCGGGGCGGCGTAGAAGGCGGAAAAGACGTCTTTGCCGTCGCCGCCGGGGTCGTCGCCGCCGGGGTGGAACATGATTTCCACGAGGTCCGTGGGGCGGGCGCGCGCGTAAACCGCCGCAAGACCCGCTTCAAGGCGCGGGCCGGTCATGCTGCCGCTGCACATCCCGCCGATGAAAAAATCCGGGACCGGCACGCCGCGTGCCGTGAGAAAGCGGCGCAGGCCCGCGCCCCAGCGCGCGAGCAGCTCGCGTCTGGCCGTCCCGACGAGACGGAGGGAAAGGGGAGCGGGGCAGGCATAGCGCGGTTCCTCGGGCGAGCGGACGTGGACGAAGCGAAAAGCCTCAAGCACGCGCGCCAGCGCGGGCCGCAAGGCCGGGACGGCGTGGACGTGCTGGTGCCCGTCCAGGTACAGGGGGACCTCCTGAAGTCCCGAGGCGTTGCGGAGCAGGTCCCGGATGCGCGCGACCTGGGCCAGCCATTCCCGCGCGGTCTGTTCGATGATTTTTTCCTTTTCGGCCGCCGGAAGGACGAGGAGCCTGCCGCACAGACCGCCCAAGGTATGGCGAAACCGCCCGGACGCGTCCGCGAGCAGGGGCACGGAGGATGGCGGCGCGCTGCATTTCCCCTCCAGCAGGTTCAGGTGCGCGCCCGCGCGCAGGCCGGGGTCGGCGGCCAGACGCCGCCCCATCATGGCGGCCGCCTTTTCCGCAAAAGGCCCGTTGGCGAGCAAAGACGCGCCGCGCAGGCTTCTTGCGTCTATGCAGCGCATGACGTCTTCCGTTCCCTTCTCGGATATGCCGCAGTCGTCGGCCAGGGGCAGGCAGCGCATATATCTCCCGCGGGCGCTCTCCTTTATCCGGGAACAAAGGCCCGGATAAAGGAGGGTTTGTTCGAATTTCACAGCACAGAAACCGCTAGGGCACTTTGCGCTTGAGATGCCCTAAATCGTTTCCGTTTGACGCCGGGTTTTGCTTGGCGTACTCTACCGCAGACTTATCCCGTCAGGAAGGGGTAATCAACCCGGTTCCCATCAAACCGGGAGGGAGTTGGTCGGCGGATGGGCGGTTCGCGATTTATGTGGTTCTGTTTCATTCGGGCGACATAACCATGCGAAAGTTAAGGGTCTTCGTTTCCGGCAGGAAACAGACAAACGGGCTGAAACCATCAGTTACGGCCCGATATTTGCACACACACACACACACACACACACACACACACACACTGCATACCACGCCTCATGGTTTCCACCAAATAAAGTAAATAATTCCATCTGATTACGGCTAAAAAATTTATCCAAATTTTCCGTTTTGGATAAGTTCATTGCTTACTCTGCGGCGAATTGCTATGTTGACTCCATGAGCAACACAACAAGCCGAAAATACAACAAAACAAAGTTTGAAGGCGTCTTCTACCGCACTTCCGCGAAACGCGATCCCCGCACCGGCGAGGCTGACCGCGTATACTGCTTCTGGTTCGCCGACCACGAAGGCAAAGGCCACTGGAAAACAGTCGGCAGACACAGCAAAGGAGTCCGGCCCGCAACAACCAGAACCGCCCGCGCAGCCTTCCTGGCCGAACTCGCGGCCACCGGAGTCAACCCCATAGAAAATACCAAGGTGACGGTCGGACAAGCCGTGGACGCCTACAAATCCTGGGCCGAAAGCGAAGACAAGGACGTTGCCAAGCATTACTGCCAGTATGCCCTCCACCTGAAAACACGGCTGCATGAACTTCCCATCAGCGATGTGACGCCGGGACTCTTGACCGCCATCAAGTGCGAACTCGTGAAAACGCGTGTGGTCAAACGCAAGAAAGGCGTTGACGCCGCGCCGCGCAAACTCCTCGCCGGGCAGACCGTCAACAATATCCTGAGCTTCGTCCGCGCCTCCATCAACCGGGCCATCGGTTCCGGCCTCTGGAACGGAAACAACCCTCTTTCCACCAAACGGGGAGGTTCCTGGCAACTCCTGAAAGTCAATAACGCCCGACTGCGTTTTCTCTCCCCGGATGAAGCCGACAAACTCCTGACCGAACTTGAAGTCAATAACCCGCAACTGCGCGACATGGCCCTGCTTTCCTTGCGTACCGGCCTGCGCTGCACGGAGATTTTCAAACTCAAGAGGCAGGACGTGGACGCCCATGCCGATGTGCTCTACATCATAGCCAAGGGCGGCAGCCGTACCGCCGTCCGCATTCCTGCGGACATTGCCGCCATGCTCAGGGGATATTGCAGAAAGTCCGGTGAACCGTTGTTCAAGACGCCCGAAACCGGCGAGGCATTCGAGAAAACACCGCCCGGCTTCGGCAGGGCCGTGAAAAGACTCGGTTTGGCCCCTGCGGATAACGACAGCCTGTACGCTGTCACCTTTCACACGCTCAGGCATACCTTCGCCTCCTGGCTGGCGCAGTCCGGCAAGGTCACATTGATGGAACTCATGAAGCTCATGCGGCATAAAAACATCAACATGACCATGCGCTACGCCCATTTGATACCTGGGCAGGAGAGCGAAAAACTCTCCATCGTGGAAAACATGCTGCCGCCGAGAACGCGATCCCCGCATCACGTCCTCCTTGAGCCGTCAGTGGGCCGGACGCGCCCCGCCGCGATATAGGCTTCCATCTTGGCGCGTTCATAAAAAATACGCCCGCCCACCATCGTGTATGCCGGGCCTGTGCCTTCCGCCCGCCAATGTTCGAGCGTCCGCTTGGCAATGCCGAACTCCGCCGCAATATCTTTTGCTGAAAGCAGCCGTTTTTTGGACGGCATAAGGAACCCCGGCGCGGCCAGCACGGAGTGCAGGGCCTCGACGACGACCCGGCTCAGTTCCTGCGGCGTGGTAAGGATGATCGTCTTTCCTTCCATTTCCATAAAACCCCTCGTTCAATCCGCTGGATGATTCGCTTCGGGATTTGTCCCGTCCATACCGTGATATTTAGCGACAAGCTCCAGCATGGATTTGCAGTTGTTTTGCAACAACATTTTTTCCCTGTGCCGCCGGACGCCGCTAACGCTCATGCCCAGGCATTCGCCGATCCGTTTGATGCTGACGCCCTGCGTCATAAGGGTAAAAACCTCTTTACCACGCGGGGAAAATCGAAGCATGGGCGTTTCATCTTCAGGCTGTTTGTGGAGCATGTGCAGCATTTCAAAATAATTGCGTGTCCCAAGGACGTTGCCGATCCGGTGCAGATGCTGGTACAGTGTGCCAACTTGAATGAACAATCTTTCCGCAACTACTTTTTGTGCTCAAGCCCTGCGCCAACAAATTGATGATTTCCAATTCCCGGCTGCTCAATTTCCGCATAATTCACCTCGGCTACAATTTTGGGGCGCATAAATTCGCGCGTTTAGCAGCAGTAGCATGGGAGAATTGACGCGTGGCAGTGGCATGTTTTTATAACTTCCGCTTTTTTTAAAAAAAAAATATGCGGCGCGTCCGCTGTTGCTGACGGCATACCGCACAAGTCATTTTGAAAAATTGCTCTCGCACTTTGGCGTATGGTCACCGGAGGTGAAAAGCGAAAGGCAGCAGAACCAGGGTATTGACGGGAGCGCCGTTGATTTTACCCGGTATGAAACGCATCTTTTGCGCGGCGTTCAAAGCGGCTTCCTCAAAATAGCCGGACGGTTCCGCTGACCGGATGGCACAGGCTTTTGGCAAACCAGCTGTGTCCACAACCAGTTCCACCATGACCGCCCCTTCAATATTCATCCTCCTTGCCCTGGTTGGGTATTCAGGCTCAACCCGCCTGGAGATGGACGGACGCTGATCCACATGATCCTGATCGTATGCGGAAAGACCACCGAATTGCCGTGGGCGCGGGCCGGA
>JAITRF010000077.1 GCA_031288535.1 Desulfovibrio sp. | reverse complement strand
CTCCTTTGGCGTGTCCAGACTCTCCCGCAGGTGCTCCTGCAAGCGTGACAATTCGCCCTCGTACCATTCCCGGATATCCTCAGGCTGGTTGTATTTCTTCAGGATGTGCCCGTAGCTGTTCTCCTCCAGGATACGGCACAGGGCCTCGTGGTGCCTGGCTTTGAGCCAGCGACCCAGCTCGGATGTGGGTATGTTTTCCGCTTCTACTTCGGCCATGTCCAGTTTTGTCTGGTAGTAGGTATCCGGCACGACGGACGCGGACACGATACCGGCAATGGTCACCAATCCCCGCAGGATGCGGCTGTTGGAAACCCCCTGCCCGCAGAAGCCGATTTTTTTGCCGCATTTTTGCCCGGTGAATATCGTGACCAGTATGGCCCAGACCACGGCCGGGTCCTCTTCATCATAGATGTGCGACAGGCGGGCGTTGTCACGGTCCGTGGCCAGCACCATCTGAGTCATGTCGTTGGACCCTATGGAGAACCCGTCAAATTCACTGATGAACTGTTTGGCGATGATCGCGTTGCTGGGTATCTCGGACATCAATATGATCTTCAGCCCGTCCTGCCCGCTTTTCATCTTGTGCACCTGTTCCAGATAGCGGCGCATGCTTCTCGCCTCCTCCAGGGTGCGCACAAAGGGCAGCATGATCTGAAGATTATGTCCTCCGTATACGCCACGGGCCATTTTGAAAGCTTCAAGCTCCCAGTCGTGCAAGCCGCGGGAAACACCGCGCCAGCCAAGCATGGGATTGTCCTCCGTCTGCTCAAAGAGCAATCCGCCTACCAAGTTCCGATACTCGTTGGACTTGAAGTCCGTGGTGCGGTAGATAATGTCTTTGCCATAGAAGGCCATGGCGAAAAGAGCCAGACTTTGAGCCAGGGTCTGCACATAGTGCTCGCGCCCGGAACGATAGCCTCGTGTATGGATAATTTCACGAATAACGGCGGGGATGCCCTGCACGGCCTCAATTTCCGAGATCATGCCGGTGCGGTGGCCGACATCCTCGCGTACTGTTCGGATCTCGTCCAACACTTCCCGGACATAGGGATCGGCGGCGGCAACTTCCGCCATCCTGCCGACCTGGGAAGCGATTTCGCCGCGCCGGCGCACCACTTCCGGGTCGTTGCCGGACAGCAGGGCCAGTTCGTCGTCAAACCCCATGACATAACGGATATGTTCCTCAAGGTTGCTCGTACTCTTGATCAGGTCCAGTCGTCTTGAGGCAGTGTCCATATATTCGTCTAGCTTGCGCTCCAGCTCCCGACCGCGCCGGCGCAGAGACAACACTTCCTCTTCACTCCCGCCCTGGCTTTCCCTTTCAAGCAGGAGTTCCAGCTCCCCGCCGATCCCGGTCAGCTTGCCCACATAGTCGCGCAGGCGGATGTTGACGAAGATAATGCCCATGTTGAGCTGCCGCCGTATGGTTTTGGTAAGCCGCTCGTCCAGGGTCTTCAGATGGTTGCGTATCAGGCCCTCAAGCTCTCCGGTGTCGTAGGCGTCAAGGGCCATGGGGTGCACGCCGATATTGCCGAGCATGAATTCGGCGCGCAAGAGGCCCACCTCGAAATCCTCGATCCGGCGCAGGCGGGAGAGAAACATGGCCTGTCCGACATCGGCGAGAATCAGTCCCACCTTGGTTTTCGTGGGCTGCAATTCGGAAAGGTCCATCTCTCCGCCCACATCGCGCAGAGGCAAGAGGCCGCGGTAGACCGTGCCGGTCGTGCCGTCTACCGTCACTTCCACGCCGTCCAGGGCGCGCAGTGCCTCCACCCGCTGAATGCCTATAACGGCCGGAATGCCGAGTTCTCTGGAGGTAATGGCCGCGTGCGATGTATCGCCTCCCACATCGGCAAGAATGGCCGAAGCCACGCGCATTCCCGGCACCATGTCCGGGTCCGTGCGCTCGGCCGCAAGCACGTTCCCTTTGTTGATCTTGTTCAGTTCCAAGGCGGAGCGCAAAAACTTCACCGTACCCTGTCCGGCCCCGCGCGAGGCTCCGTTTCCTTCAAGCAAAATCTCCGACAAGGCGGCGGCGTCCGGGTCGATTTCCTTGCGGCGCATGAAAATAATGTCCGGGTGCAGCGTGAATTCTTCATTCCAGCGCGTTTCCGGTCTGGCTTGCACGAACCAGAGCTGATCCGCGAAATCAATGCAGAATTCGGAGTCCATTATAATCCCGCCGTAGGCCCGGCTGATAGCCCGTACCCCCCTGGCCACGCTCTCGGCGTTGGCGATGGACAGAGCCCAGCGCCCGGCTTCGAATTCCGGCACGGGCACCTTCTTTGTTCCCCCGCCATCGTCGTAGACAATCTTTATATTCTTGCAGCCCATCTGGCGGATGACCACTTCATGCCCGTCATCCCTGGTGAACACAAAATATTTATCCGGGGTGACCATGCCGCCGACCACCGCCTCGCCCAGCCCGTAACTGGCGTCTATGGACACCAGATCGTTGCGCGCGGTGCCGCGGCAACCCGTAGCCGTATCAGCGGAAAAGGCCGTTCCGGAAATCGCCGGGTTTATCATGCGCATTATGCACACTGAAAGCGAGGTGTTCTCAATCGCCCATTCCAGTTTAGCCTCGGCGGCGATGGAATCGTCTCCGGACTCCTCAGCCAGGGCGATTGCGTCCAAAATGGCCTCGCGCCTGTAGGTCATGGAGCGGAGATTGTAGGCAGACGCGCAGTCCCAGTGATAGGCGGCCGTCACCTTGTCCGCCGTGCGGACGTTCAGATAGGTGTCCTGAAGTCCGGCGAAAGCCTTCTGGCGCGAATCCTCGCCGGCGGCCGAGGACCGCACGGCCACGGGCACGTCCTCTTCCCCGGCTTCCGCGCAGATTGCGGCATAAGCTTCGGTTACGGCCGAAGCAACCGCGCGCGGCATGGGCACGGAGAGAATCGCCGCCTGGACGAGCACGGAGCGTCTGCGCAACTGGTCTATTCCTTCCGGAGAGGTTGCGAAGCCTTCGACCACGGTGTTGATAAAGCTTCTGAGCTTCACCTGGCCCGAACTTGCGCCTTTGCTTTCATTTTCCACGCGTACGGCCCGGCCCAGGTTGCGGACGAACTTTTGCAAAAACTCAGAATCTCCACTGATTTCAGGGTCTTCCCAATCGATACGCCTGTATTCCCTGTCCACTACCGCCCTGGTCAAGGGCGCGTTGACCTTGGTTTCATCAAGAAGCATATGGAAGGCCAGGGAGGATATGGCCCTGAACTGCGGCGCATTTATCCCCGGAACCTGGCTTATGATCGCAGTATTGTAGTTTTTTCCGCCCACCAGCAGTTCCGCTTCCTCGCCTATGGCGACTATGTCGGCCCCGCACAGGACGATATTTTTTTTAAGAAGCTCGGCCTTATCTGCGTCCTTGGCCGAAACGCCGCCCGGCGCGTTCTCCACGGAGGGGCTTGCGTCCGCTGCTTTGTCTGACGAGGGCTTGGCCATGACATTCTCCTTGGCTTGACTCTGATTCCCTTTCCAAATAAAAACTACGCCCCGCAATCCCTATTCGGCGGCTGCGGCAAAATACGGTTTTGCCACAACCGCTCGAAACACTTGGTATTTCGTCGCGACATCCTGCCGCTCTATTCCATTTCTGGCACAAATTACGGAAATTTGCACCCGGAATGGAATTGGGTGCGGGTTTGTTGCACAGATTAAAACTGTTCGCCCGTGGCGTCAATGCATCGGGTCATTGTTTTGCGCCGCAATGTGGACAAAAGACGGCGCCTTCGTCGGCAATGGACTTCCCGCAGTCGGGATTGCGGCAAAGCAGGGGAACAGGGCCGAGTTCGACAATAAGCTCGCCTTCCCGCACCGGTATCATTTTCCGGCTCTCCTTGTAATCCGCGGTCTTGAGTACCCGCTGCACGATTCCGTCCCTTGGGGCGAGCACGGCCTTTTCCTGTTTCATTATCGAAACGTTGAACAGTTCTTCACCCTTTTTGACAACGTCCCCCGGATGCACATACATCACCCAAAGGTCCCCGTTGCTCGGCGCGCCCACGTGAAAGGCATTGTCCGGATCGGCCATATCCGCTGAACCCGCGCGCGGTCCGGACGGTTTGGCCACCTGGACCTCGCAGCTCATAATCTCCGAATCCAGAACGTAGCGGACAACGGACACCCCGTTGGCATCCGGCGCCTGAATGAGAATTATGTGCAAATGATGCGGCTTGCCTCTGGAATCGTTAAAACTGAGTTCTTCACCCGCTCGCAGGCCTTCAAACCAGACCCCCAGGGGGAGATTGTTCGGATCTCCGTATTTATGCCGGAATTCTATACAATTAACGGCATCTCCCGGATGATTGAGAAACATGAGAAGTTCATTCTTGCTCGGCTCACGCAGCAACATGGAACGCAAAGCCGCGCGTTCGGCCTCTATGTCCACTTCCGGCAGGGCGTCCAAAGGAGATTTTTCCACGCGCCTTGCAAGCGCATCTTTCCATTCCGCGCCGAAAGCGCTTTTGTAGACCCAGTCCGAAGGGAACCCGAAGGGAAGTTTGCCGTATTTCCCGAGAAGCAGATCTCTGAAGGCGTCGTTGCAGTCCGTGTACAAGGAAAGGCGCGCTTCCCTGATCTCCGGGCTGATCTCGTCCTCGCCGTGCCCTGTAACCTGCTCCAGTATCTCGAGGAGATACTCCACCTCGCGCTCGCCCCCACGCCTGAAAGCGGCAGTAACGGCCAAAAAGGCCGTGTTCCAGGTGATCTGGGAGCCAGGGGTGACATCGTGGTAAAGCACCACCTTGCGCGTTCCCGCGAGAAAGCGCAGCATCTGGGGCAGAAGACGGATATAGCCCTGTTTCATGGCCCCTTCCTGCGAAGAGGAAGTGGCGCCTCCGGGCATGCCGTGGCTGGTCACGTCATAGTCGATGCCCCGAAAATAGGGGGAGGTGTAGCGGTCATAATAGGGCATGATCTGTTTGAGCACATAATTGCCGTCACGGATCACGCCTTTGTTCAGGGCGCATTTCAGGCCGATCTCCTCCTCCAGATAAGCCGCGGTCGAGAGGACTTCGCCCTGCCCGTACCAGCGCATTCCTGCGCCCAGGGAAACGTCCGTGATGCGCACGCCCGCCTTGGCGGCGGCGGCCACGGCGGGCACAAAGAGACCGTCCGTGTAATGGCGGTGATACTGCAAGACAAGATCCGGCCATTTCTTGCGCAGGGCGAGAACCAGATCGCGCATCATGCGCGGCGGGCAGGCCCCGGCCATATCCTTGAGGCAGAGAATGATCACGCGTGAGGCATCTTTCCTGGTCAACCCGGTGACCGCGGCCGTCTGTTTGACTATCTCCTCCGCCACCCCCAGATAATGTTCCACAGTAAAGCCACGGCCGAAGGTCAGGGATACGGCCGGCTCAAAAACAACCCCGGGCGTATGTAGCGCCACCTCCGCAAAGGGGCGCATGTTTTCTATATGGTTCAAAAAATCGAAACAGCGTATGACGTGGTAGTCCTCGCAAATTTTTTCCGCCATGAGCCGCATCAGATTCCTGGGCTGCGGTTTATATCCGAGCACATTGGTGGAACGGACCAAAATTTGCTTCATGGTCTTGGGGGCCAGCCTGTTCAGCTCCTCAGCCTCATAGAAGGGGGAAGTCATGTTGGCCATCATGTTCACGTGAAAATGCGCCCCTCCGCCGGTTTCCAGGGAAAAAAAGCCGCCGTTGTCCAGATAGGGGGCGAGAATCCTGTCTTCCGCAAGACGAAAACGGTTTCCGCTGTTTGATTGGGTATTGTCCCGGCAGGTGGTTTCGCAAAAATGCATGATCCCGGAATCCCTGATGTAATCGAGCAGGGCCTTCCGATCTCCCTTGGGATAGGGGGAAGCCAATCGCATAACCGACCGGGGTATCTCGGGCAGGACAAGCTCGTTGCGGGGCAGGCGCGGGGTATCGCTTGAGCGGTATTCCCCGATCTGGATGAAAGGATTGAAGCCGCGCGCGGAAATTTCGGCAATCAGGCGGGCGTTGCGCTCGGACTCCGGGGCGATGTCCGAATAGTACATGAGTTCCGGGTTGGCGGCGATAAAACGCGTGTCACACCCTCCCCGCCTGAACACCGGGTGCTTCAGCACCTGACGGAAAAATGGAATGGTCGTCTTTAAGCCACCCACGGTGTATTCCTCAAGTCCCCTTTCAATTATGCCCAGCACCTTCTCCCAGTCCTGCCCGTAGCCTATAAGCAGCGCTCCGGCTGAATCATAATTGGAGGGGAACTCGTAGCCGGCGCTCAAATTGGAATCCAGACGTACGCCCGGTCCGCCGGGAGAAACATACCGGGTGATGAGACCGGAATTGGGAGCGAAGTTCCTTTGCGGGTCCTCACAGTTAATGCGCACCTGCATGGCTGTGTACATAGGCCGCATTTCGGATTCCTTGAAACGCAGACGACTGCCGAAGGCCACGGCGATCTGCTCCTCGACCAGATCAATGCCGTAGCGGCATTCAGTGATGCCGTGCTCCACCTGAAGACGCGGGTTCACTTCTATGAGATACGGCGTCCCTTTCTCGTCGATCAGAAATTCCACCGTGCACAGGGAATAATAGCCGACCGCCCTTACCAGGGCGCAGGCGTAGTCTTTGAGCCGTTCGCGCAGTTTGGGACCAAAGGCGGGCCAGGGGGACGGGGTTATCTCAATAAGCTTCTGGTTGTTGCGTTGCAGGCTGCAATCGCGTTCATCAAAGGCAAAGACGTTGCCGTAGGTGTCGGCTATGATCTGAATCTCGATGTGCCGCACCCCGGAAAGAAATTTTTCCACATATACCCGGGGATTGCCGAATGACGCCTGGGCCATGGTCGAGGCTTTGAAAAAGGCGTCCTCAAGCTCCTCTTCATCGTGCACCTCGAAAATGCCCCGGCCCCCGCCGCCGCCTTCGGCCTTGAGCATTATGGGAAAGCCCAGTTCTCCGGCAACCACGCGCGCCCTGGGAACATCCACCGCTCCATCAGATCCCGGCACCACCGGGATGCCGAGCTTTTGCGCGAGCCCGCGCACCTGCACCTTGTTCCCGAGCAATCTCATGGAATCCGCGGCGGAGCCTATAAAAACCATACCCGCTTCCGTGCAGGCGCGCGGGAAACGATCGTCTTCGGAGGCGAAGCCCCAGCCGGGATGGATGGCTATGATGCCCCGCTGTCTGGCCAGGGACACTATATGGTTCACATCAAGATAGGTGCGGGGATCGGGCCCGAGCAGCAGCAGTTCCTGGGCCGAGGAGGCGGCCGGGGCGGTCTTGTCCATGTCCGTTGCGGTCATGACGGCTATGGCGTCAAAGCGTTCACGAATGGAACGGCAGATGCGTCTGGCGGAAATGCCCCTGTTGGCCACCAGAATCGCCTTGCCCTTGAGCTCGCGTACCACGGAATCAAATGTTTTGGTGCCCATTACTCCCATTCTCCCCATCTTCATACCAATCTGCATTCAAGCGGACTTGAATGCTTTATTTCTGTCTTTGAGGGCAAGAATTTGCCGTGCAAATCCTTGCCGCGAGATTGCCTCAGGGCGAACTTGCGTATCTATTATGCGGCATATCAAGCGTAAGATGCACCATGATCATGTCTCTGTTGGAGGAAACCCGGCATCAGAGGCGCCGCCGTCCGGCAAAGAGACGCCGCCGACGAAAATCTCCTCCACTCCGCCATTCGGCCGCGCCAGGACAAGTCCGCCGGATGCGCCAAGGCCGACGATGCGCGCGCTGTACTCCGAACCCCCGCCCTCGTCAACGCGCACTATACGCCCGACCCAGGCGGCAAGTCCTGACCTTGCGGCGATGAACGCGGCCAAGGGCCGATCTTTCACCATTTGCGCGCAATCAAGTATAATGCCGCTCAACAGAAGACGCCACAAACGGAAGGGGACTTTCAGGCCCGCTCCTCCGCCCGCGGCAGCCGCATTCGCTCCGTACGGAAAAAGTGCCGCCGCCGGAAGCGCCGCCTCCGCCCGCAACCGCTTCGGGGCTGGCGCCTCCGTCAGATTGATGCCCATGCCGGCCACCAGAACCTCCCCTCTTTGCTCAATAAGTATGCCTCCGATCTTGGCTTTTTCGCAAAGCAACAGATCGTTCGGCCATTTGAGGAAAACAGGGAAACCCAAATCGCGTAGCGTCTTGCAGACCAGAAGTCCCAGCGCCAAAGCGGCCGCGTCGCCGCTCAACGTCGGCTCCGCGGGCAGCCTGAAGCTTACGTACAGGTTACCGGGCGGGGAATGCCAAGGGCGCCTGAACTGGCCGTATCCGCCGCTCTGGCTGAGGGCGAGAACGCTCCCCCATTCCGGAAAAAGCCCGTCCTCGAGCAGCTGCCAGGCGAGGGAAAAGGTGGATACGCAATCCCCGGCCAGAAAACATGGGGCAGGTACGGAGAGCCCGTCTCCAGCGTCCGCCCCCCGCAAGATGCGTACGGCGCGTTCTTCCGGGGCCGATGCCGTCGCATACGCCCAAAGAAGCTCAAATCCGGCTCTGTCCTGCAGAGCTGCGGAGATAAAACGCTTGTCTACGGCCGGTTCCGCGCCCAAAATACGGCGCAGCCCGGATCTGTCAAGCGGCACGGCGCAAGACTCCGGATATTCGCCCAAGGCTGCCAGCACCGGTTCAATTTTCATGGCATACGAGCAATGCGGGACTCGTCCCGGACGTAAACCGGAAATTTCCTCACGCCTCTTTTGTTTTCCACGCCAGCGCCCTTTACGGGCCGGGGAATTGTTTCATAAAGAATTATTCATAAACCCGCAAGCACAATGGCAGCGATTCTGTCGCCCGGAATCCACCACGCTCATATCGAATCTGATTTAATTTCAATGAATTATAATATGTTTGCTTTCATTTGATCGGTGCCGGAGTCCTTCTGCAAATTCCAGCTTATCTATTTATTTTTACAAATAAAATAATATGCTTTTCTTCGTTGCATGGTGGATTGTGGTCGCAGCAGCGTCTTGACGGGTCTGTGGCAAAGATATAAAAAGATTTTACGGTTGTCGCCGACTGGAGACTGTGCGGGAATAGTTCAACGGTAGAGCGCAAGCTTCCCAAGCTTGAAGTTGCGGGTTCGAATCCCGTTTCCCGCTCCAAAATAAAAATCCACAATCCTTGCAGAGCGGTTTATACATTTTCAATGTTAAACCGCTCTAAGTTGCCTGCAACGGGAATATAATCCGGGGCAACTTGTTATGGCGGCAGGTTCCCGGCCGTTCGTGATTTTTGCGAAATCAGGTTTTGCCTGTTTCGCAAAAAATCAGGCACAAAGTACGTAAGCCAGCTTATGCGCAAATTGCGTCAGAACTTTTTTGTCGAGGAGATGCATATGGCCAGTTTTGTGAACGCCGGAGATGTAGTCGCCGCCGCCGTTGAAATAGAACGACGAGGGCACGCCTTTTATAAAAAGGCGGCAGATCAGGCCGGCAAAGAGGATAAAGAATTTTTCACCTTCATGGCCGGAGAGGAACTGCGGCATGAGAGAATTTTCCAGACCATGCTGGACCGGCTCGGAGGCGTTTCCCTGCCGGCGGGAAGCAATGAAGGAGAATATCTCGACTATATCCACGGGCTTCTGGATTCCCATACCCTGTTCCTGCCGGAGCAGGAGCGGCTGGCACTGAACACTCCCCTGTACAGGGCGCTGCAATTTGAAAAGGACAGTCTGGTATTCTTTCTGGAACTTGAAACCATGGTGCCGGATTCGGAAAAGAAATATGTGCGCCAGTGTGCGGATGAGGAGCGCGGGCATCTTCGCCTGCTCATCAAACGCTGGCCTCCCTTGAATGTTTGATGCCGTGCTGGCATGCAGGATCGCGGCTTTTGGTCGTTGACCGAGAGCCGCCGTCCGCCGCATGCTGACGGACAGAGGCACGGAGCACTGCGGCAAAGCAGAGGTGCGCGATTCGGGCTGTACCTTGTCCGGAACCTTGTGATGGCCAGATCTGACGCAACAAGATGCGTCAGCCCTGTTTGCGATGGCTGT
Organism: Desulfovibrio sp.; assembly: GCA_031288535.1. Taxonomy (GTDB): domain Bacteria; phylum Desulfobacterota; class Desulfovibrionia; order Desulfovibrionales; family Desulfovibrionaceae; genus Frigididesulfovibrio. The sequence continues at coordinate 77,896 of JAITRF010000077.1, read as the reverse complement.
CCACCCTTGCGCGTTTGGCCGTCTTGCTGTAAACAGCGGCCATGCTGACATACCCGCGCATATCCCCGGAGATAATCGGTTTCGGGCCCCTTGCCGTGCGCTGGTACGGCCTGATGTATGTGTTCGCCTTTGCCTCGGCCGTGTTTCTCGGCCGCCTGCGCGTTGCGCGCAGCCGTATCTTCAATGGGGAAGAATTCGACGAGGTCCTTGTTTTCGGCTTTCTCGGCGTTCTTTTAGGGGCGCGCCTGGGTTATGCGCTTTTCTACAATCCCTCATATTTTCTTGATAATCCTCTTGAAATATTCATGATCTGGCATGGGGGCATGAGCTTCCACGGCGGCTTTCTAGGCGTACTTCTGGCTCAGGGTCTGGCGGGCAGGCGCAGAGGAAAAACCTTCTTTGAAACCATGGATTTTATGGCCCCTCTGGTTCCGCCCGGCATTTTTTTCGTGCGCGTCGGCAATTTCATCAACGCCGAACTCTGGGGCAGGGTCAGCGATGTCCCTTGGGCGATGATTTTTCCCGGCGCGGGACCCTTGCCGCGCCATCCTTCCCAGCTCTACGAAGCGGTTCTGGAGGGTCTGCTGCTTTTCGCGATCGTCTGGATTTTTTCCGCCAAACCGCGCCCACGCATGGCCGTAAGCGGCGTCTTCGCCACAGGCTACGGCCTGCTGCGCACCTTCGCGGAATTTTTCCGCGAGCCGGACGCACACCTGGGCATCGTGGCTTTCGGTTTCGCCACTATGGGCATGTTGCTTTGCTTTCCAATTATCATAACCGGTTTTGTGCTCCTCTATCTCGCCTACCGCACATGACGCAAGGCAAGTCCCCGCGCACCCGCAAAGTCACAGGAGCCGAAATTGCGCGTCACGCCCTGGAGTATGAGCTCCAGGGCTTCAAATCGTGTGCCTCGTGCAGCCGCATGAATACCCATCAACTCCAGAGAGCAACGGTCAACGGCAAAGAAGATGCCGGCCGTGCCTTCACGAACGGTGGGCGTTGTGGTCATGTCTGTTCCCCACATATCGTTGATGCGAGTCGTTTTGGTGTTTCCGCCATGCGCTTTGGTACCATGGGGTTTGCCGACACGCTTCACTGCACACCGATCCACAAGCGACAACCTCAAGCGTAAAATGCTTTGGAGCATGCCATCCGCCCGCGACAGCGCGAAGTTTTCCCTTGAAACATGGGGCAATCCGCCTTAATCTTCTTTCGGAACTTCCATGGATTTCCATGCGGAAACCCATGTCGCCGTTTTTACAATCAGACACAGGGACCAGCAGTGTATACGGAAATAAGCCGCTGCCGCTTCTGTGGGAAAAAGCACCTGATCACGGTGCTGTCCCTGGGCGAGCAGCACCTGACCGGAGTGTTTCCCAAATCAAAGGGCGACGCCGTCAGCAAAGGACCCCTTGACCTGATGTTCTGCGCCGACTGCTCGCTTTTGCAAATGAAACAGTCATTCCCGCCGGACGAGATGTACGGCGGGAACTACGGATACCGCTCCGGCCTGAATCAGTCCATGGTCAGACATTTGCGGCACAAAATCCGCACGCTTGAAGAGTTCGCCCGCCCCGGGGAACATGATCTCGTTCTCGACATCGGCTCCAACGATGCGACCTCGTTGAAGGCCTACGCCTCCCCCTGCCGCAAAGTCGGCATCGACCCGACAGGCGCCAAGTTCAAAACCTGTTACACCGGCGACATCCATCTCATCCCCTCGTTTTTCAGCGCCGATGCCTTTCAGAACGCCTTCCCCGGACAAAAGGCGAAGATCATCACCTCCATCGCCATGTTCTATGACCTTGAGGAACCGTCGCGCTTCGTCAGGGACCTCGAAAGATGCCTCGCCGACGACGGCATATGGCATTTCGAGCAAAGCTACATGCCCTCAATGCTCCGCACAAACGCCTACGATGCGGTCTGCCACGAACACCTGGAGTTCTATTCGTTCAAAGTCGTCAACGACATGCTGGAGCAGAACGGCCTGCGCGTCGTAGACGTAGCCATGAACAGCGTCAACGGCGGCAGCTTCGCGGTCACGGCCTGCAAAGGCGACGCGCCGTACCGCCCGAATCTCCCCATCATCCGCTGGATGCTGAAGCAGGAAGAAGACATGCGCCTGGACATTCCCGCCCCGTACAGGCGCTTTGAGGAGCGCGTCTTCAGACACCGCAAGAACCTGAAGGAGCTGATCGAAGCCCTGGTCACGGACGGCAAAAAAATCATCGGCTACGGCGCCAGCACAAAAGGCAACGTGTTGCTGCAGTTCTGCGGCCTCACCGCCGATCACGTTTCCCATATCGTCGAGATCAATCCCGACAAGTTCGGCTCATTTACTCCGGGGACACACATCCCCATCATCTCCGAAAAAGAAGCCGCAGGCATGAACCCCGACTATTATCTCGTGCTCCCCTGGCATTTCAAGCACGGCATCCTGGAACGGGAAAAAGAATTCACGGCGCGCGGCGGCAAATTCATCTTTCCCCTGCCGGAGATAGAGATCGTGTAATGCCGAAACGCGCGCTCATTACCGGCGTTTTCGGCCAGGACGGCAGCTATCTCTGCGAACTGCTGTCCGGGTTCGGCTATAGCGTCGCCGGCGTCGTCCGGAAGAAATTGAGCGACAATTCCAGGCGTATCCGGCAATACCTCATGACAAAAGGGATCGAGCCTTCGGCGCACGAAACGGATTTGTCCGACTACGCGGCGGTCGCGAAGCTTTTGGACGCACTCAGACCCGACGAATTGTACCATATGGCCGCCATGCACGTAAGCTCGCAAGGATCGGAGGACGAGCTTTTTGAAAAGTCGGCCTTCGAATCCAATCTCGCGGCGACCCTGAACATTCTGGCGGCATGCCGCAAGGCCAGCCCCGCCACCCGGGTTGTACTGGCCGGCTCCTGCCTGATATACGACGATTCCGACACACTCACGCAGGATGAAAATACCCCTCCCCGATCGAACAGCCTCTACGGCATAGCCAAAATCGCCGAGATGTCCCTCGCCCGCCATTACAGGTCAGCGGGTCTGCACGCCTCCACAGCCATACTCTACAATCATGAGAGCTCCAGACGCCCGGACGGTTTCGTGACCAGGAAAATCGCGGCCAACATGGTCGCGCTGAAAAAAGGCCGGATTGCCGGGTTCACTCTGGGCAGTCTGGATGCGGAGAAAGATTGGGGATATGCCGGGGACTACGCCATGGGAATGTATCTCATGGCGCAGCAACCTGAAGGAGGCGAGTTCGTTTTGTCCTCTGGAACGACGCGCACGATACGGGATTTCCTCGCCATATGCGCGGAGGAACTCGCCCTGCGCGGATGGGAAGATCGCGTCCGCATTGACGCCACGCTCATCAACAGACGCATCGCCGGCCGTTTACGCGGCAATCCGGGCAAGGCGAGCGCGGTTCTCGGCTGGAAGCCGTTTCTTTCCTTTGAAGACTTGGCGCGGCTCATGGTCGTCAATGAACTGAAGGGCGAGTTGCGCTGATCAATCCATAACGCCTGCGGCCCTGCCGTAGGACGAAGCTTTGGAGCACCCGATGGACGAGGAACGCGGCGCACCCCTCCCGGAACTGAACCGGGAGGAAATATTGCGCTACAGCCGCCATCTCATACTCCCGGAGGTGGGGATCGGGGGGCAGAAAAAACTGAAAAAGAGCAAGGTGCTGCTGATAGGGGCCGGGGGCTTGGGATCGCCGGCGGGCCTGTATCTGGCGGCGGCCGGGGTCGGCGCAATCGGCTTTGTCGACTACGACCGGGTGGAGTCGAGCAACCTGCAACGCCAAATTCTGCACGGAACGACGGACGTGGGCCGCTTGAAAACCGCCTCGGCCCGCGACGCCGTCCTGCGCATCAACCCGAACGTGCGCGTGAGCGTCTTCGACTTAAGATTGAGCAGCGCCAATGCCTTGGAAATTTTGGAACCCTTCGACGTCATCGTGGACGGCTCGGACAATTTCGCCACGCGCTACCTGATCAACGACGCCTGCGCCCTGCTCGGCAAACCGGACGTCTACGGCGCGGTCTACCGCTTCACCGGCCAGGCGGCCGTGTTTGACGCTAGGCGCGGCGCCTGCCTGCGCTGTCTCATGCCCGAGGCCCCCGCTCCCGAAGAAGCCTTAAACTGCGGCGACGGCGGAGTGCTCGGCGTTCTGCCCTGCATCGTCGGGGGCATTCAGGCGGCCGAGACCATAAAACTCATTCTCGGCGCCCCTTCCACCCTGATCAACAGATACCTGACCTTTGACGCCTGGACCATGCGCTTTCACACCTTCGCCCTGGACAAAAAAGCCTCCTGCCCGCTTTGCGGCGACCATCCGGAAATAAAAGAACCGGTTGACTACGAAAGATTCTGCGGCATAAGCGGGAAGCGGGAGGAAGACGCCGCCTGCGGGCAAATCACGCCTGCGCGGCTGAAAAATCTGCTGGATGCGGGCGTCGACATCCAAATCATAGACGTCCGCTTTCCGGAAGAGCTCAAGATCAGCGCCCTGCCCGGCTCCATATCCATCCCCCTGGAAAAGCTCGGGGAAAGCATGGGGCTTCTTGACCCCGCGCGGGACGCGGTTTTGGTGTGCAAGAAAGGGGAAAAAAGCCTGACGGCCGCTTTCTTGCTGCGCGAAGAAGGATACCGGGGCCGCCTGCTGAACCTGAAAGGCGGCCTGAACGCCTGGGCGGAAGAGGTGGACCCCTCCCTCCCGGTATATTGACGACGGCAAAAACCGGCGGGGTCATGCAGAATTGCATTCATGCCAGGTTGCAACAGGCAAGGAGCAAACCGGCATCAGATGAAGGCTTTGCCTTCATCCCGCCGCGAAGGCGCAGACGGCATTGACCGCCGCCGTAAAGCGTCGAAGCGGGCGTGCCTTTCCGCCTTCAGACACGTTTGAATGCGATTTGGCATCAGGCGGGCTTGACGGCCTCACGCGGCGATCTTGAAGACCCCGCCCGGACATGCTATGGAGTATTGCACGCTTTAGGGAAGCGCTGATTAATTGGGGCTCCGCCCCAAACCCCGCCGAGGGAGCGTCAGCCGTAGGCAAGTCTTCGAGCCGTACGGATGACGACAGCAGCGATAATGATTTCCCCCGGACCCCTCGATAGTAACTCATTGAAATATCTGTTGGGTGTATAGGAAGCAAAACCATCTCAAAAATAAATCAGTGCTTCCTTAGATTGCCGCTTGGCGGCAAAGCAAATTCGCCTGACGACAATCTCGCGGCAGGGATTTGCAGAAAAATCCCTGCAGAGCGGTTCGTACATTTGCAATGTTAAACCGCCCTGGTGAGTTTGCTTCGGAAAGTTTAAAAATGTTCTTTCAAGGACGGATAAGTGAAATGATAAAAGTGTTGCGAGCCGAATTGCGCGGATTGCGTGTCACCGGCTGCGATCTGGGCGATCACGGCTGCCTTACCATAGACCCTCAGTTTTGCAGGCAGGCCGGAATTTTTCCCTTGGAGTTCGTGGAGATCTGGAACAAAAATACGGGAGCGCGCCTTTCAACCTACGTCACTTTCGGCCCGGACGGCTCCCGCTGCTGCGTGCTGAACGGCGCCGCCGCCCGCGTCTGCCAGTTCGGGGACGAGCTTTCTGTCCGCGCCGCCGCATATCCGGCCGGCCCGGCGGAACTTTTTTCCCTGAAGCCGCGCATCCTGGTCTTCGGCCCTGGCAACAGGATCATCGAAAGCCTGTATTACACGGTGGATGAGAACGAACAGGGGCATGTCCTGACTATATCGCCGGCGGACATCTGAAGGCCCCGCATGCCCCCGAAACTACGCGCCGATCAGGCCCTGTACGAACAGGGACTGGCGGAAAGCCGGGAGCAGGCCAAACGCCTGATCATGGCCGGACGCGTGTTCTGCCTGGGTGACGCGGCCGAACGCCGCGTGGACAAACCCGGCCGGCAATTTCCGCCCGACACCGTCTTCAGAATCGCCGCCCCTGAACCCTACGTCAGCCGGGGAGCATACAAGCTGCTTACTGCACTTGAGCATTTTTCCATTGACGTCAAGGGCTTCGTTGCCCTTGACGCCGGGGCCTCTTCCGGCGGTTTCACGGACTGTCTGCTGCAACGCGGCGCGGCCAAAGTCTATGCGGCGGACGTGGGCAGAAACCTGCTGCACGAACGCCTCAGGGCCGATCCCAGGGTAATCGTCCTTGAAGGGGTCAACCTGCGTTACGCGGACGCATCCCTGGTCCCGGAAAACCTGGATCTGGTCACCCTGGATCTCTCCTTCATCTCCCTGACCCTGACCCTCGGCCCCTGCACGGCGCGCCTGAAAAACCAGGGGCTCGCCGCAGCCCTGATCAAGCCGCAGTTCGAAGTCGGACCGAAAGGCACGGTGCGGGGCATCGTGCGCGACCCCGCCCTGCGCGAGGCGGCAGTGGAAAAAATCCTCCGCTTCGCCCATGAGGAACTGGATTTTGACTTTCTCGGCCTGGTGCCGGCCGCGGTGAAAGGAAACAAGGGCAACCAGGAATACATGGCCCTTTGGAGGAAAAAACCGGCATAAGCCAGCGCGGCGGGGTCTGCCGCCATCCTGACCCCACCGCGCCGGAGCGCGTGTTAGAGAAACACTGATTAGAGCGGTCTGTATATTTTCAACGTCAAACCACTATAGCTTCAAATGTCAACACGCTCGGACCGCTTTTTCAGCCTGCCTTGTAGAACACCCTGGCGGGCGCTCCACACACGGGACAGTTCCCGCTCATCGGCCCCTCGTGGGTATAGCCGCAAACCTCGCAGATGTAATAATCGACCTCCGGCAGCTTGCCCTGAGCGTCGATGGCCTTCTGGTACAGCTTGGAGTGGGCGTCCTCCACCGCCTTGACAAAGCCGAAATAGGCGGAGACGTTTTTTTCGTTCTCGGCATCGGCTTCCTTGATCATGCCCGGATACATGTCGGTGGCTTCGTATACCTCTCCGGCCTTCGCATCCCTGATGTTATCCAGGGTGTTGCCGACTTTCCCGGCGTTGCGCAGATGGGCGTGGGCGTGGATCGTCTCCGCCTCGGCCACTGCCCGGAAAAGCTTGGCGACCTGGGGAAGGCCGTCTTTTTCCGCCTGTTTCGCATAAGCGAGATATTTGCGGTTCGCTTGGGACTCGCCTGCAAAAGCCGACATCAAATTATCTTTTGTCTTGGACATTTTTCGACCTCATATCGATTTTCTCCGGATCCGCCGAATGCGAACCGGCAATGTTGCAGAATTTGGTAGGATAGCCGAAACGGCCGGAGGTGTCAATATAGGCGGATATACTCGTCCAGGGTGTCCGCGCTGCAAGTACGACTCACCCAGTACGCCGATGCCCAGACCGTCAGGGCCGTGGCCTGGGTATCGTCAAGTCGCTTGATTTTCGCCTCAAGGGCGCTTTTGCTCGCGCCGTGCAGCGCGTGCACGTTGTTCAACTCGCAGGCGTCCATCACCCGCAGCAGCAGATAGGAGCCGCGCGTGGTGTCCGGAAGAAGACGGACTTCCTTGTGCGCCTCGACTATCGTCTTCAACTCGGCCGGCGTGAAGGAACTCTTGAACGCGGCTATGGCCCGGAAAAAGGTGTCCACCGCCCACGGCAAGATAAATTCCGCGCCCGCGCTCTTGGTCCGGAAATAGTCCTTGAGCCAGCGTTCCTGCTCACTGTTTATCCTGGCAGCTACCTGAGGCATGGCGTCTCCCTGAACTTGCAGCTTGATTTTTCTTTTTTATAAGATTATCTTGCGCAATGATCAAGAGTTAATCTAGTGTCATGTCATTCACAAAATGTCATGACGCCGGGCGCCCGGCAAAGCCGGGTTAACCGCCGCAGACGGCGTGAAGATCGCAAAACAAAAACCGCGTTTTTTGCTTTGCGATTTTCACGCCTCTTGCGACAGTTCGGGCGTGACCGGCTCACCCGCCCCGGAGCATTTTACGCTTGCGATTGCCGCTTGACGGTGAAGCAGGTTCGTTTCGCGACAACCTCGCGGCAGGGATTTGCAGGCAAATCCCCGCAGAGCGGTTTATACATTTTCAATGTTAAACCGCCCCGGTCCTTGTCCCGGAATACATTTCCGCAGTAAACGGCGGACTTGTCAATATTTTCACCATTGCCCCTTGCCGGAGTTGCGGCATTCTTTTCCATGGAGAACATATATGTGTGGAATAATAGGATATTGCGGGCACAGGCCGGCCGTTCCCCTGATCGTGGAGGGACTGCACAGGCTTGAATACAGGGGATACGACTCGTCGGGTGTCTGTTTCGTACAAAACGGCGAACTCACGGTAGTGCGCGCCGAAGGCAAACTCAAGCTTCTGGAAGACAAGCTCGCGCACATGGAAGTCTCTCTGGCCACGACCGGCATAGGCCACACCCGCTGGGCCACGCACGGCGCGCCGACCGAGGACAACGCCCACCCGCACCGTTCCTCCGAAGGCGATCTGGCTATCGTGCACAACGGCATCTTCGAGAATTACCCGGAATGCAAGCAGTATCTCCTGGGCAAAGGCTTCAGTTTTTCCTCGCAAACGGACACCGAGGTGCTGGCCAACCTGATCGCGGACGAATGCCGGACCGCCGCATCGCTTCTTGATGCCTTCGCGAAAGCCCTGAAAAAGGCCAAGGGTGCTTACGCCGTGGCTTTGCTTTCCCCAAGGGAGCCGAACGTCGTCTATGCGGCCAGACATTCCTCCCCCCTCATTCTGGGCGTCGGGGCGGGTGAAAATTTCGTCGCCTCGGACATCCCGGCTTTTCTGCCCTACACGCGCGATGTGGTCTTTCTGGAAGACGGAGAAATCGTACGCATCACGCCGACAAGCTGGGAAGTATTCTCCCTGCTTGATCTCTCCCCTCTGGAGAAAAAAACCACCCGCATCGAATGGGACGTACAGGCGGCGCAAAAAGGCGGATATAAACATTTCATGCTCAAGGAAATTTTCGAGCAGCCGCAGAGCATATCCGACTGCATGGCCGGCCGGACCGACCTTGAAAACTTCTCGGTCAGCATTCCCGAACTGGAGGGCATGGAAAAACCCGCGCGCCTGCGCCTTATAGCCTGCGGGACCTCCTACCACGCCGGGCTGTGGGCGCAAAATCTCCTTGAGGGCTGGACCGGCATCCCGGCCGCCGTGGAAATTGCCTCCGAATTCCGCTACAGAAGCGCCCCCCTCGGAGCCGGCGAGGTTGTCCTGGTCATAAGCCAGTCCGGCGAAACCGCCGATACCCTGGCCGCTCTGCGCATAGCAAAGGAAAAAGGCGCGAAAACCATAGGCGTCTGCAACGTGGTCGGCTCATCCATCGCCAGGGAGGCGGATACGGTCATCTTCACCCAAGCCGGCCCGGAAATCAGCGTGGCCTCCACCAAGGCCATGGCCGCCCAGATGACCGTGCTTTTGCTTATGGCCCTGCACTGGGGCAAAGACAACCTGCTGAGCCGGGAGGAAGTCCGTCGCATCCTGACCGGCCTTGCGGACATCCCGGCCGCCTTGCGCGACATACTGCCCGCCTTGCAGTCCGAAGCCTCAAAGCTGGCCGCCCGTTTCGCCTCCTGCCGGGGAATGTTCTTTCTCGGGCGGGGACAATCCTATCCCCTGGCTCTGGAAGGCGCGCTCAAGGTCAAGGAGCTTTCATACATCCACGCCGAAGGTTACGCCGCCGGCGAGATGAAGCACGGACCCATCGCCCTGATCGAACCCGATTTCCCCTCCTTTGTCCTTCTGCCCAACGACGGCCTCTATGACAAAACCCGTTCCAACCTGGAAGAGGTGGCGGCACGCAGAGGCCCGATCGTCGCTCTGACCTGCGCCGGAAAATCCGGCCCGGACATAAAAGGCTGCGAAACCTGGCTGTTACCGGAAGCCCACGGCCCGCTCAACTCCTTTCTCATGCTGCCTGCCCTGCAGCTTTTCAGCTATGAGGCAGCCGCCTTCCTGGGAAAAGACGTAGACCAGCCGCGCAACTTGGCCAAAAGCGTGACAGTTGAATAAAAACCCGCATTTTCAGCAAGGAGGACCGCTTGAACATCCTGTTTTTCGGCCCCAACGGAAGCGGCAAAGGCACTCAGGGCGCACTGCTCAAAAAAAAGTTCGGTCTGGCCCACATAGAGTCCGGGGCCATCTTCCGCGAGCATATCGGCGGGGGGAGCGAACTCGGCAAAAAAGCCAAAGTCTTCATAGACCGGGGCGATCTCGTGCCGGATGAAATAACCATCCCCATGGTGCTTGAAACCCTTAAAAGCAAAGGCGCAAACGGCTGGCTTCTGGACGGGTTTCCCCGCAACACGGCCCAGGCCCGCAAGCTCTGGGAGGAAATCCAAAAGGCCTGCCTTAAACTGGACTACGTGGTGGAAATAGCCCTGCCGCGCGATATCGCGAAAAAACGCATCCTCGGTCGCCGCCTCTGCAAGAACGACAACAATCATCCGAACAACGTCCAAATCGAGGCCATCAAGCCGGTGAACGGCAAATGCCGCGTCTGCGGAGGCGAACTCTCGGCGCGCTCCGACGACCTTGACGGGCAGGCCGTGGACAAGCGCCACGACATTTACTACGACGAGGAAAACGGAACCCTGGCCGCGGCGCGCTTTTTCAAGCGTCTGGCCGAACAGGGCGAAACAAACTATATTGAACTGAACGGCGAGGGCGATATCCAGGCCATCATGGACAAACTCCTGGCCGCGCTCGAGTGAGCGGCACCATGCGCGGCAACTCTTCGCAGAGCGGGCAGGCATCCGAAGCCGATATGCCCCATGCCCTTCAAACAGAGTGTCCGCGCCGATAAAAAGCGCAGGAAACCAGGTGATCGTTCACCATGCCCACCGACTGCATGAATGCGTAAACGATCGTCGGGCCGACAAACTTGAAGCCGAACTTCTTCAAATCAGCGCTGATACGCCCGGAAAGCGCGGTGCTCGCCGGAACCGAGCCAAAGCTGGTCCAGGCGTTCACAATGGGCTTGTAGTCCACGTAAGACCAGAAGAAGCGGTCCAAAGAACCGTGTTTTTCACAAATTTTAAGGCAGGCGCGGGCGTTGTCGAAGACGGCGGCTATCTTGCGCCTGTTCCTGATGATGCCCTCGTCGCCCATAAGCCGCTCCACTTCCCCGTCCCCGCAAAGCGCAAGAACCTCCGGGTCAAAATCGGCGAAAGCCGCGAAAAAGGACTGCTTCCTGGCAAGGATTGTCGCCCAGCTCAATCCGGCCTGCTGCCCCTCCAGCATCAGCATGGCAAACAGGCCCCGCTCGTCGTGCAGGGGGACCCCCCATTCCGTGTCGTGGTATTCGCGCATGAGGGGGTTGCGGTTCGCCCAGTCACAACGTATTATTTCGGCGCACATGACATCACCCGTCTGTTTCTGGAGAGCATTTATCGGAAAGATACTTTCAATGACAAAATGCTCTAGCGCTTCGTTGCGACATCCTGTCGCGCATTCCAATTCCAAATCAGACATAACGACATGTTTGATTTGGAATTGGACAAGATGTCTGCCTTGCGGCGGGCGAAGCAAGCGAAATCAAGCCTTGCCGGCCGGGAGGAAAACAATGAGCTCGCTATCCGATCTGCGCCCGGAGCTTGACGGTCTGGTTTCCGGGCACGGCGAAACGATCATCTACGGTCTCTCCGATTTGGGCTCCGTCCTGCCCTCTGCCCTGGAGAAAACCCCGCGGGCCGTTTCCTTTGCCGTACGCATGGGGGATGAACTCATGGACTCCGTCAGGGAGGGACCGCATTCCCGCTATCTGGCGGAATACACGCGCGTGAACGCCCTGATCAACGAAATCGCCGGAAAAATGACAGAACTCTTCCGCCTCTCGGGCTGCGCGGCGCGCTATATCCATTCCTCGCAACGCGTGGACGAGGTGAACATAGCCGGAGAATTCCCGCACAAGACAGCCGCCGTATTCGCCGGGCTCGGCTGGATAGGGCGTAACTGCCAGTTGGTGACACGCGCCTTCGGCCCGCGCGTGCGTCTCGGAACGGTGCTGACGGACATGGCACTGGGAGAGGAAGCCCCCAACCACCTGCGTTTCCACTGCGGCAGCTGCCGGCGCTGCGTGGACGCCTGCCCGGCAAGCGCGCTCACCGGAGGAGATTGGACCGAAGGCGTGGAGAGATCCGTTCTCCTGAACGCGAAACGTTGCGACGAATGGAAAAAGGAACATTACGCCGCTTTCAGCGGCAACGTCTGCGGCATCTGCACCTCGGCCTGTCCGCAGGGAAGCGCGCGGCGCAAAGAGCGGAAAAGCCCTCGCTGAACCGCGGCTTCGAAAACCAGGAATTCCGGAAAAACACGATTAAATTCTTGACAAAGGCCGAAGCCCCGTTTATAGAGCAAACCAGCTTCAGGCGTCAACACGCAAGGTGTAAATCCTTGCCGCAGGGATTGCGAGGCGGACCGGTTTCGCCGCCAGACGACAATCTCAGACGCAAAATGCCCTCTGAGGCAAAAAAATCACATCCGGACAAGCGCATGTATTCCGACAACCTTCAACTCGGCAGCAGCACAGCGGCAAAAGTCGAAGCCGGCTTTTGGGGCTTTTACTTTTTTACCGGCTCCTGCGGCAGGGGGAGGCGCGCTTAAGCACAAACTAAGCAGACGTCATAACCGGGGCCGCAGGCGAAGAGCTTGCGGCCTTTTTTTTCACGCAAAAACGGTGACGGCTGCCGACGGAGGAGCAACCCGCCGACGCGCGAACAATTCGCGCGCCGCCAGGGTCATGGATCAAACTTCTGCACCAGGAAAAGGACAAGACCATGCAAATCGGCAAAATCATCAGAATGGAGAGGATTTTCAACCGCGACACAGGCAAAAGCATAGTTGTTCCCATGGATCACGGCGTTTCCGTGGGTCCTCTCAAGGGTCTGGAGAAAATGACCCAGGCCGTGGCCGACGTCGCTGAAGGCGGGGCGAACGCGGTGCTCGGGCACAAAGGGCTCGTCCGTTGCGGGCACCGCAAAAGCGGACGGGACGTGGGTCTGATCCTGCACCTCTCGTCCAGCACGGATCTTTCCACCGCGCCCAACCGCAAAACTATCACCGCTTCGGTGGAAGACGCCATCTGCCACGGCGCGGACGGGGTTTCCATCCATGTCAACCTGGGCGACGACTATGAATCGCAAATGCTGGCCGACTTCGGGCGCGTGGCCAGAGAGGCGGAGCGCTGGGGAATACCTCTGCTGGCAATGGTATACGGGCGCGGTCCGAAAATCAAAAACAGCCTGGACCCCGACGTCATCGCCCATTGCGCCAGGGTCGGGGCCGAACTGGGAGCGGACGTGGTGAAAGTGCCCTATACGGGTGACATGGACAGTTTCAATTTCGTCGTGGAATCCTGCTGCGTGCCCGTGCTCATCGCCGGAGGGCCGAAGACGGCGACCACCATGGAATTTTTGCAAATGGCCCACGACGCCATGCGCGCCGGGGCCTCCGGCCTCTCCGTCGGGCGTAACGTCTTCCAGCACCCCACTCCGCGCAGGCTCATGACCGCCCTGACCTGCATAGTGCACGCCGGCATGACCGTGGAGCACGCCGCCGCCGTACTGGGCGCCGATGCCGCGGCCTAGGGGCGGTTTAACATTATAGCATTTTGCGCTTGAGATTGTCGCCTGACGGCGGGCGCAGCCCGCCTGCGCCAATCCCGCGGACGGTGTTACGCTTCGCTTCACACCGTCAGAGCATTTTACAGGAAAGATACTTACAATGACAAATGCTCTGAAATGTATAAACCGCTCTCGGGGATTTGCGGGACAAAGCCTTGCGTCAAACGGAAATCTCCTTGAAGAGAGAGGGTTCAAACCGTAAAGGAATTTTTGATGAAAAAAGTATTTTTCCGGGCCGTTCCCTTCGTTAAGGCGGAGGTCACCAGGGCGCTCGAGGCCGGGGCAGACGGACTGATCGTGCCCGACGAAAACCTGTGCGGCGCGTCAGCCCTGGCCCGCTGTGCGACGCTCACGTCGGGCGGAATTCGGGAAATCACCCTGGCCTCGGGTGCGGACGCGGCCCTGGCAGCATCCTGCCTGGATCTGGGACAAACCGTCCTCCTGAACGGGGGATGGGAGGTCATCCCGGTGGAAAACCTTCTGGCCCATGAACAGACACGCGGAAAAAACGGCCTGATCATCCTGGAAGCGCGCTCCGCCGAAGAAGCGGCACTCGCCGCCGGCATCCTGGAAAAGGGAGTGGACAACATAGCCGTGCCACGCGAAGGCCTCGACGATCTCAAGGATATCCTGGCCTCGGTCAAAGGAGAAAGCGGCGTCCTGCAGCTCACGGAGGCGGTGATCACCGAAATTTCCGGCGCGGGCATGGGCGAGCGCGTCTGCGTGGATACCCTCTCCATATTTCAGACCGGACAAGGCATGCTGACCGGCAACTCCGCCGCCTTTACCTTTTTGGTCAACGCGGAAACCGAGCACAACGAATACGTGGCCGCGCGACCCTTTCGCATCAACGCCGGGGCGGTGCACGCCTACGCCATGCTCCCCAATGACGCCAGCGCCTACCTGCAGGAGCTGCGCGCCGGGTCGGAAGTCCTCATTGCGGACTACCGGGGCGGTTTTTGCAAGGCCGTGGTGGGACGGGTAAAGGTGGAAAGACGCCCCATGCTCCTGGTACGGGCCAGGGCCGGGGATCGGGAAGGAGGAATTTTCCTGCAAAACGCCGAAACCATACGTCTGGTCAGGCCGAACGGCGAGGCGACAAGCGTGGTGGAATTGACCCCGGGAGACTCCGTGCTCTGCCGTCTGGACGAAGCCGGGCGACATTTCGGGATGCGCATAAAGGAAAGCATCCGCGAGGAATGATCCCTCCCTGAAGGAAGAGACTTCAGACCATAAAGGAATTTCGGGTGAACTTCAGATGCAGACAAACAGCGCCGCGTTGGATGAAAACTTGAGACGCATCCGCGCCGACATCAACGAAACCGACAATTTGCTCCTTGAATTGCTTAACCGCCGGGCCGCCTTAAGTATTGAGGCGGGACGGATCAAGGCGCGGGACAACTCCCCGGTATTCCGGCCCAGCCGCGAGGAGGAAGTCCTGGACAGGCTCCGCGCGGCAAACCCCGGCCCTCTGCCCAATGAGCATCTGCTGGCCGTTTATCGGGAGATACTTTCATCTTCCCGCACCCTGCAACGTTCTTTGCGGGTCGCTTTTCTCGGGCCGGAGGGCACCTTTTCCCACATGGCCTGCCTGGAATACTTCGGCGCCGGCGTAAGCGCCGCGCCCATGCCGGGACTGGAGCACGTCTTCATGGCCGTGCGCAGGCGCGAATGCGACCTGGGCGTCGTGCCCGTGGAAAACTCCGTGAACGGCACAGTGGTGCAGAGCATGGACCTTTTCGCCGCTCAGGAGGTTTACGTGCAGGCTGAGCATTTCAGCCGCATCCGCCTGTGCCTGGTCAGCGCCGAAACCACGCCAGGAGCGGTCGAGAGCGTCTATTCGCACGCCCAGGCCCTCGGCCAGTGCGCGAACTGGCTGCGGGACAAAATGCCGAACGCGGAGCGGATTTCCCTGGAAAGCAGCGCCCTCGCGGCGCGGCGCGCAGCCAAGGAAAAAGGCGGAGCGGCTATCTGCCACCCCTCGGTGGCGGAAAACCTCGGCCTGAATATCCTGGCTTCCGGCATCGAAGACGTGCCGGACAACATGACGCGCTTTTTCATAATAGGGCCGGACGAGGCCGGGGAATGGGAAGACAAGACAGCCCAGATGAAGTCCTCCATCCTCTTCCTCCTGGCGGACCGGCCGGGAAGCTTGGCCAGCGTTCTGCAAATCTTCTTCCGCGCAGGCATCAACCTGAGCAAACTGGAGTCCCGCCCCATGCGGGGGGAGTCTTGGAAATACGTTTTTTTCGCCGACTTGGACTGCGATTTGCGCGCCGCAAAGTACAGCCCCCTCGTGGAAGAACTGCGCGTCTGCTGCCTGCGCTTGCGCCTGCTCGGCTCATACCCGAAGGGAATCGCGCAGAAGGCCTGATATCGCTTCCAAATCGGAAGTGCCGATTGATTGGGGAGTGTCCCCAATCAATCGGCACTTTCTTAATCCGCAAATCCTCGCCGTGAACTGTAGCCGATACCAATTTGCTCCCTATCGTCCGCAACTGGCATCAAACGTAAACACCCTGGCGAATTATCTGCTTTCCAGCGCGGAAACCGGGCCGATGCCCTGCTTGATCACGCCGGTCTTCATGGGCGTTTTGCGCTCCTGACCGTCCCAGACAAGTTCCGACTTGGGCAGAGGCTTCAGGTAGCGCGTCCAGACGTGGCTGTCCAGGTTGGCCTGATCCATCATCAGCTTGCGCGACCACTCCAGAATGGGCGGGACAAGCGCACGCACGTCGCCTTCCAGGTCCTTGGCGATTTCATAGTTGGTCGCGGAACTTGCCAGTTCCACGGCCCTGCGGCTGTACTGCTGCGAAAAGGTCAAGGTTTCCAGAGCCTTGGACGGGTTGTGGAAACCGACACTGTTCTCGGCCGACACCAGGTCCCAGAAGAACTGTCCCTTGCGGACCATCTCCCTGGCCTGGGCCATGGTGGCGTCAAACCCCGATCCCTTGTCGCCCTGCCATTCCGAAGCGCGGCGCACGGCTTCGTGGGCCAGCACCGACAGGTCCTGTGCGGCGAGCAACTGGCGATAGACGCGATCCTGAGTGAAATGCACGCGCTCGCGCAAAAATTCCACCGTCTTGTCCGTGTGGCACTGCCGGCAGGAATTATCAATCATCTCGTCGCTACGCAGGGGCGAAGTCCACTGGTGGCTGGAAATCTTCTTTTTCCCGTCCACGCGGGTGTACGGCATATGACAGTCGGCGCAGGACACGCCAGCAGCGCCGTGCGTGCCGTTGTACCAGAACTCGTATTCCGGATGCTGGGCCTTGATCATCGGCGTCTTGGAAACCGGGTGTATCCAGTCCGCGAACCGGTCAAAGCCTCCACCCGGTTTCGCTTTTCCCTTCTCGCTGTAGTAAATATACATATCCTCCGGCTCCAGGCCCTTGTCCCAAGGGAACACGGGCTTGCGGGCCGGGCCGTGATCGGGCTCGCTGAAATAGTATTCCACATGACACTGGGCGCAGGCCAGAGTGCGCTTTTCATTGCGGGAAAGCTTGTTGTAGTCGATATTGCTGCGCGCCAGGTAATCCTTGAGCGGGGCGCTGTAGAGAGAAAGCTCCATGGTTTCGGCATCGTGACAGTTGGCGCAGCCTATAGTGTGCTCACTGACGTCGATCCTCTCCTTTGAGCGGAAAAGGTTGAAGTTCATGCTCCAGAATTTGTCGTCGCCGAACTCATCGACCCAGGAAGGTATCTTGGGCGTCTTGCAGTTCCAGCAGGTGGCGGGCAGGCCGGCCGCATCGGCATAGCGGTTGATGCGGTCTATGTTCAGGATGTCCTCGACCGCGTATGTATGACCGCGCGCTTCGTTGTACTCGAAGCTGAAGGGATAGCCCAGCCAGAGGTTTTTGAGATAGGGCTGGCCGGCGCCAGGTTTTCCGACCATGGGCTGGTTTGTGTCGTCATTTTTGCGGAAGGGGAACGAAGCCTTGTACTTTGTCTCGGTTTTCCGCATCTCGGCCTCATTGGCCTGGGTGTTGCGCTGGTAAGTCTGCCACTGTTGCGGAAACTGCTTGCTGAACGCCGAGTTGCCGATCTCCTTTTTATCCAGGCCCGTTTTGTATTTGGGCACCAGAGGAGCCTGGGGCTCGGCCGAGCATCCGGCCAGGAACAGGACAGGCAAGAGACAGAATGGTAAAATTGTGCGTTTAAGCATCGGCGGCCTTCCTTTTGTCAATGGGGATCATCCGGTTGTGCGGCACAGAGCGGTGGCAGTCAACACAATAAGGTTTCACATCCATGGCCACCCCCATGGTGCTGCCGAGATGACAGCGCCGACAGTTGGCCTGGAGTATATCCTTCATTTCCTTGCTGCTGTGAATGGCATCCGGCACGCCGGTGGTGTTGGCGATGATGTCTTTAATGCCTACCTTGGCCTTAAAGGGAAGCTTGGCGCCCAAAGCCGCCGGGGTATGACACTCGTTACAGTCAAATTGCCCGTGCACGCTCTGGGCATGCGTCCAAGCCTGCTCTCCCATGGAGTGGCAGCTTGCGCAAAATCCCGGCCCGTCCGTTGCCTTTACGCTGTAAGACGCGCACAGCAGCACAGCCGCCCCGGCAATAAACGCCAGGATCGCAAAGCCTCCTCTTCCGTGTCTGTCTGCATTCGGCATTGGCCCTCCTTGGCGACATGTTGGACTTTTCTACAATCCAAAAAAACATGTTCCTTTCGTCCTAACAACCCCTTTCCAGGTTGGGAATTTACAGGGAAGCGCAGATTACTTGGGGATCCGCCCGAAGCCCCGCCGGAGGAGCGTCAGCCGTAGGCGAGTCTTCGAGCCGTACGGATGACGACAGCAACGATAATGATTTCCACCGGACCCCACTCGATAGTAACTCATTTAAATATCTATCGAGAGTGCAGATGGCAACCGCAACGCGCTCTAACCCATAATCCACCACGCAAATAAGAGAAAATTGTTATTATATTAATAAAAACACATGGGTAAGCGCCCCTGTGGAGGAATGGTGCTTCGCCAAAGCTTTTAGAAAAATAGTAATTTTTACACCATGTTGTGTCTATGCGTGGTGGATTCTGGTAACGTAACACGATTGACAAGGCAGAGGCAAACGACTAGAACTCATTTCAAAATCACCTCCCAAGTGGTTTTTGACAGGATCGCAACGCCGGAAAACGCGGTTTTCCGTATCGCCGGGACGGCATTTCGCCGCCCTGCCGGGCGGCGACGGAAGCCATATAAGACAATATTTACAGACATCCGCGCTGAAAAACGAAGTTTTCAACGCGGGGGACCGCCTGAATGTCCACGACCCTCCCTCCCTTCAAATGCGGGCTTGTCGCCCTCATCGGACCTCCCAACGCCGGAAAGTCCACTTTCCTGAACAAATGCCTGGGGCGGAAAGTGGCGATCGTGTCGCCCCTGCCGCAAACCACGCGCAACCGGATTACCGGCATTCTATCCGAAAAAGACGCCCAGGTGATTTTCGTGGACACGCCCGGCATTCACAAACTGCGCGGCAAAATGAACCGCGCGATGGTCCACTCCGCCTGGCAGTCCCTGGAATCCGCCGATGTTCTGGGGATAATCATCGACGCCGACCTCTACGCCCGACATCCGGACTTTTTCGCAAACGACACCGCTTCCCTGCGTAGCGCCACAGCCGACGAAACAAGACCAGTCTTCATCATAGCCAACAAGGTGGACCTGCTCGGCGACAAATCCCGCCTTCTCCCCCTGCTTGAAGCCGCAAATGCGGCTTGGCCGGACGCGGAGATCTTCCCGGTTTCGGCCGCAAGCGGAGAAGGCCTGCCGCAACTGCTTACGGCCGTCAAAAAAGCCCTGCCGGAATCACCCGCCATTTTCCCGGAAGATATGCTCTCCACCCTCCCCCTGCGTTTCATGGCCGCGGAAATAATACGCGAGAAGCTGTTTCTCTTTCTGCGCCAGGAACTGCCCTACTCCACGGCCGTGGACATCGAGGCCTGGGAGGAGGACGCAAAAAGCGGCCACGTGACGATCCATGCGGTGATTTATGTTGCGAAAAGCACACACAAGGCCATGGTAATCGGCCGTGCCGGACGCAATATAAAGCAGGTCGGGCAGACTGCGCGCAAGGAAATCATGGAACTGCTGGGGCGCAAGGCGCATTTGCAGCTTTGGGTCAAGATCAAGGAAAACTGGGCCGAAGACCAGGCATTCCTGCACAGCCTCGATCCGGCCGCGGGAATGACCGACCTGTAAGGTCCGGCTGACGCTTTGTCCGGAGGATCAGAGCGGGTTAACAAAAAATTGGTAAGCCCCCGGCTTTGCCGAGGGTACATGACTCCGATTCCGTATGAATTTTTTCATCAGGAATCGGAATTGCGCTTGCCAGGGCAAGCGCCAAAACCGCAGGTTTCGCAAAAGGCAGGCGTTGCCTGCGGCTGTCCAAATAAAATGCACCCGGCGACGCAATGCGGAGCTGCTTCGCCGGGTGCGCGGGCCGGACGCGCTTTGCCCGCGCAACGCGCGCCGGCGAATCTTTTCCCGAATGCGCTCCGGCGACGCCTGCGGCAGGAGAAAGCTTTGAGCGCTTTAACCGAACGTTTTGACGCGGTGTGCGAACGCCTGGAAAAAGCCCTTTCCCGCTCGGGCAGAGACAGGGAAAACCTGGAACTGGTGGCCGTCTCCAAAACGCACGGGGCCGCTAGCGTGGTGGAACTGTGCGCCTACTGGCAGACCGCGGGCAAAGGCCGCGCGCTTTTCGGGGAAAGCTACGCCAGTGAGGCCGGAGAAAAAATTCCCTTGGTGGAACGGCTCTTGTCCTCCATGCCCCAAACGCACCCGCCCGCCTGGCACTTCATCGGGCACGTGCAGAGCAGAAAAAGCAGGGAAGTAATCGGCCCCTTCGAACTGATCCATTCTCTGGATTCCGTGCGCCTTGCCGAAGCGCTGCAAAAGGCCTGGGAGAAAAAAAAGGCGGAAGATCTGGCCGGGAACGCGCCGCCCTTGCCGCCCCAGGACGTGCTCGTCCAGGTGAACGTGGGACGCGAGGCGCAGAAACACGGAGTCGCGCCGGAGGGGCTGGAGGATTTGCTGAACGCCGCGCGCGCGATGCCGAGCATCCGCGTGCAAGGCCTCATGTGCCTGCCGCCTCTTCCCGGGACAGTCGAGGACTCCAGGCCCTATTTCATTATGCTCAGAACCTTGCGGGACAAGATGGAAACGCTCTGCTCCCTGCCCCTGCCCCATCTCTCCATGGGCATGTCGGGCGATTTTGAGACAGCGGTGGAAGAAGGCGCAACCCTGTTGCGCATCGGAACGGATATTTTCGGGATGCGCGGCCGCGTCTGACTGGCGGGCGCTACGGAGTTTCCGACATGGATCAGACAACGATCATCGGCGCGCTCGTCTCCTTCGGCATGATCGCCGCGGCGATTGCCGTGGGGGGCGGGGACTTCATGCTTTTCATCGACCTGCCCTCCTTTCTGCTGGTTCTCGGCGGGACCGTAGGCGCAGTCCTCACCCAGTACCCGTTCGGCACGGTACGCACCATAAGCGCGCTTGCCGGCAAGATGATCAGGGACGGGGGACTCTCCGCAAACCGAATCATAGACAATTTCATGGAGTACGCCCAGAAGGCCCGACGCGACGGCATCCTGGCTCTGGAAGAAAACGTGCGGGAAATTGAGGACCCCTATCTGCGCAAGGGCCTGAATCTGGCCGTGGACGGGCTGGAACCGGAAGTCATCCAGAACATCATGGAAACGGAGATTGCCAATACCGAAGCCCGGCACGAGACCGGCATTGAAATGGCCGACGCCCTTGCCTCGTACGCCCCGGCCATAGGCATGCTGGGCACGGTAATCGGCCTCGTCAAGATGCTGAAAAACATGGACGAGCCGAGTGCCATCGGCCCCGGTCTGGCTTTGGCCCTGATCACGACTTTCTACGGCTCCCTGCTCGCAAATTTCGTCTTCCTGCCCATGGTGGGAAAACTCCGGCACAAGTCCAAGGAAGAAATCAAGCTCATGGAGATGCAGATGGAAGGGGTTCTGGCCATATCCAGAGGGGAAAACCCGCGCATAATCATGGAAAAGCTGTCCTGCTTCCAATCGCCGAAAGAGCGCGGAGACAGCCGTTGAGCAAACGCCGCCCCGTCCCGCCCCGCCCCGCATGGCTGCTGACCTACACGGATCTCGTCACCCTGCTTTTCACTTTCTTTGTATTTTTGACCGCCGGCTCGGTCATTGACGAAAAAGCCAAAGTCGCGGCCATAAACTCCGTATCCTCCAGCTTTTCAAGCCGCAAAACCTCACTTCCGGAAATGACCCCGCCCAAGGTTCAGCCGGATGCGACGACCGGGGAAGGCAGCGCCCCCGCCCGCATCCCCCAGGACCCGCCCCCAGCCAAAGATTATCAGAACGACCTCTCTCCCCTGCGGGACCTGCTCTTTGACGCCATCGGAGACAACCTGGACTTTCAGGAAAACAAACACGTCCAGATTCTGTCCATGGGCGCCGATGTGCTCTTTACCTCCGGAAGCAGTGAGATCGCCCAGCAGGGAGCGGATCTGCTGGACCGGCTGCTCCCCTATCTGCAGCGTCTGGAATACCCGCTGCTGGTGGCGGGACACGCGGCAACGCGCCGGGAAGAGGAAGGGAAAGGCTATGTCGTGGATCTGGAAAACCAAGGCATGGACAGCACTTGGCCTCTGTCTTTCCAGCGCGCGCTGGCGGTTTATCTCTACCTCTCCGGCCACGGCCTCGATTCCGGCAGGCTCTCCATGGAGGCTTTCGGCAGCCTGCATCCCCGCTTTTCGGAAAACACCCCCGAAGGCCGGCGCAAAAACCGGCGCGTAGACCTCGTCCTTGACAAACGCAACCGGGAATGGCTGCAAAAACTGGAAGAGCTGAAAGACAAAGAGGAAGTTCAAAAGGAGATGTACTACAGGGGTTTCAAATTTGATTTCGCCCTGCCCAAAACGACTCCGGGCGCGCCATGAGCCCGGCGCGCAGAAAGGCGAAACCCGCCGGAACGGGCTTACCCTGGCTCGTCACTTTCTCCGACCTGATGACCTTGCTCCTGGCCTTTTTCATCCTGCTCTTCAGCATGTCCGGCATGGACAAGACCCTTGTTTCCAGAATCGGGGCGCAGATGCGGGGCCAGACGCAAAAAACCGCCCCCTCCCTGGAGACAAGGGAAAAAGATATCCAACTAATAGCCAAGTATTTGAAGAACCCCAGGGAACTTCCCGGCATCGCGCAAAAGGTGCTGGACCTGCTCTTTGCCTTTGAGCCCACCGACCCGGAGACATCCTCAAAAAAACTCAGTGAACTGATCGAACTCCTCTCGCATCCCGAAGGCGCCGTCATTGTTTTGACTGATGACCTGCTTTTTCCGGAGGACAGCGCCGAACTCAAGGAAAAAGGCAAAAAGTTGCTTGACTTGCTCACTCCTGTTATTCTGGCCCTCAACGCTGACATAAACATAAGCGGGCACACGGACGACCGGCCCGCAAGCGCCCCGCAAAGCCCGTATGAAAGCTGCTATCTCAAGGCCGCTGCGGTTTTGGAACACTTTCTGCAAGCCAAAGTGCCGGCGGACCGCTTTTCCATCAGCGGATACGGGCCGGACAAGGCCGTCTGTTCCGATGAAAGCGCCGAAGGACGGCGGAAAAACCGACGCATCGAACTCTTGTTGAAAACCGTGTCCAGAACTGCCTCATACATATAGTTTTGAAAGAGCGAGACCATGGCGGACGAAGCGGCGACACCCCGCAAGAAAAGCAAGCTCAGGCTGCTGATCGTGATAATCCTTATCCTGGCCGTCATGGGCGGAGGCGGCGCGGCTGCATGGTTCTTTTTCCTCGGCGAGAGACTCATGCCCATGATCCAAAGCTTTACCGGCAAGGAGCCGGTAGCGGAGGAAGAGCAGGCACCCCAGCTTCCAAGCCTCACCGTCGCCCTGCCCGCCTTCGTCACCAATCTTGCCGACCCTCTGGGACAGCGCCTCATCCGCCTGCACGTTGAAATAGAGACCGCCGACAACAAGGTAAAAAACGAAGTGGCCAGGAATAACGCCCGCATCCGCGACGCCATCCTGCTTCTGCTTGCGAGCAAAACCTACGCCGACCTGTCCACGCCGGAAAAAAAAGTTCTGCTGAAAAGCGAGATCACGGACAGGCTGAACGCCATCCTGGGCCGGGGAAAGGTCAGCCAGGTGTTCATAACGGATTTGTTCATACAATGAAAATGCTTTGACGGCGCGCGTACGCCGCGCCATTCATCCTAAACGGAAGGAAGCTTTATGGCTGACGATGTGGATCAGGACGCCCTGGCCGCGGAATGGGCGGCGTCGTTGGAGGACGAGGAGCAGCCCGCCCCTGCGGGCGAAAAGAACGCGGGCGACGCGAAAAACGACGACGAAGCCCTGGCTGCGGAATGGGCCGCGGCCTTGGCCGCCGACGAGCAGGCCAACGTCAAAAAGGACAAGGAACAGGCTACTCTCGCCGCCCAGGCGAAGGTGATGGATTTCAAGGACCTGACCGATGAGGCCAAGGCCCCGCGTCAGGATTCCGGCAGGCGCGAGCTGGATTTTATCCTGGACATCCCTCTGGACGTTTCAGCCGAACTGGGCCGCACCCGCCTGCTGATCAACGAGCTGCTCCAGCTCGGCCAGGGTTCGGTGGTGGAACTGAACAAACTGGCCGGAGAACCTCTGGAGGTTTATGTGAACGGAAAAATGGTCGCGCGCGGAGAGGCGGTGGTCATCAACGAAAAATTCGGCATCCGCCTCACGGACATCATAAGCCCCATAGAACGGGTGAAGCAACTGGGTTAGCGCCATGTGTCGCTTAGAACCGCGCATCCGCTTCGTTTTAGGCGACAAAATCGCACGGCAAAAGACGCGGTTTTTGCGGTGCTCACGCCGCCTTCGGCGGCGCGCCGGGCTTGCCGCCCGGCGCCTGCCACGCTGCACCGTATACATTTTTAAGTGTTACAGCGTATCGACCATGCGCTTTTCCTCCACCCGGCTCCTCGAAATACCGGCCTTTGCACTACGAATCCGGAAGCGACCGGGCAGACTTTTTTTCTTTGCCCAGATCCTCTGCGCACTCTGCGCCGCACGCGTCTCTTTCGCGGCCGATGCGCAAAACGCCACGGACAGCCCGTCTCTCCCCCCCCCGGCAGGGCAAATCCCGGACGTCAGCCTGTCCTGGAGCGGCTATTTCGAGGCCCTGGCCCTGCTTTGCCTGCTTGTCGCCCTGCTCTGGGGGCTGCTCTGGTTCATCCGCAAACGCGGCATGGCTCCGGGACTGTTCGCGTCCCAGGGCAATATGCTGCGCGTTGAGAACCGCCTCCCCCTCGGTCCCAAAAAATGGATCCTGGCAATCCGCTGCCTGGACAGACATCTGATCGTCGGGGTTACGGAACGGAACATCTCCCTGCTCACGGAAATATTCCGCGAAGAAGCGGAAGCAAACCGGCCCGACGAAGCGGACGAACCGGAAGATAGAGTTTTTGGCACGAAGTATACGACGGAACCGGCAGCGGGAAAAACTCCTCCTACCCTGAAACCGGATGAGAGGAAATGAACCGCGCGCCCCGAGAGCGTTTTGCGCTTGAGATTGCCGCTTGCCGGCGAAACGAGTCCGCCTTGCGACACTCTCGCGGCAGAGATTTGCAGGCAAATCCCTGCGGAGCGGAAGGATATTTTCAATGTCAATCCGCTCAAGGACGAGAACCCCCCCCGCATCTCGCGCTTTGCCGGTTCACCCGCGTCCTTGAAACGGCATTGCGGCGCGCGTTGCCGACGGCTGCGCCCGTGATCCTGGCCGTCTGCCTTTTGATTTCGCTC
The DNA here is from genome assembly GCA_031288535.1 of Desulfovibrio sp. Lineage (GTDB taxonomy): Bacteria > Desulfobacterota > Desulfovibrionia > Desulfovibrionales > Desulfovibrionaceae > Frigididesulfovibrio. Next base: position 52,507 of record JAITRF010000077.1, on the reverse strand, counting down.
GTTCAACCCGCCCAGGCCGCCCCCACCCTCGCTTTTCCCAACCTTCAACTCACGCTTTCCGCCGGACAAAGCGAACCCAGAGGCATTGAACTGGCGCTGGAAATCCTCTTCCTCCTGACAGTTCTATCCCTCGCCCCGGCCATAGTGCTCACCGTGACCAGCTTCACGCGCATCATTCTGGTCTTTCATTTCATACGTCAGGCGCTCGGGGTGCAACAGCTTCCCCCGAACCAGATACTGGTCAGTCTGGCCATTTTTATGACCGTGGCCATCATGACTCCGGTCGGCAAGGCGATAAACGACACGGCACTCCAGCCCTATCTCGAAGAACGCATGGACTTTGCCGAGGCCCTGCAAAACGCGGAAAAACCCTTGCGTGAATTTATGTTCAGGCATACCAGGGAAAAAGACCTGTCCATATTCTACAGTATAACGCGCATGGAACGCCCGGCGACGCGCGAAGACGTGCCGACCGTATCTCTGGCGGCGGCCTTTGTGATCAGCGAACTGAAGACCGGGTTCACCATCGGCTTCATGATATATATACCCTTTCTGATTCTGGACATGGTGGTGTCCAGCATCCTTCTGGCCATGGGCATGATGATGCTGCCGCCCATGATGGTTTCCATGCCCTTCAAGCTCCTGCTCTTCGTCATGGTGGACGGGTGGTCTCTGCTTGTAGGTTCGCTGGTCAACAGTTTTCTTTTGTGAGGCGCGCCGTGACCCAGGAATTTGTTGTAGGTTTCGCAAGGCAGTCCATTGAACTGGCCCTGCTCATATCTCTGCCCCTGCTCGGAGTCGGCCTGGGGGTAGGACTAATCGTCAGCATCATTCAGGCGGCGACGCAACTCCAGGAGGCCACCCTGGCCTTCATCCCCAAGATAATCGCCATGTTCCTGGCCCTGCTCATCAGCTTCCCCTGGATTATGGACAAGCTGCTCACCTATACCAGCGGAATTTTTCTCAATTTTCCCACATACATCAGGCTCGGCGGCGCATAAGTCTCAGTCGCCGTCATATGGAGACCACATCTATTCCAATCAGATCAAAGCGTACTTTGCCTCGTGAACGACATGACGCCCGGCCGAAAAAAAACCCCGGCCAAGCCGGGGTTTCGGAAAAGTTCAACCGGGAACTGATTTTTAATAACGTGGTTGGCGCGGCGCCTTGGGCTGAGCTTCATTTACGCGCAGGGTACGCCCCCCGAAGCTGGATCCGTCCAAGGCTTCCACGGCAGTGGTTGCGTCCGCCGCATCCATTTCCACAAACCCGAAACCTCGCGCGCGCCCGGTTTCCCTGTCACTTATCAACTTGACAGAGCTCACGTTTCCATGCGCCGCAAACAGGTTGCGAATTTCCTCTTCCGTAGCCGCCCAAGGCAGATTGCCCACATAAAGAGACTTAGTCATGCAATAAAACCTCACAGAAAAAACAATGAAACTCCGCGCCGAAAAACCCTGCAAACCAACTGCCGGAACCGCGCGTTTATTTATGCGTTACTTGCCCTAAGCGCAATGCCGCGTCAACATAAATTTGGCTTTTTTTTTAAAAAATTCTGAAAAAAATATCTTTAGCTCTCAATCCGTCTGCCACGTCAGCAAAGACCCTCGGAAAGCCTCCAGGTCGTCCACCCCATATTTTTCCATAACCGCCGGAAGATCTTCCACTATCCTGAAAACAGCATCAGGGCGGGAAAAAGAGGCCGTGCCGACCTGCACGGCGCCCGCTCCGGCCAGGATAAATTCCAACACGTCCTCGGCGCTGCCGATGCCGCCTACGCCGATGACCGGAACGGACACGGCCCGGCTGGCCTGCCAGACCGACCGCAGGGCCACCGGTTTTATGGCCGGGCCGGAAAGACCGCCGGTCACTGTGGCAAGCAAGGGACTGCGCGTGTTCAAATCCACCGCCATCCCGCTCAGCGTATTGATGCAGGAAAGTATGTCCGCCCCAGCCTCCACGCAGGCTTTGGCTATGACAGCGATATCCGTGACGTTGGGGGTGAGTTTCACAATCAGCGGCTTATCCGGGCAACGGGCACGCACGGCGGCCGTCACCTCCGCAGCCATGCGCGGGTCCTGTCCGAAAAGCAGCCCTCCTTCCCGCACATTGGGACAGGAAATATTCACTTCAAGCGCGGCAATGCCGTGTTCCCCGGAAAAAAGTCCGGCCAGTACGGCAAATTCATCAGTTGCGGCCGCATAGAGGTTGACTATGACCGGCAGAACTTCCACTGGCAGCAAAGGCAGCTTGTCCCTGAGAAAAATCTCCGCCCCGCAGTTCTGCAAGCCCACGGAATTCAACAGGCCGCACGGGGTTTCGGCAATGCGCGGCATGGGGTTTCCCTCACGCGGCTCCAGGGAAAGACCTTTGACGACAATGCCTCCAAGTTTGCGCAAATCGCCGTAGGGGGAAAATTCCAGGCCGTAGCCGAAGGTGCCGGAAGCCGTAAGCACGGGATTGTTGAGGGCAAGCGAAGCTCTCGCGCCTTTCAGACAGACCCCGAGCTTTGCGTTTTCCCTGCCGCCCGCGCTCACAACAACACCCTGTCCGCGCGGAAATTCGGACCACAGAGACAAGTCTGAACAAAATGCTCCCGGTCTCCTCTGGAGGGGGGGGCAGCAAGGACCTGCGCAGGCGCGGCAAAAGCCTCCGCGGGCAAAAGAGCTTTTACCGCGCAGCCCAGGCAGGCCCCGATCCCGCAGGCCATGCGCGTTTCAAGGCTCAGCCAGGCCTCGGCCCGGTACTTGAGAGCAAGCTCGCGGACCAAACGCAAAAACGCGCCGGGACCACAGGCCAGAATTATTCCGGACAAGGCAAACTCCCGGATGCGTTCTTCAACTAGCGCGCTGAAAACGGCACGATCTCCGTCGTTTTTTTCATGGTGGGTCCTTATACGGCATTTACCCTCAATATAGCGCAACGGATAACATTCCAAGGGGAGACGATGGCCGAATTCCAGGCTTATGTTGCCAGGCGCCGGGTGCTGATCCACATAATTGACAAAGGGCGCGATACCCATGCCTCCGGCCAGGGCGAGCACCGGACGGCACGAATCAACAGGCAGGGAATTGCCGAGCGGTCCCCATACATCCACCGGATCGCCGGGTTTTAGCGCCGCGAAATCGCGTGTCGCCTTGCCCCGCACCTGAAAAAACACGACCAGGGCCTCGTCATTTATCCGGCAGATCGAAAAGGGGCGAGCGCAGAGATATTCCCTGCCCGTAGCGGCCGCACGCAACATGAGGAAGCGTCCGGGCAAGGGGGTTTCCCATCCGGGCGGTGACAGGCGCAGGACAAACAAATCCGGACCGCCCCGCCCGAGTTCGGCGATGTCCAAAACCTTCAGCCGGACCAAGGCGCCATCGCTCGGAACCAGGCCGGTGTCAGTCTGCGCCGGCGAAGCGCCACACATGGTCATGCTTGCTGTGTTCATGTTTTTTTTTGCGCAATCAGGCTTCCTCCCATCGCGCAAAAGGTCAGGATTATCCCGCAGTCGCGGCAACACGCCGGGTCCGGGACGGCGCGTTCATGAGCCGGTCCAGGTGCCGGCCTTCTTCATGGACACTTCGCGCGCGAGCAGCCGGTAATTTTCCCGAACTGCCCCCCGCCCGACAACAGCCGGGCCATGACCGCAAAGCGCCAGATCCACATCCGTAAGCGCCTCCAAACGTTCCAGAGTCCGGAACATATCCCGTTCGTCTCCGCCCGGCAGGTTTGTCGCCCCAAAGGTGCCGGAAAAATACACGTCGCCGGTAACCAGCAATTTCGCTCCCGGCCAGTGCAGGGTAAGGCTTCCGGGACTGTGCCCCGGAGTGTGGTGGAGATAAAAATCGTGGCTGCCGAAAGAAAATTCTCCTTGCTCCAGCACCATGAATTCCTTTTCGGAAAAGGGAAAACTCCCCCAGAAAGACAATCCTCCGCCCCGGAGAAAATCGATTTCCAGCCTGTGCATGGCCAAACACACCTTAAATTCATCCGCCAAAGCCCGCCCAGCCCCCAGGTGATCGGGATGACTGTGCGTAAAAAAAGCCAGATCCCGGGCGGACACATCCAGACCGTCGGCTGCCATGCGTTTGACAAGAAGCGGCAGATGCCCCTTAGAACCGGGGTCGATGATGAGCTTGGGGTCGCCGTCAATCACAATGGCGTTGGCGCTGAAACCCGTACCCGCTGAAGTCTCTTCATAAAAATAAATATCTTCGGCGATCTTCATATGCCTGTCTCCGCTTGGGCCATAATCACGGATAGCACGCCGCTTGTCAATAAAGGGGCAATTCTTTCCCGGGGCAATCGAGTGAGCAACTATAACTTGCTGAAATTGTTTACCGCGACTTGTCGGTGTAAAATTTTCTTCTGTAATTTCAATATATTGTAGAACTCATTCGATTGTTCTGAATTGTTTCCCGATCGTCTCCGGAGAGTTGATCTTATATCAAGTTGCATTCAAACAGGCTTGGATGCGGCAATCTGCATCTGGAAATTGAACTACTCTGGCGGCATACAAATCGGCTGTATTTTACGATTGTAGTTTACCTTCGACTGTTACGGTGATCACTTCAAGCAAAACGTCAGCGCCTGATCCGGCAATCGCCATTTCAGCCATTCGCGCCAAACCGCCGCAGCACGGCACCTCCATTTTTGCGACCGTCACCGATTTCACCGCGTTTGCGCGAATTATTTCCGCCAGCTTACCGGAATAGTCGGTTGCATCCAGTTTGGGGCAGCCGATCGCAAGCGCCTTGCCGGCCGATAAACTGCGTTTGAAGTCATCGCAGACAAAGGCCGTGCAGTCGGCTGCCACCAGCAGACCGCACTCAAAAAAGCGCGGCGCGGTCGACTGCACCAGCTTGAGCTGAATGGGAAAATTTTTAAATGGCGGGCCGGAGTGGTTCATTCCTCCTGACATCGCCGCAACCGCCTGCGCATCGTATGGTTTTGCCTCACGCTCCTCGAAAAAAATCGCGCCTTCGGGACATTCCGGCAGACAGTCGCCAAACCCGTCGCAGTAGTCCTCCCGCAACAACCGCGCCTTGCCCTGCACGATTCCCAGCGCGCCTTCGTGGCAGGCCTTCACACACAGCCCGCAGCCGTTGCACCTGCTCTCGTCGATGCTAATGATCCTTCTGGTCACGGCAATTTCTCCTTTGCTTCAGTGCTGAAGCATCTGAAATTTTATATTGTTCACCCAGCATATTATGATATATGTCTTTGAGATTCACGGCGGCAAAGCCACCTTGCTCCATACGAAGCCTGCGGCCGGGTGATGCTTGCGCATCGCCGAAAGACTGACGCAATAAGATGCATCAGCCCTGCCCTTTGATTTTATGCTTTGACAATAGTACGATAAAAGCGGAAAATCGGTTGTATTTCCAACAGAATCGGGGAAACCTTGAAAAATTGTCCATCGGTTTTGAAGTCTTGTCCGTTGTTTGCGGGAATCGACGCGGACGAACTTGACGCAATGTTCGTCTGCCTGTCGCCGCGGAAAAAATCCTTCGCCAAGGGTGAATACGTCTATGTCGAAAACGATGACGCCGCCGCCGTGGGAGTGGTAGTGTCCGGCAACGTCGACATAATCCGGGAAGACTACTGGGGCAACCGCAGCATCATCACCCGCGCCGGAAGCGGAGAGCTGTTCGCGGAGGCGTTTTCCTGCGCCGCCCGACCCTGTAATGCCGAATCCCGGACTCTTCCAGTCAGCGTCGTCGCGAACGAGGAATGCGAGATACTGCTGCTGGACTACCGGCGCATCTTGCTGACCTGCTCCAGCGCTTGCGGGTTCCACACCCGCCTGATAGAGAACATGCTGCGGGTAATCGCGGGCAAAAACATCTCGCTGATCTCCAAACTGCAGCACCTTACGCAACGCAACACCCGCGAAAAGCTGCTCTCTTATCTCTCCGAACAGGCGGTCCGCTCCGGCGCGAACAAATTTGACATACCTTTCAACAGGCAGGAATTGGCGGACTTCCTCTCAGTCGAGCGAAGCGCGATGTCCGCCGAACTCTCCCGGCTGAAAGCGGAGGGCCTGTTGTATTACCGGAAAAACCACTTTGAATTGTACTGTGAAACGTCAACGCGGAAGGCCGCGTTTACATAACCGTTCAGAAAAAATTCTGTCGTCCTGATGTCAGACAATATTTTGATCGCAACAACCCGGGGCCCGGAGATACTCGCCCCGGCAGGGGACCTGCGCTCCGCCCTCGCCGCCTTCGCCGCCGGCGCGGATGCCGTCTATCTCGGCCTCAAACACTTTTCAGCGCGCATGGAGGCGGAAAACTTTTCCAGTTCCGCCCTGCTCTCCCTGCTGGACACGGCACATTCCCAAGGCAGACGCGTATATGTGGCCTTAAACACCATGGTCAAGCCGGCAGAACCGCCCAAGGTGTTCAGCCTGATCCGGCGCCTGTGCGGCGGGTCAGCTCCGGACGCCCTGATCTTCCAGGACCCTTCCCTGCCAGTCCTGGCCAAAAATGCCGGGTTTGCCGGCGAGTTGCACCTCTCCACCCTGGGCAACGCCACGCACCGGACCGCCTTCGCGGCTGCGAAGACCTTGGGCGCGGACAGGGTTATCCTGCCGCGCGAGTTGACTTTTCCCGAACTGCAAACACTTGACGCCGACTGCCCGGAAGGTCTGGACCTGGAAGTTTTCGTGCACGGCGCCCTTTGCTTTTGCGTATCCGGCCGTTGCTGGTGGTCCAGCTACATGGGCGGCAAAAGCGGGCTGCGCGGACGTTGCGTACAGCCCTGCCGCCGCATGTATGCCCAAAGCGGACGCCGGGGGCGTTTCTTCTCAAGCCTGGATCTTTCCTTAGATGTCCTGACGCGCGGGCTTTTGCCTCTGTCGCGCATCCGGGCCTGGAAAATCGAAGGCAGAAAAAAGGGTCCGCACTACGTCTATCATGTGACCAAGGCTTACAGGCTACTACGCGATGAAGCGGACAAACCGGAAGCAGGAAAAGAGGCCCTGCGTCTCATCAATACGGCCCTCGGACGCGCCAGCTCGCGCGCCCTGTTTACAGACAGGGACGCGCAACAGACCGAGGCCTCGGAGGAGCGGGAAGGAGGCTCCGGGCTTATATGCGGCAAAATCCGCATAAACAGTGAGGGCGCCTGCGAGTTGCTGCCCCGCCTGCCCCTTTTGCCCGGGGACTACTTGCGCATAGGCCGCGAGGACGAACCCTGGCACTGTACGATAGCCCTGAACGTCCCGGCCGCGCAGGGTCTGGCTCTCGTCCTGCGCCTGCCGAAAAACAAGCGTCCTAAAGCCGGCGTTCCCGTCCTGCTCATAGATCGTCGCACGCCCGAGGCTGAAGCGGGTATAGCGCAATGGCAACGCAAGCTGGGCAAAATCCGCCCGGAAAATGCAGAGACGCCATGCGCGCCCCCAAAACCCCGACCTTTCGGCGGCAAAGCCCGCAAAGTAGATATCTTTCTGTGCTCCTCCCTGCCCGACGGGCGCAGAGGGAAACAAGGCCGGGAAGCGGGCGCGCTTCAGGGCTTGTGGCTCTCGCAAAAAGCCTTGCGCGCCGTCTCCCGCACCCTTTATTCCCGCATCTCCTGGTGGCTGCCGCCGGTGGTCTGGCCGGACGAGGAAAAGCAATGGCAGCGGATGCTCAACGCCCTGATCCGGGACGGCGGCAAACGCATTGTCTGCAACAGCCCCTGGCAAATCGCCTTCTTTTCCAAACCCGAAAACCTGGATCTCTGCGCCGGACCCTTCTGTAACCTGGCCAATGCTTACGCCCTCGAAGCCATGCGGAAACTGGGCTTTTCCTCCGCAATCGCAAGCCCGGAGCTGGGTCGGGACGACCTGCTGTCTCTTCCGAAACAAAGCCCTCTTCCCTTGGGAATCGTGCTCTCCGGCCTCTGGCCAGTGGGCATCAGCAGGCGAAAAACCGAAAACGTCCGGACCGGCCTTGCCTTCTCAAGCCCCGGCGGCGAAGAGTTTTTCCTGCGCCGCTACGGGGAAAACGCCTGGATATACCCGGTCTGGCCTTTGGACCTGTCCGCCAGGAGAAGCTTGCTGGAAGAAGCCGGCTACCTGGCTTTCATCCATATAGAGGAGCGCGCGCCGCAAAACCCGGGCAACCGCCCCCGACCGGGCAACTTCAACTGGGATACAGGCTTGCTCTGACTCGGCCGGGCAAGTGGTCCAGCACCGCAAGCCAGGCATCCTGCCGTGTTGCGGCGGCTTTCGAATCGGCATTGCCGCAGCCAGCGCAGTAAAATTTTTTTGTTGAAGAAAAAATCCTCCAGGCCTGCGCCCCGGAATTGCGTTCCGGCCAGAACCTGATATTTTGCGAAAAAATTAGAGAGGGTTGACATTGAATAGGATGGACGACAGATGCGGACAAGGCTCCACGTAAAGCCCAAGAATTTTTCCTTCATCCCGCCCCTGGCCCTGGCCGGGGGACTCGCCCTCGCCGTCAGTTGGGCGCTGATCTTTGTTTATGCGCCCAAAGAAAGCACCCTCGGCCTGCCCCAGAAAATTTTTTACCTGCATATGCCCTTGGCCTGGTGGGCGCTGGGCGGATTCTTCCTGACCTTTGCCGCCAGCCTCGTCTATCTACGCACTGAAAAAGACTTCTGGGACGACCTCGCCGGGGCCTGCGCGGAAGTAAGCCTGGTTTTCGCGGTCCTGTCCATAATTTCCGGATCCATCTGGGCCAAGGCCTCTTGGGGGGTATGGTGGACTTGGGATGCCCGCCTGACTACCACCCTGGTGATGTGTTTTGTATATTCCGGGTATCTCGTCGTGCGCGGCCTTGACATCTCCTTGCGCCGCAAGGCGAAGATCTGCGCCGTAATAGGTGTGGCCGCCTTTCTGGATGTGCCCCTGGTATTTCTCTCAGCCCGACTCTGGAGCTACGTTCATCCGCCCTCAATCAGTCTTGAAGCGGAAATGAAGCTGACACTCGCGGCATGCATCGTCTCTTTCGCCATTTTGTGGGCGGCCCTGATCGGCTTGCGTGTGCAAGCGGCTCTGGACGAACGCCGTCTTGAAACCTTGCTGGCCCGGAAACTTTATGGCGGCGGGCATTAACAATTCGAGACCTATATGGATAGTTATCAATGGATCATGTGTGCGGGCCTTGTCGTCTGGATAGGACTGGGCCTCTATCTCTGCCTGCTGGCGCGCAGGCAGACCCTTTTATCCGGACGCATAAGCCGCCTGGAGGAAAAGGAATGAATTCCGGCAGAGGCGTCGCGCCCTATTTTATTCTGTTCCCGCTCCTGCTGGCTCTAGCGGCCATGCTCGTCTTTTCCATAAAGGACACCACGGACGGGGAAAAACTCGCGCCGGGAGCGAGGCGGGACGGAGCAAACACCCAGGGCGAGGCCTCGGAAAATCGAGCGGCGCCCGCGCCGGGAATGCCTGCCCTGCGGGAACTGACCGAGGCGCAGGCCGCGGAAATAGGCGATCTCATGCGCTCTCTGCGGGAGAACCCCAATGACCCCGATACCTTGGGCAAGATAGCAGAAATTTTTATATCCGGCGCTGACTGGGTACGCGCGGAAATCTTCCTGAACCGCTCAATACTGGGCCGCCCTAGCGATCCCCGCCCCAGGCGCCTCTTGGGTCTGGTTCTGCACCGTCAAGGACGAAATGCGGAAGCTACGGAAATTCTTGAGGATACGCTAAAAAATCAAACAGACCCCGACACGCTCTACAACCTGGCGATCATCTACAAGTATTCGATGGACAACAGAAACAGGGCAATAGAACTGCTGAACATCCTCATCGGGTTGCCGCAGGCCGATCCGGACCTGAAGGAAAAGGCGCAAGCAGAACTGAAATGACCTCCGTTGACCTGCTTACGGCAATCGCCCTCGTCGCGGAGAAAAAAATTGAGGAGGCCATAGCCGAGGGCAAATTCGAAAACATCCCCGGAACAGGCAAACCCCTTGTTCTGGAAGACCTTTCTCATCTACCTGCGGAAATGCGCATGGCCTACACCATTCTGCGCAACAGTTCTCATCTGGAAGACAAAATCCCCCCCGGCGCATTGGCGCGCATGGACGACCTGCTTGCCGGCGCCCCCGAAGAGCGGCGCGCCTATGGAAAAATGCGGCGTTTGAAGCTTATGCTTGCTCGCGTGCGCAAAACGGAGGAGAAAAAGTCGCCGGATGCGGCATCGGCTGCGGACGCCCCAAGCTCCCCATACCTGGAAAAGCTCCTGGAAAAAATCTGATTCGTCGATGCCGGAAAATGTGCACAGGGTACCGGGCATTCCTTCCGTTGCGGCTTTTGCCGCGCGGCTCTTGCCCGCGTCGCGCACTTGCGCTACTCTTCCCCACATGCCCTCTCCAGTCCCGCCTTATACCAAGCCGCATCCAAACGGATTTGAACGCGGAAAGGCACGCCCGCTCCGGCGCTTTACAGCGGCAGTCAATGCCGCCAGCGCCTTCGCGGCGGACTGCCGGCTTTGCCTGCAGTCGATACCAATTTTCTCCCTATTGGCCGCAACTTGGCATTACTCCTTCCCGGATCGTTTTACGCGTCCCGCGCCTGCACGCGGCGCAGCCCTGCGCGGCCCCTTTTTCCGTCTCTGTCTTGCGGTCCTGCTTGGGATCTTTGCTACGCCCGCACCGGCGCAAAGCGCTTCCGGAGCGGAAAACTACACTGCCGTCATGCGCAGTTTCGGGGTATGGGACCCGGAGACGCAGGAACGCTTCGATTTTTCCGTCTGGTATCCCGGGCGCGCCACGCCCGTCGAATTTGTCCAGGAAGGCTGGGTAATCAACGCGGCCAAGCGCGGCCGAATCGTACCCGGTTCTTATCCGGTAGTGCTTGTTTCCCATGACACGGCGGGCAGCCGCTTCGCCAACAGCGATCTGGCCGTAGCCCTGGCCCGCTCCGGCATAATCGTTATTTCCCCGACCCACACCGGGGACAGTCAGGCGGAAAGCTACGGCATATATACGGCAAAGCTGCTTGCGGAAAGGCCGCGCGCCCTGCTCCGCGCCCTGGAAACCGTTCTGGAGAACCAGGAAATAGGACCCTGTGCGGACACATCCCGCATAGGCCTCATGGGCGTCGGCTTCGGCAGCATCAGCGTCTTGCAGCTTCTCGGACTCCTGCCTGATTTTTCGTTTCTCGAAGGCTACTGCGCGGACAAGTCCCCGGAGGAAGGCTTCTGTTCGCCTTGGGCGGCGAAACGCCTCGCCCGCATGCCTGCGGCCATGCTTGAACTGGCGGAAAAAAAAGGCAGAGATATCTTTACTCCCAATCCCGCCCGGTATATGGCGGAGAGCGCCAATGCGCCCACGGCGGAGACGAAGCGCGAATCCCCTTCCCTGTCCGCCGGGGAAATGCCCAAAAAACGACCCTGGTGGAAATGGCTGCTCAATTGGGGCGAAGAAGAAGAAACTTTTCCTGAACCGTCCCCGGTTATTTCCACAGAGCTTTTGGAACCGCCCGCCGAACCGGACGACGACAAAGGGTTCGGCCCGATTCTGTCTCCAATCCTGGATATTCAGGGCGGTCCTCTGTTCGGCTGGGCCGACAGCGGCGGGCGTTTCGTCAGAATACCTCAGCCGGATTTGCCTGGCCCCGCAAAAGAAAACGCGATGCGGACCAGTGCGGACTCCGGCGCCCTTTCCAGAGCGTCCTTCCCGGCCGTCTCCAAAACCGGGGGGTTCCCCCGCAGCATCCGGGCACTGGCTTTCCTGACGCCTGCCGGCGGCATGCTGTTCAATCCCGAGGCGCTACGCAGGGTGAACATTCCCGCCGCGCTGGTCGAAGCGGGCAAAGACCGTCTTTATCCCCCGGCGCAGCATTCCCGATCCTTTATTTCCGGTCTGCCCCCAACCACACAGGTCCTGCGCGTGGATAGCGCCGATCACTTCTCCTTGTTCGCGCGCTGCTCGCAGGACACCGCCGCCTCTCTCGGCGAAGCCTGCGGCGCCATTTCCGGAGACGAACGCAACAAAATCGCGCGGCAAATAGATCAGTTCCTTGTGACTTTTTTCCAATCCGCCCTGAACGGGCCGACACCCGCCGACAAACCCCAGGCGGCGTCAAATCCAAAGCCCTGACCGGCGAACCGGGCAAGGCAAACATAAGGGTTGCGTTTGACAGCGCGTGCTTATCCGGTTATAGATAGCCGAACATCAAATCTGTAGAACATCTTGTAATTGTTGCTTTATCTGATGCATACAGCCATACGGAGTCAGCGGGCAAAGACATCCGGTTCACGAAAGAGGGGAGATGTTCCAGCCATAAAGGAATTTTTGATGAAGACATTAAGCGCATGCCTCGCCGACCTGCAAAAAGAACCCGGGACGGGGCTGCGCGGTCTGGTATTCGACATAGACGGGGTAATGCTTGATTCGCGCGCTTCGAACATGGAATTCTACAATCTGATCCGCCGCATACTGCGCCTGCCCCCTTTGAGTCCGGCCGAGGAAGAATACTGCCACATGGCCTCGGTGGAAGAAGCCATGCTCCATATCATCCCGCCTGCTTACCGGGAGGCGGCTTGGGAAGCCTGCCGGAAAATAGACTACCCGGGACAAATTCTGCCTCTGCTCTCGGTAGAGCCGGGCCTTACGGAAATTCTGCGCTGGCTCAAGCGGCAGCAGGTAAAACTGGCCATATTCACCAACCGCTCAAGCACAGTACATGAACTTCTGCGGCATTTCGATCTGGAAGATTTCTTCGATCCGGTCGCCACGGCCTCGGATTATCCGCCCAAGCCAAGCCCGGAAGGGCTAGTGGGAATATTGAAAACCTGGGATGAAAAACCCGGCGACATCGCTTTTCTGGGAGATTCCAAAGTGGACGAACAGGCCGCGCGCGGCGCCGGGGTGCCATTCTGGTCCTTTCGCAACCAAGAACTCCAAGCCCACCTGCATTTCAACGGATTTTTCGACATGATGGAACTGATCTCCCCCCTGGTGGAAAAACCCGGACAAGAACCGATGCGCCATGCCCGCCCGGCGGCGGAGGACACATGATTATCCTTATGAGCCTGATCGAAGCCGTGGATTTCGTAACCTCCTCCCTGATAAACATCTATTTTTTTATCGTTATCGGCGCCTGTATCGTGAGCTGGGTGAACGCCGACCCATATAATCCCATTGTGCGGGTATTGCGCCAGCTTACCGAACCGGCTTTCTGGCGCATAAGAAAATGGCTGCCATTCACTTACGCAAGAGGACTGGACTTTTCGCCCATCGTGCTGCTCCTGGCCTTGCAGATCCTGCAAAAGCTCATATCCGCCACCTTGAGACAAACAGCAGTACTGTTGGCGGGCTGAACCATGTCCGTCAACCGCGTGGACATACTGAACCGTACCTTCTCCCGGAGCCTGCGCGGCTACGATCCGGAAGAGGTGGACAATTACCTTCAGGAAGTGGCGGAAACCCTTACCCGTCTCGGCGAGGAACGCGCGCGGCTGACAAACCTGATCGCCCGGCTTGAAGACGATTTAAGCAAATACGCAGAACGCGAAAACGCCCTGCGCGATGCCCTGCTCATCTCCAAGCGCATGGGAGAGGACATAAAAAACGCGGCGCAAACAGAAGCCCAGTTGATCATTGAAGCCGCACAGAACAGGGCGGAAAACCTGACCAACCAGGCGAATCAGCGGCTGGCCCGCGTCCTTGAGGAAATTTCGGAAACACGTAAACTGAAAGCGCAGTTTGAATTCAAAGTCCGCTCCGTTATCGAGGGACACCTGAAACTTCTTGAACTCGGACAAATGGAAGACATACGCCTTGAACGGGCCACGGCGGCTCTGAACCGGCGGGCTGAAGCGAACCGGGTGGAAGGCTATGCCGACACAGATAAAAAGCCGGCCTGACCTTCCGCCTTTCATCCGGCAGACCGGAGAAAAAGAATGGCAGATATTGCTTCACATACTGCCCGGAGCAAAAAAATCCGAAATATCGGGCATCCGGGACGGACGCCTTTGCCTGCGCGTAGCCGCCCCGGCTGTGGACAACAAAGCCAACAAGGCCTTGCTGGCTTTCGCCGCCGAACTGCTGGGCATACGGCATTCCGCCCTGTCCATAGCATCCGGGACGAATGCCAGGCGAAAACTCCTGCTGGTCGCGGCTGCCGAGGAGCCGGACTGGAAACTGCTCTCATCCTAGGATCCTGTCAGACTTTTGACATAACATATTGAATTTATTGATGCGCATAAATCTATCGCATTCGTAACACTCAAAAATATCAATATGTTAACTCGACACGGGCATCTCTCTCGGACAGACTCCTGGAGCAGTTTGACTTTGAAAAATTGGACCGCTCTGCAAGGACTTGTTCGCAAATCCTTGCCGCGAAATGCTTGTAGGCGGGCTTCGCTCGCCGTCAAGCAAGCATTTCAAGCGTAAAATGCTCTAAAAGACAGGGAGCAGTTCAGGCTTTATATCGCAGGAAAATTGATATAAACAGTCTTACCCGCATCTACACCGGAGGTGCATTGTGGAAGCAAAAGAATATGCTCTGCTTGAAAAACTGGCGCCTACGCATCCCGAATTGAAAAGCCTGTGGGATGACCATATTCTCTATGAAAAACAACTGGAAAAACTTGAAGGGAAAAGCTTCCTGACCCCATCGGAAAAACAGGAAGTGAGCAGGATAAAAAAACAGAAGCTGGAGGGAAAGACAAAGCTTGTGGCTCTTTTGCAATCCTATGCCGAGCGGGAGGAACGACCCTGATGGAATTGACCGGAGCCGGGATCCTGGCGGAATGCCTGACACGCGAAAAGGTGGAAGCCATTTTCTGTTACCCGGGCGGCGTGATCATCGATCTTCTTGATGAAATGGCCCGCCACCGCGATGCCCTGACTCTTTTTCTCACGCGCCACGAGCAGGGCGCAGTTCATGCCGCCGACGGCTATGCGCGCGCCTCCGGAAAAACCGGGGTCTGTATCGTCACCTCCGGACCCGGAGCCACAAACGCCGTGACGGGCATCGCAACGGCCTACTGCGACTCCATCCCGCTGGTGGTGATCACCGGGCAGGTGCCCACCAGTCTCATAGGCAACGACGCCTTTCAGGAAGTCGATATAGCCGGGATCACCAGACCCTGCACCAAACACAATTATGTGGTGAAAGACGTCAAATCCCTGGTCAGAATTGTCCGGGAAGCCTTCTATCTGGCAAAATCCGGCCGCCCCGGTCCGGTGCTCATCGATCTGCCCAAAGATGTGACCGTCGGCAAAGGCGAGTTCGTCTGGACGGATGAAGTGCGTCTGCGCAGCTACAATCCCAATTACAAACCCAACATGGTACAGTTGCGCCGCGCGGCCGAACTGATCACCAAGTCCCGGCGCCCGCTTTTCCTGATCGGCGGCGGGGTAATCGAATCCGAGGCCAGCGCCGTCATCACGGACATTGCCTTGCGCTACCGCATCCCCATGATCTCGACCCTGATGGGACTGGGCGGGTTTCCCGGCACAAACCGCCTGTGGCACGGCATGGTCGGGATGCACGGCACCTTTACGGCCAACCGGGCCGTGACTGAGGCGGATGTGCTGATAGCGGTCGGAACGCGCTTCGCGGACCGCGTTACAGGCAAAGTTTCCGCCTTTGCCAAACAGGCGCGAATCATACATATAGACATCGATCCCACCTCCATACGCAAGAACGTCAACGTAGATGTGCCGGTCGTAGCTGATTGCCGGGAAGCCGCCATCTGTCTGGCCGAAATACTGGCCGCCGGCGCCGAGGAAAAGGACTGGGAAGAAGCGCACTCGGAATGGCTTGCCCGCCTTGCCGGATATGAGGCAAAGCACCCCCTGACCTATTTGCCTTCCGAAAAAGAAATAAAACCGCAGCAGGTGATTGAGCTTATAGACAAGCTGACCCGGGAAAAACGCGATGTCATCGTCAGCACGGATGTGGGCCAGCACCAGATGTGGACGGCACAGTTCTTCAAATTCACCCGGCCGCGCGCCTTTCTCTCCTCCGGAGGCCTGGGCACCATGGGCTATGGACTGCCCGCCGCGCTGGGCGCACAGACAGCCATGCCGGAAAAGCTGGTAGTGTGCATCTCCGGCGACGGCTCGGTGCAGATGAACATTCAGGAACTGGCCACCATAGTGGCCAACAACCTGCCGGTCAAGGTCGTCATCCTCAACAACCGCTTTCTCGGCATGGTCCGCCAGTGGCAGGATCTGTTTTTCGGGAGAAATTACGTCTGCACCGACCTTGAGGGACTGTCGCCCGATTTTGTGAAACTTGCCGAAGCGTACGGGGCGACGGGCTTTCGCATCAGCGAGGCAGCCGAACTGGCCCCCACCCTGCAAAAAGCCCTGGATACGCCGGGAGCGGTGGTCGTGGACGTGCGCGTATGCAGAGAGGAGAATGTTTATCCCATGGTGCCCGCAGGCAAGGGTCTGGAAGAAATGATCGTGATTTGAGGCTGTTGTGCTGTGCAACGCCTCCGATTTCATATTCAAACAATCCGACCTGGAAAACCGTATTCCGATTTGGCGTAAACCCGTCCGCCACCGCCGGAGAGGCCAGCCCGCCTGCCGGAGCAGGCGGCAAATCTTTCAGGAGACCATAGTGAGATATGTACTTTCCGTCCTTGTCGACAATGAGCCCGGGGTCCTGTCCAGGGTAGCCGGGCTGTTCAGCGGCAGGGGATTCAACATCGAAACTCTGAATGTAGCTCCGACTCTTGAAAACGGCGTTTCCCTCATGACCATCGCGACTTCCGGGGATTCCCAGATCATAGAGCAGATCATCAAGCAGCTGCGCAAGCTGGTGACGGTGATCAAGGTCGTGGACTATCACGAACTGGCAGCCGTCGAACGCGAAATGATGCTGATCAAGGTGCAGGCCGACGATTCGCGCCGGGGCGAAGTTTTGCGCATAGCGGACATCTTCCGCTGCAAAGTGGTGGACGTAAGCCTCGTGGATCTGACTCTGGAAGCCACCGGCGACCAGGAGAAAATCGGGGCCATCATCAACCTGCTGAACCGTTTCGGCATCAAAGAACTGGCCCGTACCGGCACCCTGGCCATGAAGCGCAGCATGCAACGCGAATAAGGCAATTCCATCTCCGGGTGCAAATTTCCATAAAATGTGCGGATATGGAACCGCGCGACAGGATGTCGCGCCGAACTGCCTGTGTTCTTCCGGCACAAACACAACAAGGAGCTAAGATAATGAAGGTTTACTATGAGAAGGACGGGGATCTCAACATACTGAAAGGAAAAACCATAGCGGTCGTCGGGTATGGCAGCCAGGGCCACGCCCATTCCCTGAACCTCAGGGACTCCGGCCTTGATGTCATCGTCGGACAACGCCCCGGCGGCCCGAATTACGATCTGGCGAAGGAGCACGGTTTCGCCCCCCTGTCCGCAGCGGAGGCCGCACAAAAAGCGGACATCATCATGATCCTGCTCCCGGATCAGCACCAGGCCGGGGTGTATGAGAAAGACATAAAGCCGCACCTCAAAGCGGGCAAAGCCTTGCTCTTCGCCCACGGCTTCAACATTCATTTCAATCAGATTCTGCCGCCCGCCGACGTGGACGTCATGCTCATAGCCCCCAAAGGTCCGGGACATCTGGTACGGCGCACATTTACCGAAGGCGGAGGCGTTCCCTGCCTGGTCGGCATCCACCAGGACGCGACCGGCAAAGCCCTGCAAACGGCCCTTGCCTACGCCAAAGGCATCGGCGGCGCGCGCTCGGGGGTTATTGAAACCACTTTCCGCGACGAGACTGAAACGGATCTTTTCGGAGAACAGGCTGTGCTCTGCGGCGGATTGTCCGCCCTGATCCAGGCCGGGTTTGAAACTTTGGTCGAAGCCGGCTACGCCCCGGAACTGGCCTTTTTCGAATGCATGCACGAGGTCAAGCTGATAGTGGACCTGATCTACGAAGGCGGTCTCTCGCGCATGCGTTACTCGATCAGCGACACCGCCGAATACGGTGACTACGTATCCGGTCCACGCATCATCACCGAGGAAACGAAAAAAGAAATGAAGGCCATTTTGCGGGACATCCAGCAGGGTGTGTTCGCCCGCAACTTCATTCTGGAGAACAAGGCCAACATGGCTTCTTTCAAGGCCATACGCCGCATGCAGGCCGATCATCCCATAGAAAAGGTAGGAGCTGAGCTGCGGGCCATGATGCCCTGGCTGAAAAAGAAATAATCCCTTCGCCTGTCCAGGGGCGAAGTTACCGAAATCTCAGAGCCGAAGCAAATTGCCGAACGCAATTTGCTTCGGCGGAAACGCGCCTTTGCGAACTCAGGTTCCCGGATTTGCAAAGGCGCTTGGCTTTGCAAAATAAAAATGGCTCATGTCGCCTTTCAGGCTGAGCTGATAACATCCGGCCCCGCCTTCCGGAGCGATCCGAAACACGGCGTTATGAAGCTCGCGCAATGCGCGCAAAAGAAAGGCCCGCGCGGATATCTCCGCGAACACGGAAGCAAGCCGCGAATCCGAGGCCAATAAGCTCTCCACTTCCCGACGTTGCGGGTCGTCGCCCACGGAAACCAGACGGGCCGCGCCTTCCAGGCGCAACGTCCGCTTCGCGGAAAGGTCGGCTCCGCATCGCTCCAATCCGTCATTGAGGGTTTCCAGAAAATCATCCTGCAACTTGGACAGGCTGTCGGACAACTGAAGGATCAGACGCGAACCGGCCGCGCCTTCTACATCAAAGGCTTCCGCTTCGCCCAAATCCAGATGGGACAGAAATTTCTTCAATCTGCCCAATATCTTGGACAGATCATCGCAGGATCCGAAATCGGCCGGGCTGTCCGTCCCGAAATCCGCATAGCAGGTATTCGCCCCCGGAGCCGGGAATTGCGGATCGACTGCCTGCGAAGAGGAGATGTTCTGACTCACAAGAACTCCTTGGCGGCATTTTTTTCCCAATCCCCGTACGGAAAGATTGTAAGCAATATTGATGCCGAAACATCCGGGGGCCGCCTGACGCCGCTTTGCACTCAAACCGGCTTGACTGCTTTACGCCTGATTTTTTGCGTAATTCCAATGACCGATAAAATTGAAGTAATTTTTGCCGGCATTGAAATTGAAATTAGAACAGTTCAACTTTGAAATTTGGACTGCTCTGCAAGGATTTGCTTGCAACTCCTTGCCGTGAAATGCTTGCAGGCGGGCTTTGCCCGCCGTTAAGCAAGCATTTCAAGCGTAAAATGTTCCAGAGCATTTTACCTTTGAGATTATACACGGTTTATTTTCAGGCCGCGCCCGCTCCGGCGCTTAACCGCGCAAATAAATTGCGCTTGCGCCTTCACGGCGGGCGTCCGCTCGCGCGGCCGCCAGAGCAATTTCGAAGTGAAATTGCTCAGCCCGTCTTCCCGAGCGGCGGCAAAACCGCCCTGCCCCCTTTGACGGAAAGCCTGCACAAAGGGAGATCGCGGAAGTAGAGGCCTATTTCCTTCATCTTGACTTTGACGCCGAGCCCGCGGCCTTCGAGCAGATCGAGGAGAGGCCCGACTTCGTCCACCGAGAGGAAAGGCGTACCGGAGGCAGCAAGCGCGGCGCGAGTCGGCATAAGCGCCCGTAGCCGGGGGTTTGTGCGTATCCTCCCGTCCATGCCCGCGCTTCCCAGGAGAAAACCCCGCCTGCAATAAGGCCGGACGGCAAGCTCAGGCGCCGTGCGCAGGGTCCCGGGGAGGAAATATACTTGGTTCCCAAAGGCTGTAACATCACCGTCCGGAAGCAGGGACGGATCAAGGTACGGCCCGGCAAGGACTTCGCGTCCCAGGACATTTTCACTTTGAAATTGTCGCTTGACGGCGAGGCAGGTTCTTTTCGCGACAGTCCCGCGGCAAGGATTTGCGGACAAGTTCCCGTAGCGCGCATTTTCAAAGTTAAACCGCTCTGGAACGGGCTCAGGAAAATTGTTTCCACCGCTTTCCCTTCCGGGACGATCTTCAGTCCCTGGCGCGCGCGTGCCCGCGCTCCCCTTGCCGGAGGTTCGGCAATCCCACGGTTTTCGCAGTACGGCCACAAAAAAACCCTGCCCGCCGAAATCGCCCGCGCAAGCCCCTCCCGTTCTTATCCGCCATACTCCGGTGTATTGAGGCAAGTAAGCTTCTTCCAGGGCAAAGAAGGGTGGAGTGGAAGACAAGGGGGTAAACTCCAAGCCGAGTTCTTCGCAGGCATAGCGTATTTGTTCTTCATTCTCAGCGCCGTTGCCGGTACAGGTGGAATAGACGAGCCGCCCGCCCGGCCTCAAAAGACGCGCCGCCCGCGCGAGAAGCCTGCGCTGCAGGCCGGTAAGGGTTTTTATCTTGTCGCCGCGCCAGAGTTTTCTCACTCCGGGATTTTTTTCCACCGTCCCCCAGCCGCTGCACGGTGGGTCCAGCAAAATCGCATCCCAGCCTGCAAAAGAAACCCCCGGAAGGGGAAAATCTTCGCCCGGACAGGAAACCGTAGCGCAGTTAAGCAGATTCTGCGCATGCAGGTTGGCGCGCAGCACAGTCAGACGTTTCGGCGCGGGTTCGTTTCCAAGTACAAAACAGTCGCCGCCCATACGGGCAAGCATGGAGGTCTTTCCTCCCGGACTGGCGCAAATGTCCAGGATATTCTCGCCCGCCGCAGGCTCTAATGCCAGAGGAGGGAGCATGGATGAACGGTCCTGGATATAAATACAGCCGAAAAAAGCGGCGAGACCCGCCCCGAGAGGGAGAGGGGCGCGCAACAGACGACGGGCGGGAGCGTAAAAAGGGTCTGTCTCAAAAACAAAACCTTGGGCGCGCAGCAGATCTTCCACTTGGGGAATTTCTTCCACAACGCAGGTCATGCGGAAAGATCTGGGGGATGGAAAACTCATGGTCGCAGTTTCTCGCCTGGTGTCTAATTGCAAAAATAACAAACATATTTTTGTTGCCGCACAGACGCCGGCAGATATTTTATTTGCAAATTCCGACGTTGGGAACTACAAGTCATCCTTGGCGGTGTCAAGAAACGTCCGCCAATAAAATCGAACAAGGAATTTCCCATGAAAGGCACACGCAGTCGGCGCATGACACAGGGACTGGAAAAAGCCCCGCACCGTTCCCTTCTTTACGCCCTCGGTCTGACCAGGGAAGAAATCGAACGCCCGCTTGTCGGCATAGTGAACGGATTCAACGAAATAGTCCCCGGACACCTCCACCTGCGCGCCTTGTCGGAGGCGGCGAAAGCCGGGGTACGCAGCGCCGGTGGCACGCCTCTGGAATTTCCGGCCATCGCCGTCTGCGACGGACTGGCCATGAACCACGAGGGGATGAAATTTTCCCTGCCCAGCCGGGAAATAATCGCCGATTCCGTCGAACTCATGGCCAATGCCCATCCTTTCGACGCCCTTGTACTAATCCCCAACTGCGACAAAACAGTCCCCGGAATGCTCATGGCCATGCTGCGCCTGAATATTCCGGCTGTCATGGTCAGCGGAGGTCCCATGCTGGCGGGCGCGGGAATGCCGGATCGGAACGGAGCCGCGTCAGATCTGATCGCGGTATTTGAAGGCGTAGGCCGTGTGCGAGCAGGGACCATGAAAGAAGACGAACTGGAGAGCCTTGCGGAAAACGCCTGTCCGGGATGCGGTTCCTGCGCCGGAATGTACACGGCCAACACCATGAACTGTATAGCCGAAACCATAGGTCTGGCCCTTCCGGGGAACGGCACCGTCCCCGCCGTGTCCGCTGACCGCATCCGCCTGGCCAAGCAGGCCGGGGCCGGAGTCATGGCCCTTCTGGAGAAAAATATCCTCCCCAGAGACATCGTCACGGAAAAATCCGTGGCCAACGCCACTGCCGTGGACATGGCCCTCGGCGGTTCCTCGAACACTGTTCTGCATCTGCCCGCGATTTTTCGCGAGGCCGGTCTGCCGCTCACCCTGGAAATATTTGACGAGATCAGCCGCCGCACGCCCAATCTGTGTAAGCTCTCCCCGGCCGGACGTCCGCACATCCAGGATTTGCACGCCGCCGGAGGCATTCCGGCCGTGATGGCCTCGCTTCTTGAGGGAAACCTCCTGCACGGGGACGCGCTCACCGTCACCGGGCGCAGCGTCGCCGAGAACCTGAAAGAACTGAAGGCCGCGAACCGGAACCCGGAAGTCATCCGTCCCCTGAACAATCCGCACTATCCGGAGGGAGGGATAGCCATACTCAGAGGAAACCTCGCCCCGGACGGGGCCGTTGTGAAACAGTTCGCGGTTCTCCCCTCCATGCTGAGGCGCACAGTCACGGCCAGGGTTTTCAATTCGGAGGAAGAGGCAGTGGCGGCCATACTGGGAGGAAAGATCAAAGCCGGGGACTGTGTGGTGGTTCGCTATGAAGGTCCGCGCGGCGGACCGGGGATGCGGGAAATGCTCACCCCCACTTCAGCCATAGCCGGCATGGGTCTGGACGGAGACGTGGCCCTGATCACGGACGGGCGCTTTTCCGGGGGATCGCGGGGAGCGGCCATAGGGCATGTTTCCCCGGAAGCCGCGGAAGGCGGGCCTATTGGCGTTGTGGAAGACGGAGATTCCATCCTTATCGACATCCCCGGGCGCAAACTGGAACTTGTGCTGGACGGAGACAAACTGGCAAAACGTCTTGGCGCCTTCAAGCCCATGGAAAAAGATATCCCCTCGCCCTTCCTGCGCCGCTATGCGCGCCAGGTCGGATCGGCAGCCGGCGGGGCCGTGTTCAGGGATTGATCCGCGAATATGCCGGCCTACGGAGACCTGATCATACTTGTCGCTCCATCAGGCAAGCGCAGCTTGCGCCGCCTGACGCAGGGCGCCGACATTCACGGCAACGACGGTGTGCTGCCGGCGGCGTTTCTCGCCGCAGCCGACTACGGCACAGAGGTGAAAACGCTTCAGGGCGTGCCGTACCGGATTCAACGGCCCACCCTCTATGACTTGGTGCGCGGCGTAAAACGACGTACGCAAATCATGTATCCCAAAGATATCGGGTATATATGCATGCGTCTCGGAGTCGGGCGGGACCGGAACATTATCGAGGCCGGATCCGGTTCGGGCGGACTCACCCTGGCCCTGTCCTGGTTTTGCGGAGGCTCCGGCCACATCTACAGCTATGAGGCCAGCCGGGAATTTTTCGATCTCTGTCGGCGCAACCTGAACTGGGCGGGGCTTGGAGAAAACGTGACCCAGTACTTGCGCGACATCGGCGACGGTTTTGAACAAAAGGACGCCGACGCCCTTTTTCTGGATCTGCGCGAACCCTGGAATTATCTGGAACAGGCCCAGACGGCGGTGAAACCGGGCGGTATCTTCGCCTTTTTGCTGCCCACAGCAGATCAGGTTTCCCGTTTGCTTAAAGGCATGGAAAGGCTGGCCTTTGACGAGGTCGAGGTGGAGGAGATTCTCGTGCGCCCCTGGAAAGCCGTGGCGGATCGCCTGCGCCCGGCGGACCGCATGACGGCGCATACCGGCTTTCTCATCTTTGCCCGCAAACAGGAAAAATCGAGGGAATTTGAAAACTTGAAGCCGCTCGGAACTCGGGAGCGCAAGCAACGCGCCGCTCTTGAGCGGCGTCTGCATGACTTTGCCGATTCCGATGAGCAGATCTGACACCATCGCCGCCATCGCCACCCCGCCGGGCCCGGGCGCTATAGCCGTCTTGCGCCTCAGCGGCCCGAAAGTTCAGGAAATCCTGCACAGCATCTTCCTGCCCGCCAAAAAGGCAGCCGGAAAATCCCCTGCGTTCGCTGACGGCGCTTCGGATGCCTTTGTCTTTTGCCCCCGCCGCCTGCATCACGGCTATGCCCTGGACGAGACAGGCCGCCGTCTGGACGAGGTGCTGGCGGTATACATGCCCGGCCCTGCTTCCGCGACCGGAGAAGACGCGGGCGAGGTCCACTGCCACGGCGGGTCCGGCGTGACCGGCGCCCTGCTTGAAGCGGCCGTCAGCGCAGGAGCGCGACCGGCAGGACCCGGAGAATTCACCCTGCGCGCCTTTCTGAACGGGCGCATGGACCTGACCCAGGCGGAGGCGGTAGCCGAGCTTGTCAACGCGAAAACCCCTGCCGGGGCCAGACTCGCTGCCGCCAAACTCGGCGGGTCGCTGGGACGGGAAATCGAAAAGGTGCGTGAAACCCTGGATGCCATGCGCATTCAGAGCATTCTGGATTTGGATTTTCCAGAGGAAGACGCCGAACTTTTATCTCCGGCTGCCTTTACGCAGACTCTGTCCCTTTGCCGCCAAAGTCTGGAAAGGCTTCTTGACGCCTTTGCCCGCGCCCGCTTCTGGCGCGAAGGGGCGTCCGTTGTGCTCTGCGGTCGGGTCAACGCCGGAAAATCCAGTCTGCTGAACGCACTGCTCTGCCGCGAACGGGCCATCGTTTCTGAAGAAGCCGGGACAACCCGTGATTATATTGAAGAAAACCTCAATATAGGCGGCTTGGCGCTACGCCTTGCCGACACCGCCGGGCTGCGGGATTTGGGAGATAGGGAGATCGGAAGGCCGAAGACGGAAGGGCGAAGCGGGAACGATGACAAAATCACGCGCGTGGAGGGCGAGGGTATACGAAGGGCGCATGAACTGGCGCGCGCAGCCGACCTGATACTATATCTCAAGGACGCGCGAGACGAACTTGTGTCGGAAGATGTCGAGTTTTTCCTCCGGCACATAGACAAGCTGGAGCAAGGGAAAATTATTGCGATCCTGAACAAATGCGACCTTATCCGCGCAGGCGCCGAGGACGAGCCGGCATCCGGCCCGAACGTGGAATGGAACGAAGGACTGGCCGCGCGTTGCGCCGCCTTCCGCGCCTGGGTCATGAACGCAATCGGCCGTGTGCGGCCGGTGGATTATCCCGCCGGCCCAAACGGACCCGGGCCGCATTACGCGCCGGACACGCCCAAGCTCCGGGACTCAGGGAATGCGCCGAAGATTCGTGCGGTGGCGGAAAGGGACGGGGGGTTGGAAAATATTTGTCCCTGCCTCGCCATATCCGCCAAAACCGGCGCCGGTCTTGCTGAATTGCTTAAAGTGGTGCAAACCGCCCTGCTTGCCGGACGCGAAACGGAAGGGGATCTGGCCCCCAATCTGCGTCAGTCGGGGCTGATTCGCAACGCCCTGGATGAATTGCACGCCTTGGAGGATGCGCTTAAGGCGGGATTTGCCCGGGACGCTCTCGCTCTGCACCTGGAAAGCGCGGCCCGGTTACTTGGCGAAGTGAGCGGGAAAAGTGCCGGCGAAGAATTGCTCGGGCGCATCTTTTCTTCTTTCTGCATCGGCAAGTGATTCTGGCGCCAATTTGCTTTCAGACCGGCCGGTAAAAGCTTGCGTTCGACTCGGCACGAACGGCGGCGGAAACGACAAATCCCGGACGGCGACGCCCGGGATTTGTGCTGTTTGTCCGCAGACTGAGGCGGAGGAAATGCTGTGAAGGTTTCTAACGACGAATATTGGGCCGTTCAGGACCGAAAACGTCAATCTCTATGGGCAGTTCCTGACGGTTGATGCCCAAGGAGGCCATCAGACCGCCGCCAAGAGCGAGCATGCGGTACTGGGCCGCTGTCACGTTGAGCTGGGCCGTGACCAGCTGGATGGAATAGCTGAACAGTTCGTTCTCGGAATCCAGCAGATCAAGCAATGAGCGCTGACCGACGTTGAACTGTTCCATATACATATTCCGAGTTTTGGTGCTGTAATTCACGGCGCTGGAGAAGTGTCTGGCCTGCTCGCGCGCGGAGTTCAGTTCCGCCCAGGAAGCTTCCGTCTGTTCCGTAAGCTGGTCCTTGAGGTCTTCCAGTTCCTGCTTGGACTGACGGGCACGGGCCAGATCGCCTTTCACGTTGTAATAGTCATAGCCGCCGTTGAAAAGATTCCAACTGGCGCGCAGCATGATTTCCACTCCACCCTGGTCGGTGAGGCTGGAACCGCTACGGTAGGAATAGGTCGGACCGGCCTCAAGGGACAGTTGCGGATGGAAGCTGCTCTGATCCAGTTTATACTGGGCAAGAGCGGTTTCGATATCGGACTGACCCGCCTTGATTTTGAGGTTTCCGGCCTGAGTGGCTACAAGGGCTGCTTCCAGGCTCGGATAGGCGCTGGCCGGGGCCTCGGGGGCCGCGACCACTCCCGGATCGCGTCCGGTGAGGCGCTTGTAGTTGGCGATGGCCACCTCAAGGGCGGCGCGGCTTTCCGTAAGCGAAGCCTCGGTCCGGGCCAGACGGCTCTGGGTCTGGGTCACGTCGGCCATGGTCGAGGCCCCGGACTTGTGCCGCTGGTACTGTGAAGACCGTATGGATTTGTGGTTTTTGACGTTCAGTTCGGCCAGGGCGACGATGCGGCGCTGGCGGTAGACTTCAACGTGCGCCAGAACCGCGTCCAGAGCCATGCCTTCTGCATTGTCGATCAGACGGCTCTCGGCGGAATCCAGACGGGATTCGCCCATGCGCACCCGGTTCAGCGTGGCCAGTCCGTCCCAGATGGTCTGGGATATGGTGAGACTGGCTTCACTACGGCTGTAAAAGTCGCGGGTCCTGTCAATATTGCTGCCAGAATGACCGCGATTGAAGGTGTCGCTCACCTGCTCGACGCCCCAGCCGGCGCGCGCGTCTACACGCGGGAACCAGCCGCTGCGGGCGCGCTGCAGATCGTGAACGGCGGCCTGCCGGTATTCCTGAAAGGCTTTTATGTTCGGGCTGTAGGCCAAACTTATCGCCACCGTGTCGCGCAGGGTGACTATTCCGTCCACAGCAAACGACATGGCCGGGCTTGACAACATCAAACCCAGCGCCAATGCGGGGATGCAAAAAACTTTTCTGCGAAATTTCGTTCTCATTATACTCCTCCTTCCTCAAACACAGCCGGTCGACACTGCGAGCCGACCTGCACCGCGCCAACAGCCGCCGGTATATTCCTCTGAACCGGCGAAAATCAGCAAAATTTTTCACACGTTCCTGGAACCACGAATGCCGGTGCGGCATTCGCCTCAGCCAAACAATCGAGTAATTTCAGATAGTTTTCTTCTCCTTATGGGTTTCTGTGCGCGGTTGATTATTTTTAATCAAAATTTCCCGTCCGTGTCAAGCGATTTTTAAAAAATTTTCATTCAAATCGGGAAGATATATCTATCTTCCCGATTTTATTGACTTTTTCTAGAAAAACTATATACTTTTTCTTGATTTTTTTTTTATTTTTTTTCCAATTTTTATTGATATTTTCATAAAACCCCACTGAATTGAAAATTTTCTTCTCCGTGCCCCTGGCAAAATCCGCTCACCGGTCCGACTCCGCGATTGTTGACGAGTGCCGGATAAGGGCCTATACAGTAGGCATGAAAGAAAACCGCTGGTTGCATATTTGCCGGTGCGAGGAACAATGACGGGCAATACAGCTGCGAACGGAGACGCATCCGCCAAGGGCGGAGGGGCGGCGATGCAGAAAATGTCTTCGCCCGCCTCCCGTCCGGCGCAGAGCGTCGATCTTTTGCTAGGCGCGGAAATTTTCAGTTTCGACGGGCCCGCGCCCGACTTCGGGGACATCGCCCCGGATCGCGTCTGCGATGACCCTTTTGCCGTATTCAGGGCGGAAACAGCCGATTTTTCCACTGACTCCCCGGATGCAGCCGCGGTGGTCAACACCGCGCGTGGCTATTTCCGCAGCATTTCAGGTGAGATTTCCGCCCCTGTCCAGGTTGAAGAGAGAAAGCCGGCGGATGCCGGTCCACGTGCCGACGACCGCAGACCGCCTTTGCAGACAGAGGCGGGACGGGCCGAAACCCAACCTCCGATATCCAGAGAAAAAATCGACCCGCTTTCTGCCGGACCGGAAACGGCGCGTTCCTCTGTAGCCCCAGGCATTCCTCCTGAAGCTAGGGAGAGGCCGGCTGACGGTTCGGGTGTCCAGGCGCGTTCTCCCGCGCCTGATCTAAGCCTGCCGGATGATGCCAAAATCGAGGAAGTGCAGGATCCCGCCATCCTGGCCATGGGCGGACGCGATCAGGCCAAACCGCAGGGACCTCCACCGGGAAGCCCTCCCGAAGTCGTGCCGCGCACGCTGGATCCGGACGCGGACGACACCATCGACACCACGCGTCTGGCCGGCAAGGAAAACGCGGAGAGCCAGATATCCAATTCCCTGGTGCCCGATCCCTCTGACGTTGACTACGACCCGCCGCTCATCGAGTGCATGGCAGGACTTTTCAAGCTTTTCGGCAAACCTGTGTCCACGCGCCTTCTGGTAGCCGGGCTGCCGAAAACCTCCGGCCCCCTGCACCCCTCGGCGGCCATCCGCGCCGCCCAATCCGCCGGACTGCGCGCCAAAACGGTGTATCGCCCGAGTCTCGCCTCCATTTCCAATCTCACCCTGCCCTGCATCCTGTTGCTGCAAGGTGACAAAGCCTGCATTCTCAAGTCGATGAACGAAAAAACGGCGGAAGTGCTCTTCCCCGAGAACAATATGGAACCGCGCCCTGTGGATCGCGAGGTTCTGGCCAACGAATACCTGGGCTACGCCATCTTCGCGAAGCCGGAACCAAAACTGGACAAGCGCGCCAGCGACATCAAACTGCTGGAGAGCAAGCGCTGGTTCTGGGGAACGCTTGCGCGTTTTCTGCCTATCTACCGGCATGTGTTCGGGGCGAGCATTCTGGTCAACCTGCTCGCGGTATGCGGCCCCCTGTTTTTTATGAACGTCTACGACCGCGTCGTTCCCAACCACGCGGTGGACACGCTCTGGATGCTCGCTCTGGGCATCGGTCTGGCCTACATTTTCGATTTCATCCTTAGAAACCTGCGCAGCTATTTTGTGGACGTGGCCGGCCGCAACGCGGACATCCTGCTTGCGAGCAAGCTCATGCAGCACCTTCTGTCCATGCGCCTGGACGTCAAGCCGGATTCCACGGGTTCTCTGGCCAACAATCTGCGGGAATTCGAATCCCTGCGCGACTTCTTCGGCTCCACGACCCTGATGGCACTGGTGGACCTCCCGTTTCTGGTCTTCTTCATAGTGCTGGTGGTCGTCATAGGCGGACCCATAGCCATCATCCCCATCACCGCCGTGCCTATTGTCATCTGCGCCGGATTCTTCCTGCAGTTCCCCCTCCAGCAGGTGGCGGAAAAGGGTTTCAAGGAGAACATGCAGAAAAACGCCCTTCTGGTTGAAATAATCAACGGGCTTGAAACCATCAAGACCACCATGGCCGAAGGGCGCATCCAGCACGCCTGGGAAAAGGTCGTGGGCATGAGCGCCTCGTCCAACAACCATACCAAGCGCATGTCCAACCTTTCCGTCACCCTGACAATTGTCGTCACCCAGGCCGTCAGCGTGCTGCTCATAATCTGGGGCGTGTACCGCATTTCCGACGGAGAGTTGAGCATGGGCGGGCTTATCGCCTGCAACATGCTGGCCGGACGCGCCATGGCCCCGCTCTCCCAGGTGGCCTCCATGCTCACCCGCTTGCAGCAGAGCCGGATGGCACTTAAGTCCCTGGACATCCTGATGAACCTTGAAACGGAGCAGCCGGAATCCGGGCAGTACGTGGACTTCGGACACCTTGAACATTCCCTGACCCTTGAGGATCTGTCCTTTAAATATCCGGGCACGGAACGCTTCGCCCTGGAAAAAGTGAATGTGCACATCCGGCCGGGAGAAAAGGTCGGGGTCATCGGACGCATGGGTTCGGGCAAAAGCACACTGGGACGCATGTGCGTCGGTCTTTATAAACCGACGGAAGGGGCGGTCAAACTGGGCGGAGTGGACATCCGGCAGTTGGATATGGTCGACCTGAGATCCCGCATCGGCTATGTCGGCCAGGACAACTACCTGTTCTACGGCACGGTGCGCGAAAACATTTCCTTCGGTGTCGTAAACGCCGATGACCGCATGGTTTTACGCGCCGCCAACATCTCCGGGGTGACGGACTTTGTGCGCGCGCATCCCGCCGGTTTCGGGATGCCGGTCGGGGAACGCGGCATGAGCCTGTCCGGCGGCCAGCGCCAGTCGGTGGCCATCGCAAGGGCGCTGCTTCAGGATACGGACATCCTGATTATGGACGAGCCCTCAAGCAATATGGACAACAGCTCGGAACTCGCCCTGAAACAACGGCTTTCCGCCACTCTGGGGAACAAGACGCTTATTTTGATCACCCACCGTCTGAGTATGCTGGATCTGGCCGATCGCCTGATCGTCATGGACAACGGGCACGTGGTGGCAGACGGACCCAAAAACGCGGTTTTGAACGCCCTGCGCAACGAACAGCTCCGCGTCGGCGGAGGCGGGCAAAGACCGACGGCCCCGGCAGGTCAGCCCCAGGCCAGACCCCAGCCCAAGGCGCCGGGAATGGCCAGGGCTTAGGAATTGTTCATAAATAACATTTACAAATAGCTCTCTATTACAAGAGTGGAATTATTGGGAGCTTACAGCATAAATATCAAGGTAATCAATGAACGGCTCCTTAGCGAGATGCCGCTGGAAAAAGTTGACTTTGGAGGGTATCATCCCCGATTATAAATAGAATGTGATTACTCTGCCTACAGCATTTAGAAGGACTGACCTCGAAAAGCATCGGCACCCGCAAAGGCGAACGGGAAAGCGAGCGAAAAAATGGACTTCCTTTTCGGAAAAAATTACGAACACGCACAGACCGACATCGGCTTCATGACCGAAGTGGACGCGGCCATGCATTACAAAGGGAACAGGTGGGCGTATCTGCTTTCCTTCGGTACCATCACGGCCTTTGCCGTTATTCTGCTGGTTCTGGTGTTCACGGAGCGCATGGAGGTCACGCGCGGCGAAGGCCAAATCACCCCTTCTCTGGGCGTGCAGCCCATCCAGAGCGATCAGGGAGGCATCATTCAGGAAATCTTTGTAATTGAAGGACAGGAGGTCAAAAAAGGCGACAGGCTGGTGCAAATGTCCAATATCGAGGCTATTTCCGAATACCAGGACCTGCTGACCAAACAGGTGGAATGCGTCCTCTCGCTCAAACGCCTGGACGCCGAGGCGGCGAATGTGCCTCTGCTTTACTCCGCGGAGGAGACGGCGTCCCATCAGGATATGGTCAACGACCAGATGCGCCTGTACGCGACGCGTCAGGACAGACTCCAGGCCGGGACGCGGGAGTTGGAGGCGATGCTTGAGCAGAAACGCGCCGCCGTCGCCGAGGCCATGTCAAAGAAAACCCAGTACGAGCAAAATCTCATTCTGCTGATGGACCAGGTGAACCGGGTGCGCCCCCTGGTGCAGCAAAGGGTCTACTCTGAAATTGAGTACCTCAACTTGCGCCAGCGCGTCATAAGCCAGCAGGGAGATCTGAACGCCCTGGCTGAAACCATATCCAAGACACAAAGTGAGGTGCGGGAAGAGGAAGCGCGCCTTGCCGGAAGGGACTCCGAATGGCAGGCCAAGGTCGCGGCGGAGCGCAACGACTACCGCAGGCAATTGGACAGCATAAACCAGAAAATCGCGGCGGGCAGCCACAAAGTGAACATATCCGAACTGCGCGCCCCCATGAACGGGGTGATAAGCCGCATCCTGCTCAAAGAAGAGAACGTTGCCCAGCGCGCGCAAACCATTATGGAAGTGCTGCCGACTGAAGACACCCTGGAGGTGGACGCGCGCTTCCAGCCGTCTGTCCGCGGTTTTCTTGACGTGGGCATGGACGCCTCCATCCAGGTGGACGCATATGACTTCACCATTTATGGGAGCCTGCCCGCCATTGTCACCCGGATCAGCGCCGACACGATCGAGGATAACAGGGGCCAAGCCTGGTATGAAGTACGCCTGCAGACGGAATCCTCGCGGCTCAGGCACCAGAGCCAGTCGCTTGAGATAAAGCCCGGGATGACCGTCAAGGTAAACGTCATTTCCGGCGAAAAAACCATTTTCGACTATCTTATGAAACCAATTTTAAAATCCCGCCAGCAGGGCAAGGCCAAGGGCCACAACCCCGGCGAGGGCGGGGGAAACGCCGGCGACGGGACGATGGGAAAGGGCGATGCCGCCACCCCGGCCTTTTCCGGAGATAAACCGGCATGAGCGTATTTTCACACGATGGCGAAACCGTAGACATGCAATACATGCATGACGTCGACAAGGCCATGAACCGGAGCGGCCACCCTCTGGCATTTACCCTTTCCTTGGCCTGCCTGTTCTTTTTCGGCGTTTTCTTCATCTGGGCGGATCTGGCCATGATTGACGACGTCACGCGCGGGCAGGGACAGATTATTCCGGCACAGGGCACGCAGCCCATACAAAGCGAGCGGGGCGGCACGATCACGGATATCCTGGTGTCCGAAAACGACATGGTGGAAAGAAACCAGCCCGTGCTCACCATATCCAACGTCCAGGCCGTAGCCGGGCTGAAGGATCTGCAAACGCGCTACATCGAACTAAGTCTTTCCATCAAGCGTCTGTCAGCCGAAGAAAACAACCTGGCGCCGGTGTTTACGGAAAATGAAAAGGAACTGTATCCGGAAGCAGTGGCCGCCCAACTGAGCATGTACGCCACGCGCAAAGAGCAGTTCGACGGCCAGACCAAACTTCTTCAGTCCCAGATGGAACAGCGCCAGCGCGAAGTGGCGGAGGCGAAAGAACGTAAAAGCGCTTATGAAAGCCAACTCGCCCTGCTCAAGGAGGAGGAAGCCACGATAAGGCCCATGGTCGGCCGTTCTTATTCCCAAATCCAGTATCTGCAACTCAGGCAACGCATAGTCACCCAGGAAGGCGAACTGAACAGCGTGGCCCAGACCATAGCCAGGGCCGAAAACGGCGTGAACGCGGCGGTTCAGCGCCTGCAGAACCTGCGCGCCGAGCGCATGGCCGGCATAGCCGACGAGATCAACAAGAGCCGCCTTGAGCAAAGCAGCGTGGAACAGCAAATCAGGGCCTCGGACGAACTGGTGACGCGCACCGAACTGCGCTCTCCGGTGCGGGGAAAGGTGGTGCGCATCATTCTCAAAAAGGACAGCGTCGCCAAACCCGCCGAAACCATCATGGAAATAATTCCGACCGACGGAGTGCTGGAAGTGGAAGCAAAATTCGCCCCCCAGGACCGCGGTTTTCTTTTTGTAAACCAGCCGGCTATGGTCAAGGTCACGGCCTATGAATTTTCCATTTACGGAGGGCTGGAGGCAACTGTAACAAAGATCAGCAACGACACCGTCGAGGATAAAAAGGGCAATCCCTGGTATGAGGTGCGCTTTCTCACTAAGCGCAAAAGCATATTGTACAGGGGCGAAGAATTGGAAATTCTGCCCGGTATGACGGTCAGCGTGGATGTGCTTACGGACAAGAAATCTGTGCTCAGCCACATTATCGGTCCGATACGCAGAGCCATGCAGAATGCCATGACCGAACATTAGAGCGGTCTGACTTTGAAAATGTTAAACCGCTCTGCAAGGATCTGCCTGCAAATCCTTGCCGCGGGATTGTCGCAATGCGAACTTGTTTCGCCGTCAAGCGGCAATCCAGGCGTAAAATGCTCCGGGTCCGGCGCTCTGCGCTGAGCATATCCTGTCAATCCGAGCCGGAGCGGGCATGTTTTCATATATATCATACAGCTGTGAGCCGGCGCCGAAATGCCGCAAGGCCGCCCTCGTCCTGGCCCTGCTGTTTTGCCTCGCCGGGCGGCCCGCATACGCCGGGGAAACTGCGAACGTTGCGGTCCCGGATGCGGCCGCCACCCGGGAGCCCTTGGAAGAACAGACCGCCCCGGTTGTTCAGGATGCGCCCGCAGGACAGGACGCGCCCGCAGGACAGGGCGCGCCGAATAAAGAGACGGCGGAAAAAGAACCGGCAAAGCCCATTATCCGCTTGTTCGGCACTGTGGAATTTCGCAGCCTGATCAAAAACCTGCCGAAATGGGAAAGGGTGCTGGCTGAGGAAGCGAAAAACCCCTCTTTCACGGAGCAGGGCATCGCCACGGATAACGCGAAGGTACAGGAACGCTGGCTTGCGCTCAAGGCCAAGCTGAAGGATGCCCCGATCCGGGACAAGTTGCAGAGCGTAACCAATTTTTTCAACCAGTGGCCGTACAAGATGGACAACGAAGTATGGGGGGTCGAAGATTACTGGGCGACGCCGCGCGAATTTCTGAGCAGATCCGGCGACTGCGAGGACTACGTCATAACCAAGTTTTTCGCCCTGGTGGACTTGGGAGTTCCCCCCGAGCTTATGCGCATAGCCGCGGTCAAAGACGGCATACGAGGACTAGGCCATGCCGTGCTGGTGGTTTTTGTGGACGACGATGCCTATATTCTTGACAATATAACGAATTTAGTTTTGTCTCACAAAAAACTGACGCACTACACCCCTCTGTATACGGTGAACGGAGAATATCTGTGGAGACATGTAAAACCTAAAGCAGGAACCGGAAAATAACAAACGCGGGCACCGAGCGCGCATAACCGGGCGTTCGCCTGTTTGCCGGCAGACAACGCCCCCTGTCCTTCAGCCGGGAACCTAACAAGTTCGGAGATGAACATGAGCGAAGAAAAAACCGCGAGTTCGCCACTCGCCAAGATGCCCGCGGCCGCTGACAGCAAGAAGCGCTTTCTGTGGCTCGGCATTTTGACCGTGGTTGTGGTCATAGGCATTGTTTTCGCCTTTGCCTACCACACCATGTCAGAGACAAAAAGCACGACGGAGGAGGACATTCTCAAGCGCCAGCAAAGCATTACCTCCGCCCGTGTGGAAATGACGGACGCCTGGCTGGAATCCCTGGTTGAAAAAAGCGCCCAACTTGTAGGTTCGGATCTTTTCCAGATTTTCGCCTCGGAAATGGACAAACTGCCAAGCGTCCCCCTGCTCTTCAGCTCGCCGAGGGCGGAGGAAAAAACGCCGGACGCGGGCGGAGTTTCGGGCAGAGACGAGCAGGTGGATCAACTGCGATCGCAGCTTCCCCTGATGCGCACCATGCTTTCCGAATTCGTCTCCTTCTCCGGCTTTGCCGCGGCCCGCATCGTAAACAGCCGGGCGGAGACGTACATGGCCACCGAGGTTTCCTTTTCGCCTCTGAGTTCCTACCAGAAAAGACTGGTGCAGCAGGTGCTGGAGACTTCCAGGCGTGTTTACGCCCCGCTTGAAATCCAGCCCAAAGGCATCACTCTGGACATATACCTGCCGATAATGTCGCCCAGCTACCAAGGAACGGCCGGCAAGGCGGTTGCGGTCATGATCCTTTCGCAACTGGTGGATTCCAAGCTCTCCGAGGTACTTTCCCCCGGTTTGGTGGACGAGAAAGGGCGCAAGCTGAAAATGGTGCAGAAAAACGGGGATATCTACCAGAACATTGCTTCCGGGGCCACAATACTGCGCCAGGTGACGGATTTGCCCGTCAAGGCTGACGATCTCACCCTGCCCTTCGGCATCCGGACCGCTTACGGAGAAAATCTGATCGTATATTCTTCCGGCATCCGCCTGCGCTCCACCGACTGGTGGATCATAGCCGAGAACGACTCCGCCATAACCAACGCGTTGCTGTCAGAACGGGCGAAAATCATTTACAGCATAGCCGGACTTATCGCGGTGGCCCTGGGGTTGCTGGTTTCCGCCGGCTGGTGGCGCATCGTCGGCCGTGAGCAGTCCAACATCAATTCCCATATTACCAATCTTCTGTCCGTGATCGACGAACAGAAAAAACTCCTTGACGGCATCAACAGCGCCATAACCGACCCCATATCCCTCTCCGACGGCAAGGGTGCCTACCGCTATGTGAACAACGCCTTCGCGGCCGCCGTGGGGCGCTCGGTGGACGACGTGATCGGGCTTGACGGACCGGCGGTCTTCGGCTTTGATACGGCGAAACGCCTCAACACCTCGGATCAGCATGTGCTGATGACCGGGGAAAGCGTGTCCGTCACCGAAGTCCTCTGGTTGCAATCCAAACGCTACCATTTCCAGATATCCAAAACCCCGCTCAAAGACGTGAATTCCCGCACCGTGCAGGGCATAGTTTCGGTATTCCGCGACATCACCCAGCTTGTGGAAACCCAGGAGCGCAGCCGGCGCGTCGTACAGCAGACTATTGACGCCCTGGTGCGCACCATTGAGGAAGCCGACCCCTTCCTCGGCGGCCACTCGCGCATCATGGGCGGTATAGCTTCGCTTATCGCCAAGCAACTGCGCCTTTCGGAAAAGGACACGGCCACGATCGAAGCGGCCGCCAATCTCTCCCAGATCGGGAAAATGTTCGTGCCGCGCGGGATATTGCTGAAACCAGGAGTGCTCACCCCGGAAGAAAAAATGGAAATGGAGCGCCACGTCGAATATGCGCGCAACGTGCTCAAGGATATCGAATTTGATCTGCCGGTTGTGGAGACCATCTGTCAGATGAACGAACGCCTGGACGGCAAGGGCTATCCCAAGGGTCTGGTGGGCGACGAAATCTCCGTGCTGGCCCGCGTCCTCTCCGTTGCCAACGCCTTTACCGCCATGGCCAAACCCCGGTCCTACCGCCCTGCCCTGCCCGTGGACGAAGCCCTGAACATCCTGGAACGGCAGACGGGAAATTACGACTCCGATGTGGTGAAAATACTCCGCCAGGTGCTGAATACCCCGGCAGGCGAGCGCCTCGTTGCCCAAGCCGCATCCGCCAAGGCCATATAGCGCCCTTCTTCAACATTATTACAAGGATCAAGAGGAACAATTATGGAAAGAAGCAATGCCGTCACCTTTCAAGGCAACCCGCTGACCCTGCTCGGCGCTCCCCTGAAAACCGGGGAGAAGGCTCCGGACTTCGTTCTGCGCGATAACCAGCTCGCAACGCGTTCCCTGGCCGACTACAAGAACAAGGTTCTCATACTCTCGGTCGTCCCTTCCCTGGACACGCCCGTTTGCGATGTGCAGACGCGCCGCTTCAACAGCGAGGCCGCGAAGCTCGGCGAAAAGGTGCAAATACTCGCCGTATCCTGCGATCTGCCCTTCGCGCAGGCCCGCTGGTGCGGGGCGGCCGGGATAAGTCAGGTCCAGACCCTGTCCGATTACTACGATCTTTCCTTCGGCGTCGCCTATGGAGTGGGCATTAAGGAACTCAGGCTCCTCACCCGCTCCATTTTCGTGATCGACGCCAAAGGCGTACTCACATATTCGGAAATAGTCCCCGAGGTCACGCATGAAGTGAATTTCGCGGCCGCGCTTGACGCCGCCAGGGTCGCATTATAACCACGCTGCTGCGCAAAGGCGGTAACCATGGAAGAAGCAACACAGTCCTTTAATCGGATATTGCTCATCATCCCCGCGCTTCTGGCCCTGATTCCCGTCCTGCTTTTTTATGCCGGGCACAGGATTTCCCGTAAGGACCCATCCCCTCTGGCCGGGAAATCCCTGTACTGGCTCGGCGGGCACGGCATAACCCTGGCGCTTGTGGCCCTGTTGACGGTCATGCGGGGCAGCGTTATTCCAGATACGCTGATAGCCAGGCTTCCGCTTGTCATCACGGCTCTGTATCTGTGCTTCGGTCTGGCGCTCAAGCTGCCTTCGGTGTTTTCCCTGGGGCTGGCCACTCCCCTCATCTGGTTTTTGCTCATCCGGGCCGGTGAAGCTTTCTTTGTCGCCAAATACGACATCTACAACCTTCCGGGGGAGCCGTTCTGGTACATGCTGGGCGCCCTGGCCGTCTATGGGATGCGCTGTCTGAAAAAACCGGCCGGGTTCTGGGAAAACGCGGAATATTCGCTGGTGCTCATAAGTGGCTGCTGTCTTATGACGGCCTTCTGGCTCATGGCGACAGGCCAACCAAGCCTGCTGTCCGCGCTGGGTCTGCCGCACCATGTCTGGGCGCTGGCCTTGACGTTCTTGTCCGCCGGACTGCTTTGGTGCGCCAAACACATGTCAGACGCCCTTTTCGGCATGTGCAGCCTGATCGGTTTCGCATCCGGGGTCTACACCTTCATTTCTTCATATCCCTGGAAATGACCGAAAGACCCCCAACCACCTGCGCCTGCGGCGGCTTTTGCGTAAAACATCGCAAGCCGCCAGGGTTTTGCGCCGCCGTCCCTGCGGGGCGGATATCCGCCTGAAATGGACGCGGCCGCAACGGATACGGGTACGGAAAGCGGCGGGAAAGAGGCGGCGTCCGGGGATATCCTGCCGGACAGGCAGGCAACGGAAGAGCTCTTTCTCCCTGTGCGCGCCTTCATGCAAAGTGCGCGTATGGCGTCCTGCCGAACCTTTCTTGAACGTTTGGCGCAAAACCCGCCCCAGTCGCTGCTCCTGGAAGGAGGAGACGCAACGCAGCGCTTGGCAGCCGCTCATTACTGGGCGCTGTTTCTCAACTGCGACCCCGCAGGCGTCCCGGCCAGGCCTAAACCCCCTGCCGCCCCGTCTTTCTTCCCTCTGCCGGGGTTTGCGCCGCCGCGAAAAACGGAAGAAGACCCGCCCCGGGCCGCGGCGGGCAGACCTTGTCTGCAATGCGCGGCCTGCCTGCGCTTTATCGCCCACATGCACCGGGATTGTTTTTTCTTTGACGGATCTGCCCAAAGCATAAAAATCGACGAGCTGCGGCCCTTGAAATCAGTCTGCTGGGAACAGCCGCGCGAAGCCCGCTTCCGGGCGATAATCATCCGAGAAGCCCAGGCCATGACGATGGAGGCCTCAAATACCCTGCTGAAACTTCTGGAGGAGCCGGTGGCCGCCACCTCTTTCGCGCTGCTCGCCCCGCAACGCGAGCGTCTTCTGCCAACTCTGGTCTCCCGCAGTTTCGTACTTACGCTCCCCTGGACGCGCGAAGCCGGGGAAACAGCAGACTTTTGCGCCTGGGAACCAGTTCTTTGCGCCTTTCTTGAAACCGGACAGGGGTTTTTTGGCCAAAGCGCGGCCAAAGGCGCCGTAGATGCGTCTCTGGTTCAGAATATTATTGACGGCTGCGCCAGGGCGCTGATTGCGGCGATCCTCTCCGGATCAGGCGGAGAGGCCCGACCGGGCGGACTTGGAAAAATTTTTTCCGCCCTCCCGGCCGCAAAGCTGCGCGTCCTTGATGAGCTTCTGGCCGAAGGCCGCGAAAATATCAACAGGGGAGTAAATCCCGTCCTGACGCTTGAATGGCTTATGCTCCACGCATATTTTCTGCTGCACCCGTCCGCCGCGCGGTCAGGAGACGAAAGAGGCCGGGCATGAAATTCATACTCTCCCAGATGGAGTACTTCCTGGCCCGGCACGACAACAGGCGCAATCTGCGCTTCATGCTGCGCTTCGCCCTGCTCATAGGCGCGCTGGTCATGATCTACAGCGTTCTCTTCCACAGCATCATGGAACTGGAGGGGCGCGAGTATTCCCAGCTTACCGGGCTGTACTGGACCTTAACCGTCATGTCCACTCTGGGCTTCGGCGACATAACCTTTCACAGCGATTTGGGCATGATATTCAGCATAGTGGTGCTGATGTCCGGCATCATGCTTTTCATGCTGCTTCTGCCCTTCACCTTTATCCGTTTTGTCTACGCCCCCTGGCTGGATGCGCACAACAAAGCCAAAACCCCCCGCGAACTGCCCAAAGAGACATCCGGGCATGTGCTCATAGTGGGTTCTGACGGCATGGCCTTAAGCCTTGCCGCGCGCTGCGCCCACTATGGAATTCCCTGTGCCCTGCTGCTTGATGACGACCGCAAGGCCGTGACCCTGTTCGATCAGGGTTACAACGTGGTATACGGAGAAACGGATTCCACCTCGGGATACGCCGCGGCGCGGGCGGAGAATGCCGCCCTGATCCTCGCCCTGCACGACGACATGAAAAACACCAATATCGCTTCCACCGTGCATGAGTACTCTCCGGGCGGCTTGCTGGCGGCAAGTGCGGACCATGAAGCGGCGGTCGACATCCTGCGCCTTGCCGGGTGCCGCCATGTGCTGCATTTTCCGCAGATCCTGGGCGAAGCTCTGGCCAGACGGGTGTTCAGTTCCGATCCCGGCATGAACATCATCGGCGGCTTCGCCGGTTTTTGTATTGCCGAGAGCCCGGCCACAGGCACTTCTCTGGCCGGAAAACGCATCATGGATACGGACCTGCGTTCCCGCTTCGGCCTGAATGTAGCCGGTATATGGCAAGGAAAACAGTATTTGCCGGCAAAACCGGAGGCGCTTCTGGAGGAGGGTTCCATTCTGCTGCTGGCCGGCACTGCGGACAAACTGGAAAATTACGCCAGCTCCCTGCGCCGCCGGCAAACCGTGCCGGAGCCTCCGGCTCTGATCCTCGGCGGCGGCCGGGTTGGAAGCGCCGTGGTCAAAACCTTGGAACGGCGCAATATTCCCTTCCGTGTTGTGGAGCAAAAGGATTCG
This sequence comes from Desulfovibrio sp., assembly GCA_031288535.1. Classification (GTDB taxonomy): domain Bacteria; phylum Desulfobacterota; class Desulfovibrionia; order Desulfovibrionales; family Desulfovibrionaceae; genus Frigididesulfovibrio. The sequence continues at coordinate 12,339 of JAITRF010000077.1, read as the reverse complement.
CTCGCGCCCAAAGGGGATCCGCGCTACATCCACGGAGACGCGGCGGATATCTCCGTCCTGCGCGGCGCGGGGCTTGATGAAACACGGAATATTATTGTGACCACGCACAATGACGATTTGAACATTTACCTGACCATCTACTGCCGCAAACTGCGCCCGGACATCAAAATCATCAGCCGCGCCACCCTGGACCGCAACGTACCCTCCCTGTACAATGCCGGCGCCAATCTGGTTATGAGTCAGGCGGGGCTGACAGCGGATATGGTGATCAACCTGCTCAAACCCGGCCGGGTCTTCATGTTCACAGAGGGCTTGAATGTTTTCCGCATGCCCGTCCCTCCGGGACTTATAGGCGTTCCCCTGAAGGCCAGCGGTATCAGACAGGACACGGACTGCAACGTCATCGCCGTGCAGGCGGGGGACAAAGTTTCGGTGCCGCCGGATCCTGCTCTGCCTCTGGCAGAGAGCGAAGAATTGATTCTCATCGGCACGGCGGAAGCGGAAAAGAATTTTCTGCGCCTTTATGCGACCCCCAGGTTAACTCCATTCTTTGGAAGCGCCTGATGTCAATTTGCATCAGATTATTCGAATTTCACATCGTTTCCCATTTGCGATGTAATGTATTTACAATTTTTCCATTAAAATTAAGTAGATTAGCATATACCAACGGCATTGACGGAAGGAACCGCTATCGAATCGAAACTGCATCCATGCAGTTTTGATTCGGCGGCAAAAGGCCGGCTAACCCGGGAGATTTCCATTTGTTGACAACTCCGCTGCCGGACGGTCTGATTTCATAATACCAACTTGCATTCAAACGGGTTTGAATGCGGAAAGGCACGCCAGCCTCGACGCTTTACGGCGGCAGCCAATGCCGCCTGCGCCTTTGCGGCGGGCTGAAGGCAAAGCCTTCAGCCTACACCAATTTGCTCCCTATCGGCCGCAACTTGATATAGAACAAGCCCCACAAGGTTTTTGCAACATTGTGGGGCTTGCCGAATTTTGCCTGGAGCGGGAGACGGGATTTGAACCCGCGACTTCAACCTTGGCAAGGTTGCACTCTACCGCTGAGTTACTCCCGCACCTGGAGGCGGCATCCAGATTCGAACTGGAGATCGAGGTTTTGCAGACCTCTGCCTTGCCACTTGGCTATGCCGCCGAACATATTCCCCCAATTGTTTCAGGGAAGGTTGTCGTTATTAGCCGATCCGGCGAACTTTGGCAAGGAAATTTTGTTTGCCGTACAGGGCAATCGAATGAAGAATCAAACAAATTCAGCGGCCAAGGCCGAGGCCGGAAATTCATCATCCCACTCCGCGCGTTTGCGCCCGATGCGCATACTCTCCTTGCTGAGCAGATATTTCAGTAAGTTATGAGTGATATTTCCTATTTATGATACAATAAATACTCACGTCTGCATTGCTTCACAACGCCCAAGCATTTATCAGGATAAATATTTTCAATGAGAAAATGCTCTAAAGCACACTCACCGAGCATTTGCGGGTAAAGTCGGCGGGGTTGTAGCTCATCTTGGCCCGGCGCAGACCTTCGTCGCCGAGATCCTGCTCCCTGTTGATATAGGTGAAATTTTTCCCCGCATCGTTGCAGAAAAGATAATTTATGGCCTGGTATCCCCCCTTGATGTCATTGGCTGCCTTTTCAAAGTGGATCACCAGGGTGTCTTCGCTCAAAGGCTCAGCCAGTGTATAGGCCACCGGGATGCTGTCGATGCGGATTATCCCCCCGCACAAGCCGGGAATTCTGTTCCAGGCCACCAGCACCCTGGCTACAGCGTCGTTTTCGGCAAGCAGGGCCTCGGAAGATTCGCAGTCGCGCCAGCGACACCACTCGGTCTGCATATCCAAAACCGCCTCGACATCCTCCCCTGACAGGGATTTGTACTCATAAGCGTAGGTTTTCATGAACTGTCTGAGCAGGTTCTTTTTTTTATGAAAGCGGTTGCCGGAAAGACTACAAAGCTCCGCTGAAAGGTAGATGTAATCCCATTGATCGCGGTCCTCCCCAACCACGATGCGGTCCCCGAAGACCTCGGCCCAGGTCTCGCAAAGCCTTCCCGGCACCCGGATAAACCGCGCCCCCGCCGCCATTTCCGGATATCCTCCCCAGTCTTCAACCTCATCCCAGGGACCGACCGGCGCCCAGTTGCACTCCAGCGGGCGCTTCTGGCGTATCCAGCACAAAAGTCCGTCAAAGCGCCATTCCAGGGAGTAATAAGTGGACCAACCCCAAAGGTTGGCAAAACTGTAATCCGAGGCCCTGCACCGGCTTTTGCCCAGAACCTCCAGGTAGCGGGGCATATCCTCAAAGGAAACCGGCGTATATCCGTTTTTCGCATGGTTCATCGTTATCATTCCTTGAAGGCATCCGTTTCCAGATGCAAACGCAAGATGTATTCACTCAACATGTTGAAATCATGCGGTTTATCATTAAAAATGTACAAACCGCTCTGCAAGGATTTGCCTGCAAATCCTTGCAGCGAGATTGTCGCGAGACGAACTTGCTTCACCGTTAAGCGACAATTTCAAGCGTAACCTGCTCTAAAGCCTAAGCGGAACGTTCTCCCGCGCTGGAATCAGGAAACGGTATTACGTCTTCCGGCCGGGGCGGGCCATGCGTCTGGCGGTGGAGGCGAAACGGCTCCAGTCGCAAAAAAGAAACAGATACATGCTCAATCCGGCTTGGACAATCTGAGACACGAGCATGGCCAGAAAAATACCGGACGCGCTCTCCCAGATCACATGTCCCATATACCACGCCAGAGGCAGACGCACCACCCAGGTACCGGTGCTGAAAGCCGCCAGACTGAAGACTGTCGCCCCGGCCCCGGAAAACAGCCCGCTCATGGTCATGCTGACAACGCTGAACGGCATGGCCAGAAGGTTGTAGAATATATAGCTTTCAGCGACTTTCTGCACATCGGCGTCCGGGGATACGAAGGCCATAATTCCGGAAATAAAGGGAAATATGCAAAGGGCCAGAAGAGACATCGCCCCGGCCCCGGCCCCGGTCACGCGCAAACCCACGCGTTTAGCCTCGGCCGCGTCTCCCGCCCCCAAGCAATGCCCGACAAGAATGGAGCCGGTAAGGCTGAAAGCCATGGCGGGCAGAAACAGCAAACCCTCGACGCGCAGACCGGCGGTAAGTCCGTTTACCGCGACGACGCTGTCGTGCGGCAGGGTGTTGGTAATCAGAAAAAGCACAAGGTAGCCGAAATGCCAGAGGAGTTGCGTGCCGCCAGCCGGCATGGCCACCTTCATCACATAGCCGATGGCGCATTTTTCCCAGCGCAACGGAGCAAAACCGGCAAGGCTCAGCAAACCCTCTTTTATCAGCACGGCCAGATTGAAGAGGCCGCCGCAGGACACGGAAATTATGCTGGAGAGGACAATGCCCGCGGCGCCCAAGCGGGGCAAGCCGAACCACCCCAAGCCGAAACCCAGATCCGCCGCCAGATTCACCAGGCAGACTATGACTACGGAAATCAACGGGACGCGCACGATTTTGCGCGCCCGAAACACCGCCGCGGTGACGAAGGCCAGATAGCTTGCGGGCAATATGGGCAGTTGCATGAGCCAGAGCTCAAGGGTGAGATCGTGTATGTCCGGAGGCACGCGCAGAAAAAGCAGCAGATCAGTGGCGAAGACGTAGCCCAAGGCGAGCGTCGCCAGGGAAAAAACGGCTCCGGCCTTGAACAGCAACCCGGTATAGCGTTGCGCCCGCAGGGGAAGACCCGCGCCCAGAGCCTGGCTCATAGCCGCCAGTCCCCCGTTTACCAAAGCTATGCCAAGTACCTGGAAAAAAAACTGGCACTGGGTGACAATGCCCAGCGCCCCCTGGAGGTGCGGGTGAATGCGCCCCGCCACAAAGACGTCCGTAAAGCCGACCATGAACTGGAAAAACATGGTCAGGGCCTGAGGCCAGGTCAACGACCATATCTCGCGGGTGGAGATATGGGTTCCCCCCTCTCTCTCGAGCGGAAAATCCAGTTTGGGCCGCGCGAACACTTATCAGTAAGGAGTAAAGCCCGTATCGCGCAGCAGACGGCAAAGCAGCCGCACCCCGACTCCGGTTGCCCCCGGAACCGGAAGCAGAGGGGCGGGTTTTGCCACACAGCCGGGACCGGCGATGTCCAGGTGCGCCCAGCGCGTTCGCTTTTCTATGAACCTGCGCAGGAAAAGGGCCGCGTGTATGGCCCCGCCTTCGCGCGGGCCGATATTGACCATGTCGGCCAGTTCGCTTTTAAGATTCTTGTCGTATTCATCCCAAAGCGGCATGGGCCAGACCAGATCGCCGCTTTGTCCGGCGGCTTCCAGAACAGCCGCCCGCAGGGCCTCGTCCGCGCTGAAAAGCCCGCTGCCGTAATCTCCCAGGGCGATTACGCAGGCCCCGGTCAGTGTGGCCAGATCTATAAGCGCGGCGGGGTTCAGTTCCTTCTGGGCATAAGCCAGGGCGTCGCACAGGACCAGCCGTCCTTCCGCGTCGGTGTTCAGTATTTCCACCGTCTTGCCGTTGTATGTGGTAACAATGTCCCCCGGCCGTCCGGCGTTGCCGCCGGGCATGTTTTCGGCGGCGGCGATTACGCCGATGATCCGCGGCAGCAATTCGCGGTCCGGCGATTCTCCCACAGCCGTGAAAAAGCCGAGCACGGCGGCCGCACCGCCCATGTCGCTCTTCATCTCGTGCATGTTGGCGGAGGGTTTGAGGGAAATGCCGCCGCTGTCAAAAGTAATGCCTTTGCCGGCTATGACCAGGGGAGCGGTATTTTCCTTTCCTTTCGGGCAGTGTTCGATCAGGGCTAACCTGGGTCCGTTTCTGGAGCCACGGCCTACCGCATGGAGAGCGCCCATGCCCATCGCCCGGATTTGTTCCTCGTCGAAAATCCGGCAGGCAAAGGAGTATCTTTCCGCAATCAGCCGCGCTTCCTCAGCCAGAGCGGCAGGCGGGAGCAGGTTGGCCGGCGTGTTGCCCAGACGCCGCGCATCAAGCACCCCTTTGGCCTCGCCCGCGCCCAGGCGCAGGGCCAGATTCGACTTTTCCGAAATTTCGTCTTCCGCGAAGATAAATATCAGCCGTTCCGGGTCGGCCGGAGGTTCCTCGTCCTCGATCGGGGCGCTACGGTAGTAATCGTTCCGGCACAAGCCGAGCAGGGCCGAGTATGCCGCTTCGCGCAGCAAAACGTCCCGATCCGGGGCCAGACCTTTCCGGACGAACAGGTCCAGGGCTTCCACCGGCAATCCCAAGGTGCGGAAAGAACGATCCCGGCAAAATTTTACGGCGCCAGCCACGGCGTTACGCAAATCGGCCAGCGTGCATTTGTCTTCTTTCCCCAGGCCCCAAAGCAGGAGACGCGGCCAGAGTGCATCCCCGTTCCCGTGGATCAGGGCCGACTCGTCCTTTTTGCCGCTGAAATCCCGCAGGGCGGGGCTTGTCGAAACCCAGGAGGCGATCCCGGACAGGAAAGGGGCTTGATCCCCAATCGGAATTTTCTCAAAGAAGGGCAGAATCGCGCAGTCAACCGCGCTGCTTTTCCCTGATGCGCTTTGCGCTTCTATCTCCATAAAATCTCCGTTGATCTTTTGCATCCGGCGGCGGGCAGCCGAAAAATTTGCTTTTGTGACTGGTTCCAGCTATAATTTCCGCATGGAAATCCGTACGCCGTCAGGCTGATGTCGCCGAGAAGCGACGCGAGCCGATCGGAAACCGCGGTTTCCGATCGGCGATCCCCACATTGGAAAGTTTACGTTTCAATGCGGATGTCTGTAAGACAGAAAACGAACTTAGGCAAGCGGGAAGCGTCGTTCGGAATGAAAACAGAAAATATCGGCAAGGTGGACGCGGCGATAAATATTTTCGCCAAACCCCTTGCCAGCGCGCTAAGTCTGCTGTCTCTGCTGCGCTTTTCCGGCCCGCACATCGACCGCATCTACTTGCAGTTCGAACCTTACGGCTCACGCTTCGACACGGCCGCCCCCTTCGTAATCGCACAATATCTTCAGGAGCGCCTGGGCGACAGAATAATTGTCTCCCAACCCGGATACTGGCTTGCCCGCAAGGCTCCGGAACGTGAAAAACTCGACGATCCCGCCTACCGCCTCGGTATCCGCTATGAATACGCCTTTGAGCGAACGAACAAGAAATATCTCTTTATCCTGCACAATGACGTACTGATCAAGGCGGACATCATAGAAGCCATGCTGGAGAGGATCGGCGGGTGCTTTGCCGTGGGCAGCATCGGCCAATGCTGGAACTGTCCGGCTAAAGACGAACAAACTGCGTTGGCCGCGGGTTTTCCGGCCCCCTGCTCCCCGGACTCCTATGCGGATTTTCAGCCCGACTTCTCCGGCCTGCGCGCCCTGTATGCGGCCGCGCTCAGGACAGGGCGCTTCGTGCGCCCTTACTGGCAAAGTTTGGAGGAACACTATCAAAGCATGGCCTGGCCCCTGCCGGAATGCCGGGTCAATGAATGGAGCTGCATGGTCGATGTAGAACAAACGCGCGCCCTGGTGATACCCCAAGGAAACATTCTGCCCTTCGGAGCCTTCGAACAATGCGGGCCACTCCTGCTGGACACGGCAGCGGCATGGTTCAGGGACCTGAACCGCAAGGGTCTGCGCGCGCGCAACATGGACCTGCAGCCCTACCTGACCCACTGGGTCGGCACGGGCAAAAAAACAGCCTACCGCTACGCCAAAGCCGAAAGCAACGCCGGAGCCATTCTGAAGCGGCATTTTCCGGACTTTGCCGACTGGTGCAGGAAAAAAGACAACCGCATGTTTCTTTGAAAAAAACCGTTCCCGCCCCGCCGGGACGTGCGGCCAATGCAAAAATCTCTCTGCGGGAATTTGCCTGCAAATCCCCGCGGAGAGATTGTCGCGAGGCGAACTTGCTTCGCCGTTAAATGACAATCTCAAGCGTAAAATGCTATATAGAGGAGGCGAAATTGGAAGAACTGCTTATCGAAGGGGGCGTGCCCCTGCGCGGCGACATACCGATCAGCGGTTCGAAAAACGCCGCCCTCCCCATACTCTTTTCCGCCATCCTGCTGGATGCGCCGGTTACCTTCCATAATGTGCCGCGACTGCGCGACATAAACACGACCAATGCCATGTTGGGAGTGCTGGGGCGCCCGGCGCGCTTTACCGACGAAACCGGGCACAGCATCCGTGTGGAAATTGAAAATCTCAACCCTGAAGCGCCTTATGACCTGGTAAAAACCATGCGCGCCTCTGTTTTGGTGTTGGGTCCCCTCCTCTCCCGCCTGGGTTTCGCCAAAGTCGCCCTGCCCGGAGGCTGCGCCATAGGCGCAAGACCCGTCGAGCAACACACCAGGGCTTTGGAAAAAATGGGCGCGGAACTGCAACTGGATTCCGGCTATATTGTCGGCCGCTGTAAAAGACTGCGCGGCGCTGACATCACCTTTGACTTCCCCACCGTGGGCGGGACGGAACACCTGATCATGGCCGCCGTACTCGCGGAAGGGGAAACCATCCTGCGCAACTGCGCGCGTGAGCCGGAAATCACGGATCTGGCGAATTTCCTCAAAGCCTGCGGGGCCGGAATATCCGGCCAGGGGTCGGACACCATTCACATCCGTGGGGTAAGCTCACTTGCCGGGTCGGAATACCGGGTCATGCCCGATCGCGTGGAGGCCGGCACCTTTCTGGCCGCTGCCGCCATAACTGGCGGAGATTGCGAAATCCTCGGCTGCCCCCTTGATGAACTCACGGCCGTCATGACCAAAATGGGCGAAATGGGCGTCAGCTTTGGTCAACACGCTGAAGGAGTCCGCGTTTCACGGTCCGCGCCCCTGCGCGGGACGGATATGACCACCAGACCTTATCCCGGTTTCCCCACGGACATGCAAGCCCAGCTTATGGCCCTCATGTCCCTGGCCCGGGGTTCAAGCACGGTGGAGGAGACAATCTTCGAGAACCGCTTCATGCATGTTCCCGAACTTGCGCGCATGGGCGCGGACATCCGCCTTTCCGGCTCCCGGGCGGTAATCCGGGGAGTCTCCCATCTGGTCGGAGCCCCGGTCATGGCCTCGGATTTGCGAGCCAGCGCCTCTTTGGTGATCGCCGGGCTCGCGGCCAAGGGGCAGACAAAGGTGCAGCGCATCTATCATCTGGATCGCGGTTATGAACACATCGAACGCAAACTGGAAGCCGTCGGCGCGCGCATCCGGCGGGTGAAAGCTTAAACCGCACCGGCTTTCAAGGGAAACCATGGCATCGGGAAAAGTTGCAGGGCGGATATCCCCTGATGCCGACTCCAACTCCGAACGTTTTCCCGTGTCTCTGGAGGCCGCTGATCCGGCCAAGGGCGAGGCGCCGGCGGACAATACTCCGGAGCGGACGGACCGAGACCTGAACGCTTTGGCCGCCCGGCCGGAGCCGCCTGACCCTGCCGGCCCGTATGAGCCGAAGCCCGCCCCCGGCAAGGTGGAATCCGGCCTGGCCTTTCTGCTTTTCCCGGAAGTCTGCCTTATTTGCGGCATAGCCGGCATTTTGGCCCTGCGCGAACCCGGCGCGGGGCTTTTTGCGCTTCTTTGCGTTCTGTTTCTGGACCGGCCACGTTCCGCCAACCTGCCGCGTGCCGTCTGTCTTGTCCTGGCCTTCGGCCTGTCCTGCGGCTACGCCGCCCTGCGCGATAACAGCCCGCCGCCCGTTCCCGGCTGGCTGCAAAAAAATTCCGCGCCCGTTCAGGACGCCAACGGCGAGATGCGTCCTCCCCCGCCTGTACGCATCCGGGCCAGGGTCGCCGAAGCCGTCCCTTTGCCCGACAACGGTCTGCGCCTCATCCTGACGGATGTTCTACCCGCGCCGGACGAAGCCGAAGACCCGTCCCGCACCTCCGAGACCTATCGAGGACGTTTGCTATGGAACTGGGATAAGCCGAAATTCACCCCTCTGCCCAGTGAAATCGTCGAAGCTTCTCTGCGGATACTGCCGCAACACGACCCGCTCAACCCGGACGTGCAGGACATGGACCGCAGGCGTCATGACCAGGGTATATGGTTCAGGGCCAGGGGAAGCGGAAAAACTGCCGTGGAATGGAAGGATCATGAGGCCCAGGACGCGCCCCTGTCCGCATGGCCGGCGCGGATGCGGGAAAAGGCGCGCGCGCTTTTCTACGCCGCCCTGCCCCGCTCGGAGGAGGGAAACATCACTGGGGCGGCAGGCATGCTGCCCGCGCTGATTTTCGGAGACCGCTCGCATTTCGACCGCGCCCGCGCAGACCTCTTCGCCAAGGCCACCTTATCCCACAGCCTTGCCCTCTCCGGCCTGCATCTGGGGTTCGCCCTTCTGGCCGGTTCTATGTTCGCGCGCGCTCTGACTTTTTTCCGTCCTCAACTGCAAAACAGGCTGCCGCGCCGGAAACTGGCCCTGCTGCTTTCGCTCCCCTTCGCCCTGCTCTACCTCTGGATCGGACAGGCCCCGCTTCCTCTGCTGCGGGCCGCGTACATGCTGTTTTTCTCCGTGCTCATCGTATTTTTGAACCGGCCACGCGCCATACTGGACGGGCTATGCGCCGCGCTCTGCCTTATCCTGCTCGGCAATCCCCTTGCTCTTTTCGACATAAGCCTGCAACTCTCGGCCCTGTGCATAGCTGTCATCGCCCTGTGCCTGCCCAGTATCAACGCGCTGTCCATGCGGCTTTTTCCCCATTCCGGGCAAAGCCTGGAAGACGGACGCCCCCGGAACGGGCAAAGCCTGCACCGGAGCCGTGCCCTTGCCGAGACCTTGCCGCGCGCCGCAAGGCTCAAACGCGCCGCTTTCACCATCCTGGCCCTTTCGCTTTGCATCCAGGCGATTCTTTTTCCTCTCACCCTGCGCGTTTTCGGCTTTTCCGGCCTGCTTTTTCCCTTGAATCTCCTCTGGTTGCCCGTGCTGGAATTTTTTGTGCTTCCACTCGCTTTTTGCGGCCTGTTCTCCGTCTGTCTCGGTTTTACCGTTTTAGGAGTTAAGGCGCTCCACCTTGCCTCTCTCCCCTGCGCGGCGCTCGTTGGTCTGCTGGAAAAACTGGATGGCGCCGGTGTCCTGGCCGCCCCGCTGCTGCCGCGTCCGCACTGGCTCTGCATGGCTGCGTTCTGGCTGCTCTGCCTCACCTTGCCCGGCCTTTGCAAAGCCGTCTATGGCATTTACGCCGGAGACGCCCGCCTGCTGGCGTCCCACGGCAAGGCCTTGCGCGGCAAATCCTTGCAAAGCGCGTCAACATTTGCTGTTAACAGGCTCTATGCCGCGTGGCGCGCGCTACGCGAGAGACTCACGTTCTCCGGCAACCTCGCCCGCACCGCCTTCCCTCCGTTTGCGGCGCTGCTCCTCATATTCGCCCCGGTCACCGCCGAACTTTACGATACGGGCAGGACTTCACTCTCCCTGACTGTGCTGGATGTGGGACACGGCCAAGCTGTGCTGGTGACATGGAAGGGCCTGGACGGCGAATGCGGCGGCGGACGCGTTCTGGTTGACGGAGGAGGCGCGTTCGGCGCCTTTGACGCCGGGCGTTTCATTGTCGCCCCCGCCCTGACCTACATGGCCAAGCCAAATCTCAAGGCAGCGATCAACAGTCATCCGGACGCGGACCACCTTGGCGGCCTGCCCTATATTCTGGAACGCTTTTCCGTGGACGGTTATTTCAGCAACGGCGAGCGCGCGCAGCCATTCCTGGCGCAGAGGGAAGATGCGGCATTAGCCGCCGCTTCCCTGAAGCGACAAAAACTTCGGGCGGGCGATGTCCTTGAACTTGCTCACAGGCTGCGCCTGGAAGTCCTCTGGCCGCCGGAAGGGAAAAATGCGGCCTCATCCTCGGCAGGGGAAGAAAAAGGCAACAATCTTTCCCTGGTTTTGCGCCTGGTCTGGGAGGACAGCTCTCTGGCCCTTATTTGCGGAGACGCGGAAACATCGGCCTTGCAGGACATGCTGCGAAGAGCCGTGGATGTGCGCGCCAAAGTTCTGGTTCTGCCGCACCACGGTTCCAGAAACGGCATGGCGCCGGGTTTCTACGAGGCGGTCAACCCCTCTGTCGCCTTGGCCAGTTGTGCCTTCGCCAATCCCTGGGGATTTCCTTCCCGCGCTGTGCGCGAGGCACTGCGGGATTTGGCCGTTCCTCTCTACAGCACGGCGCAGGACGGACAGATCCGCCTGACTTGGGACGCCCCCGGGGCAAAGCCGGAGATATTCACGGCCAGAACAAACCCCGAGGATTCAGGTAATGCTTGCGCATCGCCGCAGGGCAGACGCACCAATTCCCTTTTCATGCGCAACTGCCCATAAGGGAACCTCTAAAAACAGAAGTTGGCGAACATGGCTTTCCGTTAGAGGAATATATTCCCAAGATTGAAAATTTGCTCCATGGTTTCCGCATATCCGGCCACCTCTTGCTCATCACGCGAGGAAAAGGAGCTGATGGCAAGGTTGGATAGCAGCTTTTCAACTTCACTGTCGGAAAGCCTGCTCCCCTCGATACGAGTGGAAGAGCCGATGCTTTCAATGGTGGCAACCCGGCGCAAAGCTGACAGCCGCTCTGGAGCAAGAGTTCCCAATGCTTTCCATGCACCTTTGAATTCGCCAATTTCCGCAGTCAAGCCAAGGAGTTCAGGCGGGATGTTCAGCGTGTCGGTGTTGTACATATTTATACACCCAGAAACACCCAATTAGTCAAGCTACAAATACAGCCATTTCCACCCAATAATTGAGCCTTGAAGAAAATCCCAACACCCGGAGCATCCTCCAAAAAACATTTGACTGTTCTTTTTCCACGGTCAGCCGTTTGCCCATTTTTTACGGTGTAGACGGATTGGCGCGATCCATGCGCGACCTCGCGTACCCCGGAAGGCGGCAAGAACCATAATCCACCACGCAAATAAGAGAAATTTTTTATTATACCAATAAAAACATATGGATAAGCGACCCGTGGGGAAACGATATTTCATCAAAGTTTTCACAAAAATAGTAATTTTTACACTGTGTTATGTCTAGCGCGATGGATTATGGAGGAACGCCGGACTTGCTTTTGCGGGAAAAAAATGTATCTTATTAGTAAGGACAGCATTGATTCCAATGCTGAAAGGAGAATTCTATGGAACTGGCGAAAATAACCACACGCGGACAGATCACCATCCCCCTTGAAATACGCCGCAAGCTAGGCGTCAAAGACGGCGACAAAGTTGTCTTTCTGGAACAGGATGGACGGATCGTTATGGAAAATTCCGTTAATCTGGCCTTAAAAGAAGTCCAGGCCGCCTTTGCTGGAGAAGCGGAACGCCTTGGTCTGAAAACGGAACAGGACGTTGCCGATATGGTTAAGGAAATACGC
>JAITRF010000034.1 GCA_031288535.1 Desulfovibrio sp. | reverse complement strand
GCAGAATGTCATGAGATCAGAACCCTATCAAATCCCTGACCCCTTCCATGGTTTTTACGGCTTCGGCCCTGGCTTTCGCGTTTCCGGCCTCCAGCACTTCCTGTACGAACCCCGGCTTCGCGTCCAGAAAAGCGCGGCGCTCGCGCATGGGTTCCAGAAAAGCCTCAAGCCCGCGCAAAAGTATTGCCTTGCAGTCCACGCAACCGATGCCTGCGCTAAGACACCCCTCGCGGATCTCGGACTGTGTCTGCTCATCCGTAAGCAACTCATGATAGGGAAAAAGATTGCAGTGTTCCGGGTTGCCGGGGTCTTTGCGCCGCAGCCTGGCCTTGTCCGTGAGCATTTCCCGGATTTTGGGGGTGATCGTGTCCATGCCCTCGGAGAGCAGAATGCCGTTGTTATAGCTTTTGGACATTTTCCTCCCGTCAAGCCCCGGACATTTGGGCTGATGGGTCAGGCGGGCCTCCGGTTCTGGAAAAAATTCGCCGTAGAAATTGTTGAAACGGCGGGTTATCTCCCGGGCAATTTCCAGGTGCGGGACCTGATCCTGCCCCACCGGCACCCACTGGGGACGGTACATTATGATGTCCGCGGTCATCAGCACCGGATAGCCCAAAAAGCCGTAGGTGCCGAGGTCCTTGTGGCTCAACTGCTGCAACTGTTCCTTATAGGTGGGACAGCGTTCGAGCCAGCTCACCGGGGTAATCATGGACAAAATCAGGTGCAGCTCGGCCGTTTCCTTGATCTTCGACTGTTGAAAAATGACCGCCCGCTCCGGATCCAGGCCGGCCGCCAGCCAGTCCTTGACCATTTCCGGAATGAATTCCCTTACGCGTGCGGCGTCCGCATACTCGCTGGTCAACGCGTGCCAGTCGGCCACGAAAAAAAAGCTCTTCAGCTCATCCTGCATGGCGAGCCAATTTTTTATCGCTCCGAAATAATGCCCTATATGCAGCGATCCGGTCGGGCGCATCCCGGACAAACTACGTTGGGCCGCGTCCTTGTTCAGCATGGAAGTTGTTTTGCCTTGCGACACCGTATCCTCCTTCATGAATGGAAGAACCTCTGCACATAAAACAGCCCGGCCGGAACGCTGAAGAGCAGGGTGATGAAATAAACGCTGGCGTTTATCAGCGGCACGAGAACATAGCGGAAAAAACCCGTGGCCACGAGCAGAACGACGATGAACATCCCGTAGCGGCCGAGCTGCATATAGGCAAAAGCGAGAGTGCGCGGCAGTATCCCTGCCAGAATATGGCTGCCGTCAAGCGGGGGGATGGGCATGAGATTGAACCAGCACAAGGCGCAGTTGATGGAAATGCCCAGCCAGGCCGACTGGGCGATCAAAAGCAGCACGATTGAGGTGGAAAGCCCGGCCTGAGCCAGATTGAGCGTAAATTTCAAAATCAGGGCGAAGAAGCAGGCCGTCAGGAAATTGCTCAGGGGACCGGCCAGGGAAACCAGTATCGAAGCCAGACGCGGATTTCTGAAAAAACGGGTCTGCACCGGCACCGGCTTGGCCCAGCCGATAATAAAGGGACTGAACAGCGCCGTGAAGACGAAAACCCCCAGACCCATCGGGTCTATATGTTTTATGGGGTTCAAGGTAAGCCGGCCCAGGTGTTTGGCGGTGGGGTCGCCCATTTTGAAGGCGGCGTACCCGTGGGCGACCTCATGGCATATTATACCGAAAAGGGCTGGCACGAAAGCCAGCCCGAAATGGAGAAGCGATGCAGTGAATTCATTCATGGTGAACCGTGGGCGATAAACCCGTCAAGCCTTTTTCCCCGCAAGCACCCGCTTGATCGTGTCCTTCAGCATGGTCAGATCGACTGATTTGACGACATAGGCATCGGCGGCTATGGATTTGAGATCGTATTGGAAGCTGTCGTAAGAGGTGCTTAAAATCACCGGCAGACTGCTGTCGGCGGCGCGGATGATCTGCAGAATATCCAAACCGGTCAAGGGATTGCCCTCGAGCTTTATATCGAGAATCACGGCATCAGGCTTCTCTTTGGCTATCACTTCCATTATGGGGGTACGGCCGTCCGTGAGCGCAACGCTATACTCGCCGCCTTCCAGTTCTTCCTGGTACAACAGGCGGATATGGAGTTCGTCGTCCACTACAAGGATCTTCTTGCGCATGGTGAACCTCCGTTTACAGATATGCGCGTTGAAAAGTAAACTTTTCAACGCAGGAACCTCAGCCGAAAACCGCGTTTCCGGCTGACTCGCGCCGCCATGCGGCGTAACGGCCTTGCGGGTGATGTACAGTTTTCCGTACGGCAACCAGCAAGCGTGCCGGGTCCCGACTTCCTTGTAAAATATTACCTCGCCCTATATCCTGCGTCAAACATTATTATTAAAGAAATGGAATATTTTCCCTCCGTGCGCACGAAAAATGGCTCCAAAGAAAAAAGGTCCAAGGACAAGGGACCCGCATTCCGGTTCCGGAACGCGTCTGTTTTCCCTCCGCGCGAGCTGAAGAGGGCCGGTGAAAAAGCGCGGCCGGGAAAATATACATTGTGTTCAGGGCGGCAAATTGCTAGAATGGGAAAATGAGACAGCATCCAGCTTCAGTCCGGGAAAAGCCGTGTCCATAGGCGATCGCCTCGCCAGGGGCATCCTGATCGGAGGCGCGGTCGGCGCATTATACGTCGTTTCCGGCTATGGTTCCAATATGTTCTTAGCGGTGGGCACGGGCGCTTTGGCCGGGTTTCTGGCCGGGCTCACGCGCGCCCTTCTGGATAAAAGGCGCAAGGATAACAAGCCTGATTAACTTAGGGCCGCTTTGTTTAAAAACTACCACATAGTAATTTTCAAGGATCGGGAAGGCGGTTTCCGCAAGCTGCGCATGCGCGGCTGGTTCGGAGTTTTCATATTCCTGCTTGTTTGCGCCTCAATTGGTTCGGCCGTGTATTTTTTCGGTTATTATACGGAATCCGCTGTACTGGCCCGCAGGCTGGCCGACGCGCAAAAGCTCCTGCGCGTCCAGACCGCCCAGATATTGAGCCTTGCGGGCAAGGTCGAAAGCCTTGAAAAGGACGTGCGCCGGGTGCAACTGTTCGACTCCAAACTGCGCGTGCTCCTGAACGTGGACAAGGACACGCCCGAGGATAGCGAGGAGCGCGCGGAAACCCAGGCGCGCGCCGGGGACATGGTCAACCCCCTGCTCCTCGCCAGGCACCGCGAGCTCTTCATGCGCCGGCTGCACAGCGTGGTGGACGAACTCTCGGGTTCGGTAAGTCTTGAGGAGGTCGGACAGCAGACTCTCGTCACGCTTTTGCGCAGCAACAAGGATTCCCTGCTCTCCACCCCGTCAATCTGGCCCGCGCGAGGGACGCTGACCTCAGGGTTCGGCCTGCGGCGTTCGCCCTTTTCCGGTTCCGAGCGCATGCACCAGGGCCTTGACATATCAAATCGCATCGGTACTCCGATTCGCGCCCCGGCGCGGGGGGCGGTGACGTTTTCCGGGCCGGACGGGGCCTACGGCATCTGCATAACCATTGACCACGGAAACGGCATAGCCACCCGCTACGCTCACCTTTCCAAGGCCTCGGTAAACGTGAGCGATTATGTGCAGCGCGGCGACGTTATCGGCTACCTGGGCAATACCGGACGCAGCACCGGCCCGCACCTGCACTATGAAGTGCACGTGCGCGGAGTGCCGGTCAATCCCATGCGCTACATTCTCAACTGAGGCGCGGGCCATGAGAGTTTCCCCCGAGTTTCTGCGTAATCTGGCTGAAGCCCTGAGCCCCCTGTCGCACAGTCTGGCCGCAGGGATACTCATCCGTCCCATTCCCCAGCCGCCCCTGAAACTTTCCGGGGGAGAGGAACTGTCGGCCGAAGGCTCGGACAACCCCTTTGATCTGTGCCTGGACCTTGATCGCATGCTCAAGGAATGCGCCCCGGCCATGCGTGAGGCCATGCGGGATCTCTGCGAATGCGGCTCCGGCAGCCAGGATCAACTGGAAGAAATAGTGGACGAGATGGCCTCCCCCGCCTTGGACTTGGTGGACATGGCCCGGCGCGTCTGGGAATGCCCTTTTCCGCGCGAAGCGGAAACGGCGCGGGTCATGCTGGCCACCTTGGCCGAGGCGCCGGTGACCCAGCTTTTGCAATGGATACTGGAGATCATGCATACGACGATAGACCCCTGGTCCATAGCCGACAACCCGGAACACCCGGACATAGGCTTCGAGCTTGAAATCCCCGACCAGCCGGTGCGCGAGGCCCTTGCCCGCTGGCGCAAGCGCCACCCTGGCATCCTGCCCGAGGAAGTGCTGCGTTACGGACACAAGTAGACCGGTAAATCGCGAACCCAATGCCGCCGGATCGCATCATCCCGCCTCCGCCGCCCGGATTTTCCGGCTGGGATGAGCTCATGCGCGAAGCCCTGTATGAGGCAGAAGCGGCAGGACGGCGCGGCGAAGTGCCAATCGGAGCCTTGCTTGTCTGCCGGGACGGCGCCATATCGGGACGGGCCGGCAATGAGGTCGAGGGCCGGCGCGACCCCACGGCGCACGCGGAAATGCTCGCCCTGCGGCAGGCCGCGCGTAGGATCGGAAACACCCGTCTTGAAGGATGTTTTCTTGTCTCCACCCTGGAGCCATGCCTGATGTGCGCCGGAGCGCTGCCCCATGCCCGCTTGGCCGGCCTGGTCTACGGCGCCCGCGACTTTGCCGCGGGAGCGGTGGACTCTTGCCTGGACGGACTGGACCTGCCTTTTCTGAACCACCGGGTCTGGCGCCTGGGCGGGGTGCTGGAAGACGAGTGCGCGAAACTGTTGCGCGATTTTTTCCACGCAAGACGGACATGAGAGAAACAAGAGCCATCCATATCGGCCGGGTTCAGGTCGGCGGCGGCGCTCCTGTTGTAGTGCAGAGCATGACCAACACCGATACCCGCGATGCAGAGGCCACGCTGGAGCAAATCGGGCGCCTTGCCGAAGCCGGTTGCGAACTGGTGCGCGTGGCCGTGCCGGACGAAAGGGCAATCGCCGCCCTGCCCCGCATCTGCGCGCTTTCTCCCCTGCCGGTCATAGCCGACATCCATTTCAGCAGCGCCCTCGCCGTTTCTTCTCTGGAGGCGGGAGCGGCCGCTCTGCGCATCAACCCCGGCAACATCGGCGGAGAAACAAGGCTCGCCAGGGTAGCAGACGCCGCCAAGGCGCACCGGGCCAGCATAAGGATAGGGGTAAACGCCGGTTCCCTGGAAAAAAACCTGCTCAAACGCTATGGAGGGCCGGGGCCGGAAGCCATGGTGGAGAGCGCGCTCAACCACGCGCTGTTCCTTGAGCGGCGCGGCTTCGAGGATATCAAGCTCTCCCTGAAATCCTCGGACGTCATGAGCACCATAGCCGCCTGCCGTCTGGCGGCGAAACGTTGCGCCTATCCCCTGCATCTCGGCGTCACAGAAGCCGGCACCCTGGCGCGCGGCCTCGTGAAATCGGCACTGGGCATAGGCATCTTGCTCTCTGAAGGAATTGGGGATACAATAAGAGTTTCGCTCACGCACGACCCGGTGCGGGAAGTCGCGGCCGCCTATCATATTCTGGGGGCTCTGAACCTGAGGCGGCGCGGGCCGGAAATAATCTCCTGCCCGACCTGCGGACGCACGGAAATCGACCTCATAGGGCTCGCTGAAGCCGTTGAGGACAAATTGCAGGGTCTTGCGGAGCATTTCACTGTGGCCGTGATGGGTTGCGTGGTCAACGGTCCGGGAGAAGCGCGCGAGGCCGATGTCGGCATAGCGGGCGGGCGGGACAAGGGCCTGATTTTCCGCAAGGGAAAAATTTCCCGTAGCGTCAGCGGAGATCGCGCGGCGTTGCTCGCCGCCTTGGAAATGGAGATTGACCTCATGCGGCGTGAAGCGGCCGACGAGTGAATTTCCGGGAGTGAAAACCGGATTTTCGCCGAAAACAAGGAGTTGATATATGAAGAACATGGAGGGGGCCGTGGGTTTCGTTCCGGACTTCGAAAAAGGCGGGGGGCTGATCCCGGTGATCGCCCAGGATGATAAAAGCGGCGAAGTGCTTATGCTGGCCTACATGAACGAGGATGCCTGGAAAAAAACCCTGGAGAGCGGGGAGGCGCATTACTGGAGCCGGAGCCGTAAAGCACTGTGGCACAAGGGTGACACCTCCGGGCATGTGCAGAAGGTGGTATCCGCGCGCCTGGACTGCGACAGCGACGCACTGCTTTTACGTGTTGAGCAGATCGGCGGCGCCGCCTGCCATGAAGGCTACAGGAGCTGTTTTTTCCGCGAACTGCGAAGCGGAAGCGTCGCCTTCTGCTCGCCCTTGGTCTTCGACCCTGAGGAGGTCTATAAATAATGTCCGGGCAAACTCTGAAACTGGCTATCCCCAAGGGTTCTCTGGAAGACGCCACACTCGCCCTCTTCGCCAGGTCCGGATGGAAGATTTCCATGCAGCACCGCAATTATTTTCCGGCGGTCAACGACCCGGAGCTTTCCATCAGCCTCTGCCGTCCGCAGGAAATGGGCATGTACGTCGGCGAAGGCATTCTGGACGCCGGCCTCACCGGCAAGGACTGGGCTATGGAAAGCGGCGCGGATTTGGTCGTCGCGGCGGATCTGGTCTACTCCAAGCTGAGCAATCGCCCGGCCCGCTGGGTTCTGGCCGTCGCCGGGGATTCACCCTACCACAGGCCGGAGGATTTGGCTGGCAAACGCATTGCCACGGAAATCATGGGACTCACCCGGAAATATTTTGAAGCGCGCAATATCCCCGTGACCATAAACTACTCCTGGGGGGCGACCGAGGCCAAGGTCATAGAAGGTCTGGCCGATGCCATAGTGGAAGTCACGGAAACCGGCGCCACCATCCGGGCCAACGGATTGCGCGTCATCGACGAGGTCCTGACTACCAACACCCAGCTGATCGCCAACCGCGAGGCCTGGGCCGACCCTTGGAAACGCAGAAAAATCGAACAGATCACCATGCTCCTGCAAGGCGCCCTGCGGGCTGAATCCCTGGTGGGGGTCAAGATGAATGTCCCGGCGCCCAAGCTGGACGCAATTCTGTCCCTCGTGCCCTCCCTGAATTCCCCGACCATCGCGCACTTGCACGATTCCGACTGGCTCTCTCTGGAAATAGTGATTGAAACCAGCGTAGTGAGGGAACTCATCCCCAGGTTGGTGGAGGCCGGAGCCCAGGGCATCATAGAATACTCCCTGAACAAGGTGATATGAGCGCAGGGCACGACCACGGCGCTAAAGCCCGTCCCGGCGCGGCAAACATCAGTTCCGGCGGCGCTGACATCCGCCCTGGTAACGCTGGCACATATCCCGGCCATGCCGACACCTGCCCCGGCGACACGGATATGCATCCCGACGGCATACCCGGCTTCCCCTTGAAACCCAGGCATCTCTACGGAATTCTCGGGTATCCCGTGGGCCACAGCTTAAGCCCGGCTTTTCACAATCTGGCTTTCGTCCGCGCCGGCTACCCCGGCGTGTACTGTCTTTTTGAAAGACAAAAAGAGGATCTGCCGGAATTTTTCCAGGCCGCGCGCGCCCTGCCGCTGGCGGGGTTGAGCGTGACCATTCCCTACAAGGAGCACGTGCTCCCTTTCCTGGACCGGATCAGCGACCGGGCTCGCCTGGCCGGGGCTGTGAATACCGTGCTTTTCGCCAGGGGAGGGGCCTTTGGGGACAATACGGATATAGCCGGATTTCTTTTGCCGCTGCGCGAGTACGCGACCAAGGCTGAACTCCCGGCAGAAGCCCTGGTCCTCGGGGCCGGCGGGGCTGCCCGCGCCGTGCTGGCCGGCTTGCGGGAAATGAATTTTGCAAAGGTCAGCGTAGCGGCCCGCCGTCCGGAAAAGGCGCGCGAGTTGCTGGCCGCCCTGCCCTGGGAGAAGGCAACGAGGGTTTCGGCCCTGGCCTGGGAAGATCGGGTTTCAGCCCTGAACGGGGAACAGGGAGTGCTGGTGGTCAATACGACGCCGCTCGGCATGCAGGGCGCGCATCCGGGTAAAAATCCGCTCCCCGATGAGGCTTTCGCCATGCTTTGCCGAAAAGAGGGGGGAAGGTCACGGGCCGACAAGGACACGGCCGCCCCTTCCCTGGTTTATGATCTGGTGTATGCCCCCCGCCTGACCCCATTTCTCGCGGCGGCGCAGGAGCGGGAACTGGCCTGCCTGGACGGAACAAGATTTTTCGCCGCCCAAGCCGTTGCGCAATTCCGTCTCTGGACCGGATTCGAACTCTCCCTGGAGGACGCCGGACGGATTTTGGAAGAAGCCGGGCGGGTCCAGTGCCCTGTACGCTTATAGCATTTTGCGCTTGCGCCTTCGCGGCGGGCGTCCGCTCGCGCGGCAGCCAGAGCGATTTCAAAGTGAAATTGCTCTAGCCGGCAAAATCCCTGCTTTCTTTTTTTACTCCCAAGGCCATCTTCCACAGCAGTGACAGCACCAGAGCGCCGACGGCGCACACGCCGAGCGCGATGGTTATTTCACTGCCTGTCGGCGTATACAAGGTGATCTCCTCGAACATATTGGGCGTGAAGCCGCCGATCAAAAGCCCTAATCCCTTGTCGATCCAGGTGGCGGCCACCAGCAGGGCAAGCGCCGCGGGCAAAATCGCCCGATGCTCCCGCAGGGAAGGAGGGAGCAGAAGCGCCAGGGACAGCAGGGCCATAGCCGCCGCGGCCCACATCCAGCGGCTTACCCAATGCCCCCCGTGCCCGGCAAAGAGTAAGGCTATGGGTTCGCTGTGTCCGGGGATGCCGCTGTAGAAGGCGGTGAACAACTCCAGCAGGTAGAAGAAGACATTGACGCACATGGCATAGACAATGATGGTGGTCAGGGTTTTTACGGCTTCCCGGCCGGGATCGAAGCCTGTCAGACGCCGCACGAGGAAGAGCAGCAAGAGCAGCAGCGCCGGGCCGGAGCAGAAGGCCGAAGAGAGGAAGCGGGCGGCCATGATGGCGGTAAGCCAGTAATGGCGGCCGGGAATGCCGGCATAGAGGAAGGCCGTGACGGTATGGATGGAAAAGGCCCAGAGTATGGAAAGATAGACAAGCGGCTTTATCCATCTCGGGGGTTCAGTTTCCAGGCGTTCGGCTTCCAGTGTCGTCCAGCCGATGACGACGTTTAGCGCGAGATAGCCGGTGAGCACCAGCATGTCATAGAACATGACTGAAGACGGCGCGGGGTGGAGCATGACGTTCAGCATGCGTTGCGGCTGCCCCAAATCCACCACGATGAACAGGGCGCACATGACCACCGCCGCCACGGCCATGAATTCGCCGAAAATGATCATGCGCCTGAATTTTTTGTAGTGGTGGAAATAGGTCGGCAGCACCAGCATGACCGCCGATGCCGCGACCCCGACAAAATAGGTGAACTGCGAGATATACAGGCCCCAGGATACGTCCCGGCTCATGCCGGTGAGGGAAAGCCCTTCCCGTAGCTGTTGCAGGTAGACCAGGCCGCTGCCGGCGATGAGGCAGAGCAGAAAGAGAAGCCACAGATAGTAGGTCTTCGGACCGGAAAGCAGTTTTTCGAGCATGGTCCGGCCTCCTAGATGATGTAATAAACGCCGGGCCGGGTGCCGAGAGATGGCTTGCGGCGTATGCTGTAGTTTGCGGCCAGCGCCCGGCGCGGCCCGGATTCCGGGTCTTCCAGATCCCCGAAGAGGATGCGGCCGTCCGAGGCCTCGACGCAGGCCGGCATCCGGCCGACGGCCAGACGCTCCGCGCAGAAGTTGCACTTTTCCACCACCCCGATCATGCGCGTCGGAAAAGCCGGGTTCGGAGGCGGATCCGGCAGGAACAGGCGGGGGTCTTTGAAGTTGAAAGAGCGCGCCCCGTAAGGACAGCCGGCCATGCAGAAGCGGCAGCCTATGCAACGGTGGTAGTCTATCGCCACAATGCCGTCTTCGGTCTTGTAGGTGGCCCCGGTCGGGCAGACGCGCACGCAGGGCGGGTTGTCACAATGGTTGCACAGCAGGGGAAAGACGGAAGAGCGAGTCCTCTCGTCCGGATAGTCGTTCACGGCGTCGGGAAAGACGCGCGCGAAGGTGTCGTGCCACAGCCATTTGACGTTCTGGGGGCCGTCTATGCGCGGTACGTTGTGCTCTTTGCGGCAGACATCGGCAAGAAAGGCGTAGTCTTCCGGCCTTCTGAATTCGCGCGTTTTGACGACCATGCCCCAGCGCTTCGCGCGCAAGGCTTTTTCGTTCCTGCCGTACCGTCCGGGGGCGATCCCGGCCAAAGCTTCGTCAAAGGGGGCCGCGCCGCCGATCAGGGCGAAAGCCGACAGTCCGGCCGCTTTTATAAAGCCGCGTCTGTTCATTTTTTGATCTCCACGGGTATGACATGGCAGGTCCAGCAATAGGGATAGACGCTGCTGGCCTCGTGGCATCGCTCGCAGAATTCGCGGTAGTTGGCATGGCAGCTCAGGCAGGTGTTCTGCAGGCTTACAGTCCAGATTCTGCCGTCTGCGGCGGTGTAGGAGCGGTTTTCCCCGCGCAGGGCCTCGTCTCTCCACTCGTTGAGCAGCTGCATGTGCCTGGAGCGCATGAGCTCCGTATCCTCGATACAGTTTTTTTCGTCTTTCGGCGGCACGATGCCGGCGTCTTTGTAATCTCGCCCCAGCCGTCCCACCCAGAAAGGGGCGCTGAACAGGACCGCGACTATGGCTATCCCGGCAAGCACCGGTCTGGCGTTGTACATTTATCCGTCCTCCCCCGGCTCTTCGGGCTCGGCGTCGTCCACGCCGGGCAGGTCTTCCTGACGCAGGTCCATCGTGCGTCGGCCCTCGCCCTTCATGATCAGGGCGTTGCCCACCAGTTCGTGCAGGCCGCTTACGGTTACCCCCGGCGCCCAGTAGTCCGCGAGCGGCGGCAGGGTGGCGCGGTCCAGGGCGCAGATGCAGGCCAGATGGTTGACGCCGAATTTTTGCTGCACATAGCGCAGGGCGTTGCCGCGGGGCATGCCCGCGCGCATGCGCAGTTCCATGATTTCCTCCGTGTTCAGGCCGGAGCCCGCCCCGCAGCAGAAAGTCCGTTCGCGGATGGTGTTCTCCGGCATTTCCACGAAATTGTTGCAGACGGCCCTCAGCACATAGCGCGGTTCGTCAAGAAGCCCCATACTGCGCGCGGGATTGCAGGAATCATGGAAGGTGGAGATCAAGTGGTCGTTGCGGCTTGGATCCAGGTTGAGCTTGTCGTTGTGGATGAGATCGGCGGTGAACTCGGCGATGTGCACCATTCGAGTAGAAGCCGCGTTTTTGAAGACAGTCCCGGTCAGGGGGGAGATCGGCGGCGTCGTGTTGGCCGGTGCCGGCCCGTTGTAAGTGCCCATGTACTGGTTGACCACCCGCCACATGTGCCCGCATTCTCCGCCCAGCAGCCATTTCACGTTCAGGCGTTTCGCCTCGGCGTACATCTTGGCGTTGAGTTTTTTCGCCATGTCGAAGCTGACGAAGGAGCCGAAGTTGCCCCCCTCCGAAGCGTAGGTGGACAGGGTGTAGTCAAGGTCAAGCTCGTGGAAGAGCAGCAGGTAGCCCATGAAGGTGTAGATTCCGGGGTCAGCGAACACGTCTCCGGAAGGGGTGATGAAGAGTATTTCGGCATTCTTTTTGTTGAAGGGCGTTTTGGGGCGGATGCCGGTGACAGTTTCACAGTCGTCGGCCAGCATTTCCACTATTTCCACAAAGGAATGGGGTTGGATGCCCAGGTGGTTGCCGGTGAAGCTGCAATTTTTGACGGGATCCATGATCCAGTGTGTGCCCAGTCCAACCTCGTGCAGCAGTTCACGCACGATCATGGTGATTTCCGCCGTGTCCACTCCGTAGGGACAGAACAGGGAACAGCGGCGGCATTCGGTACACTGGTAGGCGTAATAGAAAAGCTCCTTGACGACGCCTTTGTCCCAGGAACGCGCCCCCGCCGCTTTGCCGAGCACCCTGCCGGACAGGCTGTGGCTGCGGCGGTAAAGCGAACGCAGAAGCTCGGCCCGCAGGACGGGCATGTTCTTTGGGTCGTTGGTGCCGAGGAAAAAGTGACATTTGTCGGCGCAGGCCCCGCAGCGCACGCAGATGTCCATAAACAGCTTGAGAGAGCGGTGTTTCTCAAGCCTTTCGGCAAAGGCGTCACAGAGAATGCGCTCCCAGTCGTCCGGCAGTCCCCAGTCGTCCGCCGCCGGATCCCACTCGTGGGGATTGGGCATGTGCAGAGTTTCCATGGTTTCTTTTTTCGCGGGATAGCAAAAGTTCCCCGGAGCGAAGCTTGGCCTCGTGTCGAACCAGGGCTGATCCGGAAAAGACGGCCGGTCGGCGATGAGGGTTTGGGGCGGCGGTAATTTTGCCATGCTGAAGTCTCCTTTCCCGGATAAATGCGCACTGTAATTTTTCGGACATCCGCGAAGCAGTCCTCACGCCTGTTACGACAGATCAGGCGTGACATCCCACTGGAACAGAATTACGTCCCGTCGGGCTGCTTTTCCAGGGGCAGGCCGGCTTCGGCCATGGCTTCCCGGTAAAGATCCTCGTACTCGGCGTAAGTGAAATACTGATCAGGCGGGTTCCATGGGTTTACACGCCGCACTCGGCGCGAGTTGTTGGGCGCGTTGCGCGTGGGGCTGAAAAATATCCCGACCATGTGCGTGAGTTTGGAAAAGGGGAAGTAGAGCAGCAGGGCGCACACAAGCGCAAGATGCGTAAAGAACAGAGGGGAGAGTCCCTGCGGCGAAACCGGCGCGAAATGCGTGAGGCTCATAATGAAGACCTTGATCGCGGTCGTGTCCGCCTTGTCGAAATAGCGCAGACAGATGCCCGTCCCGGCAATGCCGATTAGCAGGAGCAAGGGGAAATAGTCGCCGGGCAGGGAGATGTAGCGCAGCCTTTCGTTAAAAAATCGTCTCCCGAGCAGAAAAAAGAGCGCCGCGAGCATGAGTCCCGCACTAAGGAAAAAGCGCGGCGAACCCAACTCCATGATGCCGTCCAGGGATTCCAGAAAACGTATGCAAGAAGGCGTCGGTTCCATGAAAAAGCGAAAATGGCGCAGAAAAACCAGCAAAATGCTGTAGTGGAAAAGCAGGGCGAAGGCCCACAGCCATTTCGAGGAACTGTAGATGGAGCGCGGTCCCTTTGTCAGCAGGCAATCTTCCTGTATCTCGGCCGAGGTGTTCCGAAAAAGGGAACGAAAGAACGCGACTTCAAAAAACATGCGCGCCCATACCCCGGACGCGCCGCTCGGACAGTCGGTTTTCGCCTGCCTTATGAAGCCGAGTGATTCCTCCTGTCCGCCGGTTACCGGAATAGTGAAGGGAACGGGCGATCCGGCCCAGTAGATCATGCGCCGGACCAGCCCGGCGATGAAGACGAGAACCGCCGAATAGGGCAGGACCGCGCCGAGGAGCAGGTAAAACCCGGCCTGTGCCCCGGCCCAGGCGGCGGCCCCTATGAGGAGGACCAGCAGCAATGATGAGAGCATTCTTTACCTCGTTCTTTGCGGTCGCGTTTCTTGCCCGCATCGTCGTCGTCGGGCGGCGCGGAAAGCGGTTGCGGGTGGAGCGGACGGTTTCCGGACTCTTCCCGTTCCGGGTTTTCCGCTTGCTTTGCCTCTTTTGCGCAGGAACCGGTCAGGCGTCCTTGCGCCCAGCGTTCAAGCTGGGCATAGCGCAGGCGTATTTCCTTGACGCGCGCCTGCGCCAGTTTTTCACGCGCCGCCAGATACATGTCGAAGGCCAGAAGCGCCAGGGTATCCAGCCTGGATTCCGCGTCGAGATAGTCCTTGATGTTTCCCTGCCCGGCCAGACCCGGCAGGACCTCTTCGCGCAGAATCGGTTTCATCAACAGCAAAACGCCGATTCCCCGGCTTGGCGCTTCTTGCTGCGCGGCTCGCCATTTCACAAAGCGATCCAGGGCGTTTTTTATGTCTTCGATTTTTATGTCCGCACCGGCGACCGCGTCGTAGATGACTGAACCGGCTTCCCGCGTCATGTCCGCGACCGGATTGGCGAAAGGATCCTGTCTTGTTCTTAAAAAGCCAGTAGTTTCAAATGGATATAAGGTATAGACTGCCTCCGTCCACAGGCGGACTATTGTTTCCCTGCGACTGTGAAAATATTCCCGTACACTCATGGATCGCTTACATCCGGATATATTGTTGCGTAATCATAAAAGCCGGGACTTGTATGCCGGAAATTGCGTTAATTGACAAACGCACTAATTGACAAACGCATTAATATTATCGATTTTGTTGTTATAAAGCGGAAACGTCCAAGGACCGTCCATTTTTTCTCCATTTCCCCTGTTTACACAGCCCGTACAGGGGATGGCTATGCATAAAGGTAAAAAACACACTCGTCAAGGCCCGGACTGAAGCCGCGGGGCAGACGCGCCTTATCGCATCTGCCCCGCGGGCGATGCGGAAGCCTCGCCTGAAACCGCAGGCTTCGCGTGGAACAAGGCGCACGGCGCGTTTTTTTGCGTCGGCGGGCCTTGCGGACATTGTAGGGAATAATATAAACATGGCGCAAGGCCCAAAGCGACCGGAGACAAAACCAGTGCCCATCCCTCAGCCTCTAACGGATTGTGATCTGCTGCTCACGGCGGATCTGGCTCTGACTCAGGACAGCGGGCGCCGGGTTCTGGAAAAGGCCGCCATCGCCGTGCACGACGGCAGGATTGCCGCCTTGGGAAGCCAGGAGGAGCTTGCTCACCTGCGGCCCGGAGAGCGCCTGGATCTCGGGCGGTCTTTGATCATGCCCGGGCTGATCAATGCCCATACCCATTGTCCCATGACGTTTTTCCGCGGTTTGGCCGACGACATGCCTTTGGAAGAGTGGCTGACCAGGTATATTTTCCCGAATGAACAAAGGCTTACGGCGGAAATAACCGAAATGGGCGCGCTGATCGGTTGCGCGGAGATGACCCGTTTCGGCTGCACGGCCTTTGCGGACATGTACCTTTTTGAGGACAGCGTAGCTGCGGCTGCGGACAAATCCGGGCTGCGCGTCCTGTTGGGCGAGGCCGTTTTTTCCTTCCCCACCCCGGCGTCCCCGGGGTATGAAGCCGCGCATGAAAAGGTGCGCGCCCAGGTTTTGCGTTATAAGGGTCACAGCAGGCTCCGTGTTGCTGTGATGCCGCACACCGTCTATACCGCCGGAGCCGATGTCTTGCGCGCCAGCGCCGAGCTGGCCGCGGAACTGGGTCTGCCCCTGCACATCCACCTGAGCGAGACCGGGCGCGAAGTGCGGGCCTGCCTTGAGGAAAACGGCCTGCGTCCTCTGGCCTACTGCCGCGAACTGGGGCTGCTCGGTCCATCGACCACCTTCGCGCACTGTGTCATGCTCAACGAGGAGGAACTGGACGAGATCGCGGCTTCCGGGGCCAAGGTGGCGCACAATCCCGGCAGCAACATGAAGCTGGCCTCCGGGGTGGCGCCGGTCCCGGCCATGCTGCGGCGCGGCATTCTGCCCGGCCTTGGCACGGACGGAGCGGCCAGCAACAACAGCCTCAATCTCTTTATGGAAATGCGCGCCTGCGCTCTGCTGCACAAAGTATACAGTCAGGACCCGACGGTCTGCACGGCCCAGGAAGTGCTGGACATGGCCACTCTGGGCGGGGCCTCGGCTCTGGGTTGGCCGGAACTGGGGAGGCTTGTTCCCGGATGCCCGGCGGACCTCATCGCCCTCGACCTGACTTCCCCGAATTTGCTGCCCGTGTACAATCCCGTCTCCCTTCCGGCGTACTCCGCCTGCGGACAGGAGGTGCGCCTGTGCATGGTCGAAGGTCGGATTTTATACAAGGACGGCGCCTATCTCGCCCTTGACCATCTCTCTCTGATCAGGGAGGCGGACAAACTCGCGCGCTGGGCGCGCGCGAAGCTCTGACAAAGAGGAGAACTGTCTTGGAAAAGATTTACCCGCTCATCTTGTCCGGCGGCAGCGGAACCCGTCTCTGGCCTCTGTCGCGCGGATTTTATCCCAAACAGTTTATGGATCTGGGAGGAGACACCCTGTTTACCCGCACGGTCGCCCGTGCTCTTTCCCTGCCGGATTGCGCGCCGCCCATAGCGATCTGCAACGAGGGACACCGCTTCCTGGCCGCAACCGCCTTGCAGGAGCTGGGGCTGCTGGCGGAAAGCGGGGACAGGGCCTCCATACTTCTGGAGCCAGCAGGGCGCAATACCGCCCCGGCCATAGCCCTTGGAACCCTGTGCGCCTCTATGGAGCGCGATGACCCCCTGATCCTGGTCCTGAGTTCGGACCATGTCATCGAGCCGGTGGAAGCCTTTGCCGATGCCGTGCGTCTCGCCGCGCGCGGAGCGCAGGCGGGGAAGATAGCGGTGTTCGGCGTGAAGCCGGGCAGGCCGGAGACAGGCTTCGGCTATATCCGCACAGGCCGGGAGATTTGTCCCGGCCTCTTCGAGGTCGGAAAGTTTGTGGAAAAGCCGGACGAAGAGGGCGCAAGGACCATGCTTGCGGATGGAAACTGTTTGTGGAACAGCGGCATGTTCATGTTCAGGGCCTCGGTGTTCTGGGAGGAACTTGAGAACCATGCCCCCGAGGTCTGCGCAATATGTCGTTCGGTATGGAACGGCCGCATGAAGGACCTGGATTTCATCCGCTTTCCCGAAGCGGAGTTCGCCGCCTGTCCCGGCATCTCCATGGACTATGCGGTGATGGAGCATACGAAGAGGGCCTGCGTGGCGCGCCTTGATGCGGCTTGGAGCGACATGGGTTCCTGGGAATCCTTTTATGAGTCCGGGACCAGGGACGCTGCCGGCAACGTGCTGCGCGGGGACATCGTGCAGGTGGACGCGAAAAACAGCTATGTGCATGCCGAACACAGGCTTGTGGCCGTTTTGGGCATCGACGGCATTGATGTCGTTGAAACCTCCGACGCCGTGCTGGTCATGCCGCGCGGGCGCAGCCAGGACGTGCGTCTTGTGCTTGAGGAACTGAGGAAACGCGGGCGGTATGAAGCGGACAATCATCTGCGCGTCTTCAGGCCGTGGGGTTCATTTGTAAACCTGGTCGCGGGCGAGCGTTTTCAGGTCAAGCTCATTGTGGTGAAACCTGGCGGGATACTCTCCAAGCAGATGCACCACCACCGATCCGAGCACTGGATTCTGGTGCGGGGCACGGCCAGGGTCACCTTGGCCGGGGATACGAGCATCGTCAGGGAGGACGAATCCGTCTACATCCCTTTGGGCGCTGTCCACAGAGTGGAAAACCCCGGACGCATCCCTTTGGAGCTTATTGAAATTCAGACCGGCTCCTACCTCGGAGAGGACGACATCGTCCGTTTCGACGATGTATACGGGCGGGATTTTCATAAAGGCCCCGCCTGAGGTCCGGAAAGAAATCTTTGCATGGCTGAACTCCGTTTGATCTGCGTTTGCGGCACGGATACCGGTGTCGGCAAAACCGTGCTTTGCGCCGCGCTGGCGCGCGCGGCGCATGCGCTTGGGCGCGGGGTTCTGGCGGTAAAACCCGTCCAGACCGGTTGCTATGAGGCCCCGGGCGGGGAGTTGCTTGCCCCGGATGTGGAAGTCTACCGGCAGGCCTGTCCGCAGGCGCAGAGCGCGGCTCTTGTCACCCTGCGCGCCCCTGCTTCTCCGCATCTGGCCGCCCGCTTGGAGGGGCGGGATATAAGCGTCGCCGGACTGAACCTTGATCTGCGCGCCTGTCTCGATCAGTCAGGGGCTGATTTCGTGCTGCTTGAGGGCGCGGGCGGGCTTTTGACCCCTTTGAACGAAGAGGAGAGCCTGCTGGATTTTTTCGCGTGTCTGGACGCGTCTTTGGTGTTGGCCGTACCGAATCGTCTGGGGGCGATCAACCACGCCCTGCTTTCCATAGAAGCCGCGCGCGGGCGCGGAATCGAGCCTTGCGGCTTTGTGCTGCTGAACGCGAGCGCGCCTGCTTCGGGTAGGGAAGGCGATCTGGAAAGGCGCATTCATGGGGATAACGGGGCGATTATTTCCCGGCGGGGCGCTTTGCCTTGTCTGGGAGAGCTTCCCTTTGTCCCCGGATTGCTGGCGCTGGACGCGAGACGGCGCGAGCGCGCCTGGGAGAAAGCCTCCGGGGTGTTGTCCGCGGCGGCGGCCGCGCTTTGCGCCCCGTGCCGGGCCGATACGGCTTACGCCGCTTCAATCCTGGATTTTGACCGGGAGCATCTCTGGCATCCTTACAGTTCGCCCGCGCTCCAGCCAAGGGCGTACGAGGCCGTACGCGCGCGGGGAGCGAGCATAATTCTGCGCGACGGACGTTTTCTGGTGGACGGCATGTCTTCGTGGTGGTGCGCGGCGCACGGCTACGGGCGGGCCGAGCTGCTGCAAAGCCTGCGCGGGCAGGCGGGGCGCATGCCCCACGTCATGTTCGGAGGCTTCACCCACGCCCCGGCTGTGGATTTGGGACGCAGGCTGCTTGAAATCGCCCCTGCTGGCCTGGAAAAGATTTTTTATGCGGATTCCGGTTCGGTGGCGGTGGAAGTCGCCCTCAAGATGGCCCTTCAATATCAGATGGCCCTCGGCAGACCGGAGAAAAAGCGCATTCTCGCCCTGCGCGGGGCTTATCACGGCGATACTTTGGGAGCCATGAGCGTATGCGATCCGGTGAACGGCATGCACTCGCTCTTTCAGGGGGTTCTGCCCGAGCAGATTTTCGCGCCCAGACCGGAATGCCGTTTCGACGCCCTCTATACCTCGCAGTCCGCGCAGGAACTGGAAAATATCTTCAAGGTGCGGGGCAGGGAGATCGCCGCCCTTATTCTGGAGCCGATCGTGCAGGGCGCGGGCGGCATGTGGTTTTATCATCCGGATTATCTGTACAGGGCGCGGGAATTGTGTCTGGAGCACGGCTGTCTGCTGATTCTGGATGAGATAGCCACCGGTTTCGGCCGCACCGGCAGGTTGTTCGCCTGCGAATGGGCGCGGGTGAGCCCGGATATCATGTGTCTGGGCAAGGCGCTGACCGGCGGAGTTATCACCCTCTCTGCAGTGCTGGCGAGCGATGCCGTGGCCGAGGGCATCTCCCGGCGGGGCGGGATTCTGATGCACGGGCCGACCTTTATGGCCAACCCGCTGGCCTGCGCCGTAGCCGGAGCGAGTCTGGACATTTTGGGCAGCGGGGAATGGCGGGACCGGGTCTTGGGCATAGAGGCCGGTCTGCGCTTGGGTCTTGAGCCCTGCAAGGGGTTTGGGGGAGTTGCCGATGTGCGCGTGCTGGGCGCCATAGGGGTTCTGGAAATGGAAAGGCCGGTGAACGTGCAAAGGCTGGTGCGCTATTTCGTCGAAGAACACGGGGTGTGGATTCGCCCCTTCAACCGGCTGATCTACCTTATGCCCCCGTACATAATCAGCAAAGAGGAGCTTGCCCGCCTCACCGTGGCGGTGTGCGGCGCGGTCAGGGAAGGGTGGTGGATATGACCGCGTGTCGTTTCCAGGGGTTGTAGCGGTTCAGAGCGGCCGGATTGCCGCAGGCGGGCAAAGCCCGCCTACAAACATTTCGCGGCAAGGATTTGCAGGCAAATCCTTGCAGAGCAGTCCAAATTTCAAAGTTGAACTGCCTAGGCCACGCTGCAGAACCCGCCGCGGGAAATACCGGCATCAGGTTCGGTATGGCGTTCGATCCTGGCGAAGGCGTTATGGGCGTGGATGGATTCAAAGCTTTCCACTTCGACTTTGAACCAAGAGATATGCTGGTTGTTTTCCAGTTTTTCCGCAATATTACGCACAACATCCTCCACAAAGCAGGGATTTGCGAAGGCCTGCTCGGTGACGAATTTTTCATCATCGCGTTTCAGCAGGGGATAAACCGGCGCTGAACCAGAGGATTCCGCGATTTCAATGAAGTCTTCCAGCCAGCAGAAATTTTTGAGATGCAGGGTGAGGCGGACTTCCGTTCTCTGGCTGTGCGCCCCTTCTGCGCTGATGGCCTTGGAGCAGGGGCAGACGGTCATGACCGGGACTATTACTTCCAGAACAAAGTCGAGCCTGTTTTCCCCGGCACGGGAAAGTTCTCCGGTGATTTTGCAGCGGTAACTTTGCAGGGCGGTGGATTTGCTGACCGGGGAGGGTCTGGGCATGAAAAAGGTAAAGTCGAATGTGACACGGGCCTTGCGCGCGTCCAGACGCTCCAGAATGTTTTCCAGCAGACCTCGGATGCTCTTGTAGCTCAGATCCTCCTGTCGCCTTTCCAGTACCTCGATAAACCGGCTCATGTGCGTGCCTTTGAAATGGGCCGGCAGATCCACCCCCAGTTCGACAAGGGCAACGGTGGACTGCGCGCCGCCTTCACGTCGGCTTACGGAGATCGGCAGGCTCAGATTGCGCACCCCTACGCTGTCAATGGGCATTGCCACGTCAGCCGGGGTGTTTTGCACGTCTTTCATGATGTTGGTCGCGTTTGGGAATGCCTGGGTCAGGGGAGGTTTTCTCCGGTCGTGGCTAAGCAAAGTTTGCCGAACTTGACGTCCTTGACGGCAATCAGGCGGCGTCCGAGTTCAAGCAGTTCGGCGCCGGGACCTTTGAGCACCAGGACTTCAAGACAGTTATGGTGGTCCAGGTGCACATGCAGGGTGGTGACAATCAACTCGTGCGCATCGTGTTGGGCCGAGGTTATGCGCTGGGCCAGATCGCTTTTGTGGTGGTCGTAAACCAGGGTAAGGGTGGCGGCGGATTCCGCCTCGCTGTTTTCCCATTCCTGTTGCACCAGGTTTTTGCGGATCAGATCCCGTATAGCCTCCGAGCGGGTATGATAGCCGCTTGCCCGTGAAAGCTCGTCAAAGCGTTCCAGCAAATCGGAATCCAGAGACACGCCGAAGCGGATGGTGCTTCCCATAAAAACTCCAGTTCTTCCACTGCCGGAACGATTTTTTTCTCGAGCAGTTCAACTTTGAAATTTGGACTGCTCTGCGAGGATTTGCTTGCAAATCCTTGCCGCAAAATGCTTGCAGGCGGGCTTTGCCCGCCGTTAAGCAAGCATTTCAAGCGTAAAATGCTCTGGAGCAGTTTACGTTTGAGATTGTCGCTTACGACGGAGCAAGTTCGCCTTCGCGGGGCACTTGCGAGCTTCGCCAAGGTTCTGTATGCTTTTTCGCATCCTGCGGAATGTCCGCCGAGTTTGCCGAACCCTTGGCGGTTTACGCTTGAAACGCCTGCTTTACGGCGGGCAAAGTCCCCTCAAGGGAATAACCCGGCGCTTCCTTAAACCGCTTTGTCCCAGGTATAACAACTTTTTTCTCCGGTCAAGCGGAGGTCTGGCTTTTTGTGGCGGCGTTCGCGCCGGTTTTCGGAGTTTGTATGCTTTACACTTTGGAAGTGCGATTGAAACCGGACCTGGATGATTGCATCGGCCGCAACTTGGCGCGGCGGATTCGCGATGCGCTTGGTCTGGAAGTCGAGGGAGTCAGGCTGACCAAGGCCTATATTGTGGATGGCCTGGGAAGCGACGAGCTGCAGGACGCTATTGAGAAGGCGGCGTTGCATGATCCTGTGCTTCAGGACGCATCTCTTTCCCCTTTCCCTTCGGACGCGGACTGGATAATCGAAGCCGCCTTCCGCCCCGGCGTGACTGATAACGAAGGGCGCACCGCCCGCGATACCCTGGCCCTTGTCCTGGGTATCGCGGATAAGCGGGCGTTGGCCGCATATACGGCCGTCCGCTGCCATCTGCAGGGCGCTTTGAGCAGGGCGGATGCGGAGCGCATAGCCCGCGATCTGCTGGTAAACGAGCTTATCCAGCGATACAGCTTGAAGAGCGGGGAGGATTGGCGGGTTAATCCGGGGTTTGCGCCGCGCGCCGCCGGGGTCAGCGGCGCGGCCAGCGCCGCTGTGGAGCGCGTGCCCCTGACTTCCATGTCAGATGCGGAAATGCTGGACTTAAGCCGGCAAAACACCTGGGCGCTTTCGCTGGAGGAATTGCGGGCCGCGCGCGCCTATTTTTCCCGCCCCGACACGGTAGGCGAACGGCTTGCGGCCGGGTTTCCCCCGGAGCAGGCCAAGGACCCCACCGATGCGGAGATGGAAGTGCTGGCCCAGACTTGGTCCGAGCATTGCAAGCACAAAATTTTTGCCGCGCGCATAGGTTACGAAGATGCGGAAACGGGCCGCAAAGAGGTGATAGACGGCCTGTACGACAGCCGCATCCGGCAGGTCACGGCCAGGATCAGGGAAAAGCTCGGAAAGCGTGATTTCTGCCGTTCGGTTTTCAGGGACAATGCGGGAGTCGTGGCCTTTAACGAGGACTACGACATCTGCATCAAGGTGGAAACGCACAACAGCCCTTCCGCTCTGGACCCTTACGGGGGAGCGCTGACAGGCATTGTCGGAGTGAACCGCGATCCCATGGGTACAGGTCTGGGGGCGGAACTTGTCTGCAATACGGACGTGTTTTGTTTTGCCTCTCCCTTTTACGACGGCGAGTTGCCCCCGCGCATTCTGCACCCGCGCCGGATCATGGAAGGGGTGGGCGAGGGGGTGAAAGACGGCGGCAACAAGAGCGGCATACCCACGGTAAACGGCTCCATGGTTTTTGACCGGCGTTTTCTGGGCAAACCGCTTGTCTATTGCGGGACTGTCGGTCTTTTGCCGGCCCGCATTCACGGGCGGCGCGGCTATGAGAAGAAAGCCGTTGCGGGGGATGCGGTGGTCATGGCCGGAGGCCGGATAGGCAAGGACGGCATCCACGGCGCGACCTTTTCTTCCGAGGAACTGCACGAGGATTCCCCGGCCACGGCCGTGCAGATCGGCGATCCCATAACTCAGCGCAAACTTTACGATTTTATCATACGGGCGCGAGATCTCGGCCTTTATAACTCGATCACGGACAACGGGGCGGGCGGGCTTTCTTCCTCCGTAGGCGAAATGGCAGAGGACACCGGCGGCTGTATCCTGGATCTGGCCAAAGCCCCTCTCAAATACGATGGCCTGCGGCCTTGGGAAATTCTTCTGTCAGAGGCGCAGGAACGTATGACCCTGGCCGTGCCGAAGGACAACTTGCAGGCTTTCCTGGAACTGGCGGGAGAGATGGACGTGGAAGCCAGCGCTTTGGGTGAATTTACGGATTCCGGGTTTTTCCATGTCGTCTACGGAGATGTTCAGGTCACTCGGCTACGTATGGATTTCATGCATCACGGATTGCCGCGTATGGAACTGCGCGCGCGCTGGGAGCGTCCGGCCGCTTATCCGGCTAGGGTCAGCGTCCTGACGGACGCCGACGGAGTGGAGACAAGCCCGGAGCGGGTGAGAAAGCAAGGCGGGATTGAACATCGCGAGTTGCTGCTGCGCATGCTCGGTCGCCTAAATATCTGCAGCAAGGAATATCTGATCCGCCAATACGACCATGAAGTCAAAGGAGGCAGCGCGATCAAACCCTTGGTGGGAGCGATGCGCGACGGCCCTTCGGATGCGGCGGTTCTGCGCCCGGTTCTGGCCTGCGAGGCGGGTATCGTCCTGTCCCATGGCATTTGCCCGAAGTTCAGCGATGCTGATACCTATTGGATGGCCGCCAACGCAGTGGACGAGGCGGTGCGCAACGCGGTGGCGGTGGGCGCCGATCCGGAGCGTCTGGCCGGGGTGGACAATTTTTGCTGGTGCGATCCGGTGCGTTCGGAAAAGACCCCGGACGGGGAATACAAACTTGCCCAGCTTGTGCGCGCCTGTCAGGCCCTGGAAGATTTATGCCTGGCCTATGACCTGCCCTGCGTGTCCGGCAAGGATTCCATGAAAAACGACTATACCGGGGGCGGGATCAAGATATCGATTCCGCCCGCCCTGCTTTTTTCCGTTCTGGGCTTCATCCCGGACGTGTCTTTGGCCGTGAGCAGTGATTTCAAGCGGGCGGGAGAGCGGATCTATATCCTCGGGGTAACCCGGCCGGAGCTGGCCGGAAGCGAAATCGCAGACGAACTGGGGCTTCGGGGAGGCGCTGTTCCTGAAGTTGTGGCCGAAACGGCGCGGGCGAGATATTTTTTGCTCCACGAGGCCATGCGCCAAAAGCTGGTCAGCTCCTGCCACGATTTGTCGGACGGCGGGCTGTGCGTGGCCCTGGCCGAGATGTGCATAGGCGGCCGGCTGGGCGCAGGTGTCGACCTTGATCGCGTGCCCCGATCGGGGTTTGAGGGACAGGGGCCGGAAGATGCCGTGACTTCGCTTTTGTATGCGGAATCGGCAAGCCGCCTGCTGGTTGCCGTGCCGGAAGACAAAAGCGGCGCCTTTGAGGCGCTGTTTGCTTGTGGTCGTCCTGGACACGATGCCGCCCGTATAGGGACGGTATGCGCCGGGACGGAACTTTGCCTGTCCTTTGGAGGCGCGGAACTGTTCAGTGTCGATGTGGAAGATATGGCGCGGGCCTTCAAGGCGACCCTGGACTGGTAGACAAGGCCTGTTGGGATGTCACGCCTGCACTGCCGTAACAGGTGTGAAGATCGCAAAAAAATGCGGTTTTTGCTTTGTTCACGCCGCCTGCGGCGTCCTGTCGCGCCATTTCATTTGCAGGCGCAAATTATGAAATTTGCAGTCGGCAATGGAATAAGGATATGCGAATTTGATATTTCCGGCGCCGGCAAATTTATATATCCTGCTTTTGCCCGTGGCCGCCGGAGCAGGCGTCAAGGTCCACCCGCTCTAAAATTTACAGAACAAGGAAGGTCAGCATGCCCAAACACCCCTATCGCATAGAGACACTGGCCCTGCACGTCGGACAGGAGGACGCCGACCCGGCCACTTTGGCCAGAGCCGTGCCCGTTTACCGCACCACTGCTTACAAGTTCAGAGATTCCAAACATGGAGCGGATCTTTTCGCTTTGCGCGAACTTGGGAATATCTATGCCCGGTTGATGAACCCCACCAACGATGTTCTGGAAAAACGCCTGGCCGCCCTTGACGGCGGAGCCGCCGGCCTTTCCCTGTCCAGCGGCACCTCGGCCGTCTACTTTTCCATTGCCAACATCCTGCGCTCCGGGGATGAACTGGTCAGCGCCGTCAACCTCTACGGCGGCACCTACACCATGTTTGACGCCATCCTCCCCCAGCAGGACATCAAGGTGCATTTTACGCCGATCAACGACTTCGTCGCCGTGGACAAGGCCGTCAATGCCAGAACCCGCGCCATATTTATCGAAACCATCGGCAACCCCCTTCTGGATGTGGCGGATGTCGAAGGCTACGCCGCCATAGCGAAAAAACACCACCTGCCGCTGCTTGTCGACGCCACCTTCACCCCCCCGACCCTTCTGCGCCCCATCGAATACGGAGCGGACATCGTGATTCACTCCCTCAGCAAATGGATCGGCGGACACGGAGCAGGCATAGGAGGCATCGTCATTGATGCCGGGAAATTCGATTGGACGGACCCGAAATTCACTCTCTACAACGAACCGGACAGGGGCTACCACGGCCTGCGCTTCGCGCACGATCTGGGAGACCTGAATCCTGTGGCCTTTGCCCTGCGCCTGCGTACCGTGGGTCTGCGCAACCAGGGTCCGACCCTTGCCCCGGACGCCGCCTGGCAGTTCCTGCAAGGCGTGGAAACCCTGCCCCTGCGCATGGCCAGACATAGCGAAAACGCGCTCCAGGTGGCCCAATACCTGCAAAAACACCCCAAGGTCACCTGGGTGCGCTACCCCGGTCTGTCAGAAGACCCGAGCTATGCGGCGACGCAAAAATACCTGCCCAAGGGGGCGGGAGGCATGGTGGTCTTCGGCGTCAAAGGCGGGGAAGCCTCGGCCATAAAGCTGGTGGACAACATCGAACTCTTCAGCCTGCTCGCCAATGTCGGAGACGCCAAAAGCCTGATCATCCACTCTTCCTCCACGACGCATTCCCAGCTGTCCGAGGAGGCGCAGGCAGCGGGCGGATTGCACTCCGACCTGATCCGCCTGTCCGTCGGACTTGAACATATCGACGACATCATCGGCGCGCTCTCCGATGCCCTGGACATAATCTGAACGGTAAAGCATAAGGAACCGGAGCATTTCATCATTGAAAATATCCGTTACGGTGAAATGCTCCGGCGGCGCGAAGCGTAGCAACGTCCGCGAGATTGTCGCGGGCGAACCTGCTCTGCCGTCAAGCGGCAATCTCAAGCGCAAAATCCTCTATTTTGCGAGGCTCGCGCGCAGTATGGAGAGGGGATGGGCGGCGGGCAGGCCGGAGCCGTGCGTCATCTGTACGCGGCAGGTTCCGCATTCGCTAAGGCCGATTTTTGCCCCGCTGTCTTTCAGGGAGCGGAAGAGGTTTTGGCCGATGCGCATGGCTACTTCGTATTTTCCTTTTTTGAAGCCGTAGCTGCCTGAGATGCCGCAGCAACCTGCGTCCATGTTTTCCACTTGCAGGCCGGGGATGCGTTTAAGGATTTCCAGGGCGGGCAGTCCGACGCCTAACGCGCGCAGGTGGCAGGGAGCGTGGTAGGCGAGGAGATCACGCGGGGCGCGGGCGTTTTTGAGAGAAAGGCGGCCTTGGGCGATTAAGCCCAGGATGAAGTCCCCGGCCTCGGACGCCGGGTAGCTGTTGACGCGTGCGTCGCTTGAAAAGAGTTTTCCGTATTCGTGGCGCAGCATCAGGGCGCAGCTTGGGCAGGGGGAAACGACCGGGATATTGTTTTCAGCCAGGCGGGCAAGAATTTTGGAGTTGATCCGGGCTCGTTTGCGGGCCGCTTCGTACAGTCCTCCGGTCAGCAGGGGGAGTCCGCAGCATACGAATTCGTCCGGCACGTCGACGGTGTAGCCGGCGGTTTCCAGCAGGCAGATGATGTCCAGAGCGGCGTTCGGGTCGTAATAGCGTGCGAAGCAGCCGGGGAAAAGGGCGAGATCGGGTTTCAGACCGCGATTTTTTTTGCGCAGCCGGCGGCGTTCCGACAGGGGAGCGAAAGCGGGCAGGGGGGCGCGTTTGTCTATGCCGGCCCGGTCGAGCAGGGAGCGGGTCAGGCGGTTTTTCATGCCGGCGTTTAGAAGAAAGGCGGGCAGAGGGGAGGAGAGTTTGCCGAGGTCGCCGCTGTGTCCGGTCAGCATATCGCGGGCCGCGTGGCCGTGTCCGGTGGAATACTCGGCTCGGGCCAGCATGTTGAAATCGGCGATCGGCACTCCGGAGGGGCAGGCGATTTCGCAGTTTTTGCAGTTTGAGCAATATTCCAGAGACGCGTCGTCTTCAAAGCCGGACAGCCGGAAGCGTTCGTAGGCCGGTCCCGTCAGCTTGGGCCCGCGGAACTTGAGGGTGGCTGCGGCCACCGGGCAGTGCATGGTGCAGATCGCGCAGGCCGTGCAGTCGTCGGGGTTGTGCAGCGCGCCGCTCTTCATAAATCACGCCTTTGCGCCGGCGAAGCGTCCGGTGCAGAGAGCTACGCCGCTGCCGGACTTTTCCGAGGCGAAATCATAGCCGCCCAGAGTTTTTCCAGCAAAAAAAACATTGTCGAGCACCTGCGCCCCGTTTTCGTCCACAGGATGCAGTTCTTTGTTGACTGCGACCCCCATGCGTGCAAACGGGTGTGATTTTGACGCGAAGAAAAGCGTTTCCGACCATTCTTCGGTTCTTTCCGGCATGGGCAGGGGCAGTTTGAAGATGCTTTCAAAGGCTTTGCCGGGTGAAGTATTTATGCCGTTGCCGAAAACTCCGCCGGTGGCGATGACGAAGGATTCGGCCGGATATGCGGGGCCTTTGCCGTCTTTCTGAGTTTCGAGCCAGAGACAGCGTCCGTTTTCAACCCTGGCGCCGCTGATTTCGATGTTGTCAAAAACGGAAACGGACAATTCTCGCAGTCTTTCGCGCAACTTGCGCTGTATGCGCAGCCCGGCGACGGCCGGGGGAGGGCAGATGGCCTCCATTACGGGCAGGCCGAGCGTTGCGAGCAGCTTGGAATGTATGCCGGCAGTCCCGCAAACGCCCAGGATGGCCGGGACAAGCAGCGCTTGCGCCTTGGCCGCGATCTTTGCCAGTTCACGGCACAGCCAGTCGGTTCCTTCGGGGCTGTCCGCGAAACGGGCCAGATCAAGGGAACTGAGGTCGCGCTCCCCGGAGTGCGCCAGGGGCGAGGGCAGCATGACCGGGAGCAGGCTTTTCCCGGCGAAGGTTTCGGTCTGGGAGAGGCCGCGCGCGAGCATGCGCGGGGAAAAATCTTTCAGTCCCTCGACCCCGGCCACGGCCAGAGAACGGGCGCAGCGCAGCGCGGCCGGGTCCGTGCCCGGACCGGCCAGCCATACAGGTTTCAGGGTTCCGGCGGATGTGGGCAGCCAGGCGTTGCCGCTCTCCCGGCTACCGGCCTGAACCAGGCACTCTCCCTCTTCGTTAGAAAGTTTTTGTATGAATTCCAGAGCTTCCAATACGGCATCGGCGCCCAGCAGGGCATAGGGATGTTCCGGCTCGAGGCTTTTGAAGGCGGAGATTGGATCCTCTCTGACCGGCTCGCCTTTGAGATAGCCGAGAATATCTATGGTGCCGCCTCCTATGCTCAGGGTTCCGGCGCCGTTGCTCAGCAAAAGGGTTTTCCTGCCCCGTTCGGCCGCGCTTACCGCGGCGGCGAGTCCGGCGAGCCCCGCCCCCACAACTATTACCTCGTAACCCTCCACGCCGGAGGACGAGGCGCTTTTTCCTGAAACAGGCAAGCCGTTCCCGCCGTGGACTGTGCGAGGAGGCGGGAAAGCGGCGTTTTTTCCGGCCGTCGCGTCTTCGCCGGTGTAAGGAGCGGGGTCCGGGTATTGCGGCGGCCGTCCGTCAATATTGAGGGAGGCCATATAGATGCCGCGCTCCAGCTCCACCTCGCGCAGTTGTTTGCCCCAGAGCAGGGGACGGATGCCGCGCCAGCGTTCCTCAAGAAATTCCCGCAGCATTTTTTGCGGATCAAGCGGATGCAGTACGTCGGATTCCGCCAGAGCGGCCCCGGCGCGCAGAGCGCAGAAGTTTCCCTGGCAGGTGCCCATGCCCATGCGCGTGCGTCTGCGCAAGTCGTTCAGGGCGGTCAGGGCGTGAAAGCCGTGCGTTTTTTCAGCGGAAGGCGCGTTTGCTTTTTGCCGCAAGGATGGGGAGTTGCCTTCTCCGGGTGAGGCTTCGGGGCGGGCCTTGGCGTATTGCCCTGCGACCTCGGCCGCCGCTGTTTCAAATTCCGCCCGTGTGACCATTTCGCATTCGCAGAGCAAGTTTTTTTTCCAGGGAGCGGATTCGGCGGCGGCGACGGCTTTTTCCAGGTCAAGACCCAGACGCGCGAGCGCCGGGTCGGCCCCGGCCAGGGGGAACACCTTGGCCGCGCGGCGCAGCAGACGTTTGGAGGGTTCAGGGACAAGCGGTTCTTGAGCGGTGCGGCAGGGAGCGGCCACGTCCAGGCGTTTTGCGGCCAGGTTGCTGATTTTTTCCGCCATGAGCCTGAAAGATGTGAATTTTCCTCCGGTGACCGTGGCCATGCCCTCAAGGCCGTCCGGCTCATGATCCAAGATCACGAAATTGCGCGTGGCCGACCGGCCGGAGGCGGCGTC
Source organism: Desulfovibrio sp. (assembly GCA_031288535.1). GTDB lineage: Bacteria > Desulfobacterota > Desulfovibrionia > Desulfovibrionales > Desulfovibrionaceae > Frigididesulfovibrio. The sequence continues at coordinate 36,102 of JAITRF010000034.1, read as the reverse complement.
CGGGGAATATAGCGGGCGGGTTCCGGCAAAGGCCCGCAGGATGCGGTAGTCGCGCAGCCTGGGGAAAACGGCTTCTCCTTCCTCCAGAAGACGAAGGGCTTCTTTTGTCTCCACTCCGGTGTCGTCCGGGTTGTCGACGGGGACAGATGTGGTTCCGAAGATGGTTATGTTGCCGTGGGGCACGAAAATATCGCCGTCCTGGGATTTGCGCAGGCGGTTGATTATCCTGTCTGTAAAGCGATGGTTGAAGGCGAGCAGGAGTCCGCGGTCCGGGGAGACTCCGAGTGTAATCCCGGCCAGGGCCGCAACCTGTCCGGCCCAGGCCCCGGAGGCGTTGATGAGATATTCGCATTCGATCCGGATTGTCTCGCCGGCGGCGCGGTTTTGGGCCAGGACGCCGACAATTCGCCCCTGTTCCGTAATGATGTCCGTGACTCGGGTGTAGGGATAAATTCGCGCACCGTGCAGGCGGGCGGAGGCGGCATTGTGCCCGACCATGCGAAAGCCGTCCACGGCGGAGTCCGGCACCCGGTAAACGGCTTTTATATCCCGGCTCATATTGGGTTCAAGCTCGAACGCTTTTGCCGGAGCGATTTCCTGCGCGGCAATGCCGCAATGTGCGCAGGCCGCAAGCCAGACGGGCGCGTAAGCCGGGTCGTCCTGCGCGCAGAGGGTGAACCAGCCTTCGGTTTTTTCGACGCAGTTGGGGGCGATGCGGCGCAGTATCCGGTTTTCGGAGATGCATTCGCGGGCCGCTTCCGGGTCTCCGACCGCATAGCGCGCGCCGCTGTGCAGCAGTCCGTGAAAGCGCGAACTGGCGCCGGCGCAAAGGTCGCCCTGTTCGAGCAGGATGCAGGGGATGCCGCGCATGGACAGGTCCCGCGCGGTTCCGGTCCCGGTCGCCCCGCCGCCGATCACGACGACGCGGGTCTTTAAGGTCTTGTTCATGGCTGTCCTGATTTCCTTATCCCATGCCTTAGCGCGAAAGGCAAGGAGCGAAATCACAGGTCGCCGAGGTCCTGCACGACTTTCCAGGGTTTTCGGCTTTCCCCGGCAAGGTCTTCAAGGGTCGCTTCCCCGCTTAAAACCAGCACGAAGTCTATGCCGGCGTTTTCAGCTAGTTTTTTGTCGGTGCTCAGGCGATCCCCGACCATGACCATTTGTTTGCGCGGGTAGCGGACGAGGAGGGGGGAGAGGACCGCCGGGTCGGGTTTTCCGAATATCCGATCCGGCAGGCGGCCGGTGGCTTTCTGGTAGAGGGCGATAAAACTGCCGACGTCCGGCAGGGGACCGGCCGGGTCGGGGCATACGAGGTCCGGGTGCGTGGCCAGGTAGGCTATGTGCGGCTTTTGCAGGAGATGCGCGGAAATAACCAGTTTTTCGTAAGTCAGTTCCGTATCGTAGGCCAGGATGACCGCCTGGGCCTCCCCCGGTTCAAGGCGCAACTCCGGCATGGCTTCGCGCAGGGCTTTTTCGTAGTCCCGGTTGCCCACGAGGTAAGCTGCGCGGATGTTTTGGGCGCGCAAATGCTCGACCAGAGGGAGCGTAGGCGACAGGAGGCGGTTTTCTTCGGCGATGATGCCCATGCGCCGGAGTTTTTCCAGATAGGTGCCGGGTCCCTTGGAGGTATTGTTGCTCAAAAAATGGAAATCGCAGTCTCCCCAACGACGGAGGATGAAGTCCACAGCCCCGGCGATGGGCTTGTCGCCTAGGTAGACCGTGCCGTCCAGGTCGAGGACGAAACAGTGTTTGCCGAGGTAGGGCATATTTCAACCTGCGCGTTTCACATTAGAGCGTTTACGCTTGAAATGCTTGCTTAACGGCGAGCAAAGCCCGCCTGCAAGCATTTCGCGGCAAGGATTTGCAAGCAAATCCTTGCAGAGCGCAGTCCAACTTTTCAAAGTTGAACTGATCTAGCCGCTCATCAGCCATTTGAGGGGCGTCAGCGAGAGGGCGGGGAAATAGACCAGCAAAAAGAGTATGGCAATTTCCATCATTATGAAGGGCAGCATCTTGCGTACCAAGTGCATGAGGGAGATGTTGCCTATGCCGCACACCACGTAAAGGACCGTGCCCACCGGCGGAGTGATGACCCCGATGCCGAGGTTGAGAATGAAGAGCAGGCCGAAATGGTAAGGGTCGATGCCCGCCTGCTGGATCAGGGGGTAAAAGACCGGGGCGAAGATCAGGACGTTGGGGGTGAGGTCCATGACCATCCCGGCCACAAGCAGGAACATCATGATGATCGTGAGCAGGATGCGCGGGGAGTCGATGTAATTGGAAAAAACGCTGGCTATGTGCGTGGGTATCTGGGCCAGGGTGATAAAGTATCCCACAGCCGTGGCCGTCGCCACGATAAGCATGACCACCGCCGTCGTGCGGGCGGCGGCGACGCTGACGCGCAGGAGGCCGCGCAGGGGCAGTTCCCGATAATAGCACATGCAGACGACGATGGCGAAGACGGCCGCGAAGGCTCCGCCCTCGGTGGGAGTGAAGACCCCGAAACGGATGCCGCCGAGCAGCAGGACCGGCAACATGAAGGCGGGGATGGCATCCTTGAGAATGGCTATGGCTTCGGCGCGGGTGAAGGTGATGATCTCGGTGTAGCCGTCTTTGCGCACTATGAAAAACCAGACGATCATCAGTCCGAAACCCAGAAGCAGGCCGGGGAAAAGCCCGATCATGAAGAGCCTGGTAATGGAAAGGCTTACCGTTGCCCCGAGGATTATGAAGTTGGTGCTGGGGGGGATGATGGGCCCCAGAATGGCCCCGGAGGCGATGATGCCGCCGGCGCGGCCGTGGTCATAGCCGGCTTCTTTCATCATGGGCAGGAGCAGTCCGCCGAGAGCGGCTGCTTCACCGACCGAACTGCCCATGAGTCCGGCAAAGATGATGCTGGCCAGGATGGCAGCGTAGCCGAGGCCGCCCTTTACCCGGCCGATGATAAGCTGGGCGAGTTGCACCACGCGTTTGGAAAGTCCTCCGGCGGCCATGATTTCCCCGGCGAAGATAAAGAAGGGGATGGCCATCAGAGGGAAATTGTCCGCTCCGTCCAGCATGATGTTCGGAATTATCATCACGTCCCATACGCCGCTCGAGTACATGAGGACCATCGAGCAGAGCATGAGCACCATGGAGATGGGGATGCCCATAGCCAGGAATAAAAAGAGGCTGCCGAAGAAAAAAAACAACTGTTCCATAGTTTGGTCCCCGTGTTGTTTCAATCCAGGTTCGGCGCAATGTTTCTGGTAAATTCACCGGCCGGTTTTTTGAGAAGGCGGAAAAAGTCCCTGATGCGGATGACGAGCGCGGCCCCCGCCATAATGGGCAGAGAACCGTTGATGAAGGCCAGGTTGATGTCGGTCGCCACGGAGTAAGTGTCCATGGTCTGTTCGACCAGGATTATTCCTCCCCAGAGCATGAAGGCCAAGGCGACCAGGGTGAGCAGCGAGGCCGCGACGTCCACGGTTTTGCGCGTCGCGCCCCGCAACAGTCCGACGAACATGTCCACAGCGATGTGCTTGTTGCGGTAAAAAGCTTCTATGGCTCCGAAAAAGGTGATGTAGATAAAGAGAAAACGTGCCCATTCCTCGCTCGGCGTGAAACTGGAACCGAAGACGTAGCGAAGAAAGGCGTTGTAGAAGACGAGGCCGATCATGCCGAGAAAGATGACCGCGCAGAACAGCTGAAAGGCAAATTCCCCCGGGGTCTCGGTTTTGGTCGCCGGAGCCGGGCTTTTTGCCCCCGCGGACGGGCCGCCGGCCAAGTTGTCCGGCTCATGCCGCATTTCTTCACGATCGGACATATCCGCCTCCGTATTGTTGCAGCTATACGCACTGAAAAGTAAACTTCCCGACGCGGAGATCGTCGGCCGGGAGGTTTCCGGCTGGCCTACGCCGTTTGGAGCGGTTTAACACCGAAATGCATAAACCGCTCCGGGTCCGTTTTGAGGGAGAGCGGAGTTTGTCCCCTCCCGGGTTTGCGTTGCGGCGCTTATTTGTATTCCGCGGCGCTGTCGAGAATTTCCTTGGCGTTGGGAACGGTGTCGTAAAAGAGGGACCAGCTTCTTTTCCCGGCTTCGAGCATGGCGGCGCGGAATTCCGGCGAAGGTTCGGTGATTTTGCCGCCCCCGGAGGTAATGGCTTTGACGGCTTCTTTTTCAAGGTCGGCCATCAGGTCCCAGACGTAATCGGCGGATTCCCTGGCCGCCTGGTCGAACCAGGCCCTGTCCTGATCCGGAAGTTTGCTGTAGAATTCTTCGTTTATATACAGGGAATGGATGACGAGGATATGCCCGCTCAAAGTGATGTTCGGCGTGATTTCATACATCTTGAGGGCCATGATGTCGGCCAGGGGGCTGTCGCCGCCGTCGATGACGCCCTGATCCAGGGCCGCCGGCACTTCCGCAAAGGGCATGGGCTGCCCGCTGATCCCGCATTCCTTGGCGAAGTTCACGTAGAGCGGGATGTTGGGGACGCGCATTTTCAGTCCCTTCAGGTCATCCATGCTTTTCAGGGCTTTTTTGGAATAGAAATGGCGAAATCCGAGGGGGAAGGCGTTTAAGGTGCGCAGACCGGATTTTTCCGGAAATCCCTTGTTGATCAGTTCGAAGGTTTTTCCGTTCATGGCGCGCCGGGCGTGATCCAGGCTGCTGAAAAGCATGGGGGTTTCAAGCATGGCCATGGCCGGGAACAGGGCGGATGTCTGCGTCCCGGTGGCGCACATCTGGATCGTGCCGCGCCGGGTGCTGGCTATATAGGCGTTTTCTTTGCCGAGCTGGCTGTTCGGGAAGACCTTGACCTCATATTTGCCTGCCGAGAGTTTGGTCAGAATCTCGCCGAACTTGTGCATGCCGAGGGTTTCCGGTTCTCCTTCGGGCTTCATTCCGGCGATTTGGATGGTGACGGCCGAGTGGGCCGCCGTAACCAGCCCGAATGAGAGGACGGCCAAGGCCAAGAGAACGATACTCAAGCGTTTCATAGTGACGCCTCCGGTGGATGGTGCGGGAAAGGGGTGCGCTTGCAGGCATGTGCCCGGAGTTAGGCGGGTCGCCGGCAAAGCCTCAAGACTGCCAAAGGCCCGGCTTGGGTTATCTGCAGCCTCAAGGCCGGGAAATACACATTTTCAGCTTTATATTACGGCTTTCTTTTCCGGTCAAGCCGTGCGGCTATTTTGCTTTTTTTTCTCGCCAATCCTCTGGACGTTTGCAAAATCGTTGTTACCTATGTGCGTGAGACGACATGACACATCCTAGGAGGACTTGATATATGGGCAAAATAATAGGGATAGATCTCGGCACCACCAATTCCTGCGTTTTTGTCATGGAAGGTAAGGATGCCAAGTGTATAACCAACCCGGAGGGAGGACGCACGACGCCGTCGATTGTCGGTTTCACGGACAAGGAACGTCTGGTTGGAGATATAGCCAAGCGCCAGGCTGTGACCAACCCGGAACGCACGGTGTTCGGGATCAAGCGCCTGATGGGACGCAAGTCCGACGCGCCGGAAATCCGGGAGTGGAAGAAGCACAGTCCCTATCGCATAGTCGCCGACAAAAACGGCGACGCCGCTGTTGAGATTGAGGGCCGCACCTACACGGCCGCGGAAATTTCCGCCATGATCCTGGGCAAGCTCAAGGCCGACGCCGAGGCTTATCTCGGAGAACCGGTCACGGAAGCTGTAATCACCGTCCCGGCCTACTTTAACGATTCCCAGCGTCAGGCGACCAAAGACGCCGGACGCATCGCCGGGCTGGACGTAAAGCGCATCATCAACGAGCCTACCGCCGCATCTCTGGCCTATGGTTCGGATCGCAAAACCAACGAGAAGATCGCCGTTTTCGACCTAGGCGGCGGCACCTTTGACATATCCATTCTGGAAGTCGGCGACGGCGTGGTCGAAGTGCGGGCCACCAACGGCGACACCTTTCTTGGCGGCGAGGATTTCGACCAGCGCGTGATCAACTGGCTGGTTGAGGAGTTCAGAAAAGAGAGCGGTGTGGATCTTTCCAAGGATCGCCTTGCCCTTCAACGCCTTAAAGAAGCGGCGGAAAAAGCCAAGAAGGATTTGTCGACCAGCATGGAAACAGAGGTCAATCTGCCCTTCATCACGGCGGATCAGACCGGCCCGAAGCATCTGCTCATGAAGCTTTCCAGAGCCAAGCTGGAGTCCATGGTGCAGGATCTGGTGCAGCGCACTGTCGAACCGTGCCGGAAGGCCTTGGCCGACGCCGGCCTCTCGGCCAAAGACATCAACGAAGTTGTGCTGGTCGGCGGCATGACCAGGATGCCGCTGGTGCAGAAGTCCGTGCAGGAATTTTTCGCCAAAGAGCCGAACCGCTCGGTGAACCCGGACGAGGTCGTGGCCATGGGCGCAGCCATCCAGGGCGGCATCCTGGCCGGGGACGTGAAGGACGTGCTGCTTCTCGACGTTACCCCGCTGTCTTTGGGCATTGAAACTCTGGGCGGGGTGATGACCAGACTCATAGACCGCAACACCACGATTCCCACGCGCAAGAGCCAGGTTTTCACGACGGCCGCGGACAACCAGCCCTCGGTGTCCATTCATGTGCTTCAGGGCGAACGGAATATGGCCGCGGACAACATGACCCTCGGGCGCTTCGAGCTTACCGGCATCCCTCCCGCTCCGCGCGGACTGCCGCAGATCGAGGTCTCCTTTGATATAGACGCCAACGGCATAGTAAACGTCTCGGCCAAAGACATGGGAACGGGCAAGGAGCAAACCATCCGCATCACCGCCTCCTCCGGCCTTTCGGAAAACGAAATACAACGCCTGATCAAGGAAGCCGAATCCCATGCCGACGAGGACAAGAAGAAACTCGAACTTATTGAAGTGCGCAATCATGCGGATTCGTTGATTTATGCGACTGAAAAGTCCCTGCATGATCTTGGCGGCAAAGTGGATGCCGCTGTGAAATCCGACATCGAGAGCGCGACCGCCGCTCTGAAAAAGGCAATGGAGGGAGATTCCGTAGAAGCCATAAAGACTGCCATGGATCAGCTTTCCAACTCCTCGCACAAGCTTGCCGAGCAGTTGTACGCCCAAAAGTCCGAAGGAGGGGCCGCCGCCGATGGAGGGGCGGATGTGGGGGCGCAGAGCGGACAGGGGAGAAAGGCTGACGAAGACGTCGTGGATGCCGATTTTACTGAAGTAAAATAGTTTCACGCCTTGGGGAGACGGTATTTGCCGTTTCCCTTCGGGCTTGAAATGCGCTACAAAAGCCGTGGAGGAGCGCGGGACGTTCGGCGCCGGAAAGGCACGAACGGCCTGCGGGTACGTAACCCTTGCCGCGGCTTTTGCGTATGGGCGGCATTGCCGGCGGCCTTGCAAACCTGAACGGGTTTGCAAAAAGGTAGAATCGGAAGATGGTAATTCGTTGTCCGCAATGCGAGCATACCCGCAGCATCAGCGAAAGCAAAATTCCGCCCCGGGCGGAAGTGGCCAGTTGTCCCAGATGCGGCTGCCGGTTTCGCTTCCGGTCCGTACGCCCGCGCGGAGAGCCGGAAAAATCCGGATTTCCGCAGGGGACGGACCGGCCTTTTCCGGCATCCGCGCCCCGGACCGACATAGACGCGCGCCTGTCGGGGAGCGCGGTCACAAGCGTTGAGGGCAGGGCGGATTTTGGCGTAGACGCCCGCAGGACCGATGACAGCGCGGGCGCTTCGTTGCGGGACGAGGCCTGTCGGACGTTAAGCGGAGGAGAAAGGCCGGAGCGGGATGTGCAAAGGTTTGCGCCGCCCGTAGATGCGGCTCCCGATGCGCGGGGTTTGCCGTTGCCGCAAGAAGGTGGAGTTACCTCGGCTAGCGGGATTGTTCCCGTCCCCGCTTTGGGCGCGGAGGAGAGAGAGACGGGCCGTGCGCCGGTTTTTATCTATGCCGGAGACGGTCCGCCGCCTGAAGAAAGGGTAGATCAGGACATGGGCCTGCTCAGAGACGATCGCTCCTCCATCCCGGTGCGGGATTTGGGACGGCTCAAAGAGTTTCCAGATAACGAAGAAGACGAGGATTTTCTTTCCTTCGCGGGCGAGGAAGAGGAGGCACGGTCCGTCCCTTGGGAAAACCCGGCTGAATGCGGGTGGGTCGGCGGGTTCATGGCCACTTTGCGCGGAGTTATGTTCGGGGGGCCGTCCTTTTTCGCCTCTTTCAGCAACAGAGGTTCTCTTGCGCCCGGCTATCTTTTTTTCATCCTGATGGGTTATATCTGCGTTTTCGGTTCGCTGGCCTGGAGTATGGCGGCGGAAGCCTTGCTTCCCGGGGTTCTGCCTCTGCCCGTCGGCCGCATGGCCCTGCCGGTGCTGATTTTACTGGCGCCGATTGCGCTCGGCCTCATGCAGCTTTTTGTCGTCGGCTGCATCCGTCTGGTCATGCGCCTTTTTGCCCCGGAACGGGCGGATTTTGTCCTGATCTACAAAGTGGTCAGCTATGCGCCCGCTTCGTTCGTCCTGTGCGTTGTCCCCTTTGTCGGTCCGCCTATCGCCGCCGTCTGGTTCATGGTTTCCCTGGTCGGCGGCTGTCGCGGAGCCCTGCGTCTTTCCTGGCCTCTTTCCCTTTGCGCGTCGCTGCCTCCGGCGTTTCTGCTTCTGGGGTCCATAGCCTGGTATTTCCTGTAGGGCGCGTTTATGCAAGACGTCTTTGTCCTTGTTGGGGAAGCACTGATTTATTTTTGAGATGGCTTTGCCCTCTGTACTCTCAATAGATATTTCAATGAGTTACTATTGAGGGAGTCCGGGGAAAACCATTATCGCTGCCGTCGTCATCCGTACGGCTCGAAGACTTGCCTACGGCTGACGCTTCCCCGGCGGAGTTTGGGGAGGAGTCCCAATTAATCGGCCCTTCCTCAAAAATTTATAGAAATCTATGCGGTTCTCGCCTTTGCGTTTATCAGTTCCGGGACGAGCTTGCACACCGCGGTGCGTTGAAAGCTTTTTTCGATGTAGCCGCCGGCTTGCGGGGCGTGCTCAGGCAGATATTTCCAGGCAAGGGCGTCTAGCGCCCGGTTTTTTTCTTCCCTGTCCTCCACAGGCAGGACACGCCCGAAAACCATGGCGCTGCTGTAGCAGGTGCTGAAGCTGTTCGCGAACACCGCCCGCACGTCGGATACGGCGGTGAAACAGGCTCTGTTGTTGATTTTCAGGATGTCCAGCTTGCGCCCTTTTGTCGCACAGTGGAAATAGATGTTTTCCCCGAGCAGGACAAAGGACAGGGGCACGGCATAGGGCCAGGAACTGCCGTCGTCCAGGGCCAGTATCCCGTATTCGGCCCGGCGCAGCAGGTCCAGGGCCGCTTCGCGCGAAATTTCCCTGTCCTTGCGGCGCATCGGCCATGCGGCCGGGGCGGCGACGCGCGCTTCGGCCACGGCCCGCATGATCTCCGCAAAGACTTCGTCCGGATTTTTTTCCGTGGTATCAATGATCCGGGCGTCGGCGGCCGGGCGCAGGGGCGCCAATGCCCTGCCGCTGTCCTGCAAATCCCGTTCCCGGATTTTTTCCTCAATCTCCGCCGGATCAGCCGCGACGCCCGCCCGGCGCAACTGTTCACAACGGCGCAACGCCCGGACCTTTGCCGATGCCTCCAGGTATATCTTGCACAGGGCGTCGGGAAAGATCACCGTGCCCGTATCCCTGCCTTCGGCGACTAGGGGATGGAGTTTCCCGAGCTTTTGCTGTTCCTCTTTCAAAAAGTTGCGGACCCGGGCGTTTACGGCTATTTGCGCCGCCGCCATGCCCGCCTTTTCCGTGCGTATCTCTTCTCCGACCGGGGCCTTGTTGCAAAAAAGCCGCAAGTTCCCTTCGCATTCCCCGAGGCTGAAGGAGCAGGCGGCAAATGCCGCGTCCAGGTCCCAACGCTCCGGGTCGGATTTTTCCGGGTCAAATCCCTGGTTACACAGGACCACGGCCAAAGTGCGGAACATCGCCCCCGTGTCCAGGCAGGCTATGCCCAAGGTCTTGGCGACGCGTTCGGCCAAAGTGCTTTTACCCGCGCCGGCGGGACCGTCGATGGTTATGAGCGGGAGTTTTCTCGAATTCATCAAAAATTCCTTTGTGGTTTGAAACCTCTCCCTTCAGGGATATTTCCGCTTGACGCAAGGCTTTGCCGTGCATGCCGTGCCGGTAGCCCCTTGCTTCAGGGAAGGGGCAATCCACCCGGCTCCCATCCGCCGGGATGGAAGTTATCAGGCGGATCGAGCCGGCTGTGGACTGAAACATGCGATCAGTTCCCGTAGGGCGTTTATAAAGAGACTGTTTTCCTCGGGCATCCCCACGCTGACCCGCAGATGTTCCGGCAGCCCGTAGCTTTTCAGGGAGCGGATAATCAGACCGCGCGCAAGCAGCCCTTCAAATATCTCCACCGCCGTCCCGCGTCCTGCCGGGGGCTTGAACATCAGGAAATTGGCCAGGGAAGGGAAACAGGTACAGCCCATCCCGGCCAGAGTTTCCGTCAGGAAAGAGCGTCCCTCTGAGACCACACTCAGGGTCCGCTCATAAAAATCACGATCGCCCAAGGCGGCGATCCCGGCCGCTTCCGCCAGGATGCTTATGGAAAAGGGCATGTGCGCGGAACGCAACGCGTCCGCCAGACGCTCGGGCATGACGCCGTAGCCCAGGCGGATGCCGGCCAGACCGAAGGCTTTGGAAAAAGTGCGCAGGACGACCAGATTGCCGAATTCGCCAAAGCGCGGCAACAGGGAATGGGCGGCGATGTCGCCGCAGAAATCCGCATAGGCCTCGTCCAGCACCAGCAGGCAGGAAGAAGGAAGGGCGCGGGCCAGGGCGGCCAGGTCTTCCCAAGGCGGGCAGAAGCCTGAAGGATTGTCCGGGCTGGCAATGAAGACAAGGGCGGTGTTTTCGTCGACAGCTTCAAGTAACATTCCGTAGTCAAAGGCAAAATCGTCCCGGCGCGGGACGGCGCGGAATTCCACGCCGCAGAGCCTGCTCGCGATGCGGTACATGCTGAAGGACGACCGGCAGGCCACGACATTGTGCCTGCCCGGACTGGGGCAGACGCGCAGGAGAAGATCGACTATCTCGTCCGAGCCGTTGCCGGGCACGAAACAGTTTTCCGGCAGACGGTGGTATGCGGCCAGGGCCGCGCACAGATCCGGGGCGCAGCCTCTCGGATAGCGGAAGGCAAAGGCGGCGTGCCTGCGCATGGCCTCGAGGGCCAGGGGTGAAACCCCCAAGGGGTTCTCGTTGCTGGCCATCTTGATGATTCTGTCCAGACCGAAGCGCCGCCGGATGTCCTCTATGGAAAGTCCCGGACTGTATTCCTCAAAATCCAGAATCTCCGGGCGTATGGGAAAGGCGGTTTTACTCATGGAGCATCTCCTGTCGCGGCGGCATTTTCTTCAGGGGTCCGCCAGGATATGGGCATACCGTCGCGAAGCCGGTCCACCCCGTCCGTCACCACTGTTTCCCCCGGCTTCAGGCCTTCTTCGACCACAGTCCGCCCGTCTTCGGAATATCCGCAACGTATGGCGCGCAGTTTTGCCTTTCCATCCTCAGCCGCATAGACGAAAAAACCCTCGTTGTTGCGCTGCACGGCGGCGGAGGGAATGATCAGCACGTCTTGCAGGGTTTTCACAAGCAGGCGGGTGTTTACGAACTGGTTGGGAAAAAGCCGCCCCTCTTTGTTGGCAAAGACCGCCTTGGCTTTGACGGTTCCGGTGGCGGTGTCGATCCGGTTGTCCAGGCTGAGCAGTTCCCCGCTTTCCAGCAACACGCCGTTATCCTGCCCCCAGGCTTCCACCTTGAGCGGACCGCCCGCGCGCATTGCCCGCAGGACTTCGCCGATCCGGTTCTCCACCAAAGTGAAGACGACGTTCATGGGCCGCATCTGGGTGATGACCACTATGCCCGTGCTGTCCGAGGCGCGGATCATGTTTCCCGGGTCAACCTGGCGCAAGCCTGTCTGTCCGGATATCGGAGCGGTGATGCGGCAGTAGGTCAGCATGAGTTCAGCCTCGGCAACGGCCGCCCGTCCGGAGATGACCGCGCCCTCCTGGCGTCCGACCGTCCCTTCCTGGGTTTCAACCTGCTGCTCGGATACGGAGTGTTCCCGGATCAGCTTGCGGTAGCGTTCAAGTTCAAGTACGGCCTGTTTGAGCAGGGCCTCGTCCGTGGCCAGCGCGCCTTTGGCTTGTTGCAACTGCACCTGGTAGGGGCGGGGATCGATCTCCGCCAGCAGATCGCCTTCCTGCACAAACTGGCCTTCGACGAAGTGCAGGGCGACAAGTTCGCCGTCCACCCGGCTGCGGACCGTGACAGTACTGGGTGGCGTGACGGTGCCTATGGCCTGGAAATAGACGTTTACGGAGCCGATGCCGGCTGCGGCGACGCCGACCGTTCTCGGTTTCGGAGCCTCTTCTTCTCCTTTGCCGCGCTGGAAATGCCTGTAGGCGAACAGGGCTGCGATGATCAAAAGGGCAAGCAGGGCGCCGCGTATGAGCTTGTTGCCTGCGGGGGACATAGTCTGACGGTTGCGGGCTTTGGGGGCTCAGGTTCGGATCAGACCTGGGCGGCCAGCCGTCCGTCCGCGCTTCGGGCGCGGGTGTCTTTTTTCGGTCGGAAGCCCTCGCGGTTGATGTCCGATTCAAAGGCGAGGAGTACGGGACTGGCGACAAAAATGGAAGAAGCGGTCCCGATGAACACGCCTATGAAAACCGTCAGGGCGAAGTCAAAAATCGTGCCGCCGCCGAAAATCAGCAGGGCCAGGATAGCTATGAGGGTGGTGCCGGAAGTGAGCACCGTTCTGGATATGGTCTGATTGATGCTGGAATTGATGACCTGCTCCAGAGGCGAGACCACGTCGTTGTGCAGGTTTTCCCTGATGCGGTCATAGACTATGATTGTGTCGTTCAGGGAATAGCCGACAACCGTAAGGAGGGCGGCAATGGTGGTGAGATCGAACTCCCGGCCCAGGATGGAGTAAAGCCCGATTGTGATCAGGAGATCGTGCAGGATGGAGATGACCGCGCCCATGGCGAAGACCAGTTTGAATTTCCAGCAGAGAACCAGGGTCATGATCACGGCCGCGCCGACCAGGACAGTCTTGTTCAGGCCCAGATAACCCAGCCCGAACATCGTTCCGCCCAAGGCGCAGGCGATAAAGCCGGCGGTGAACCAGCGGTGTTCAAAGCGGCCGGACACATAAATGGAAATAAGCAACAGGGCGTAGTATATGGCTTCTACGGCCTGGGCGCGCAGATCCGCCCCGACCTTCGGGCCGACCGTCTCCATGCGCTGGATCTCGTATTTCGCTCCCGCGAGCGAGGCATCCAGCGCTCCCGTCACAAGTCTGTGCATGCCATCGGAAGTTTCCGGCATGGTGGAGATGCGCAGCAGATAGGTGGCCCCGTCCGATCCGAACTGCTGCACCACCAATCCCGGCAGGGAACTTGCTTCCAGGGATTTTTTGAGTTCCTCGTCGGAAACGGGTTTTTCAAATTTTATCTGCGCGGTTGTGCCTCCGGCGAAATCAATGCCGTAACGCGGTCCGCCCGCAAGGATCAGCGAGCCGATGCCGGCCAGGATCAGGAAAATGGAAACGGCATAGGAAATTTTGCGTATGCCGGTGAAATTAATATTCAGATCGTCGGGTACAAAATGAAAGCCCATTTTTACCGCCTTGTCGCTTCAGGGCAGAATAACCGCAATTTAAATTCCCGGTAAATTCCGTAAATCAGCCGCAGGACCGGTGCGCCGCGCGGCCGGTTCGTCAGATGCTCGGCCTGCGGCCGGTTCTGCCGATCCAGATGTCAAAAATTATGTGCGATACGAATATGGCCGTGAACATGGAAACCAGGACCCCGATGCTCAAGGTGACGGCAAAGCCCCGCACGGGCCCTGTCCCGAACTGGTAAAGAATCAGGGCGGCCAGAATGGTGGTCAGGTTGGAATCCGTAATGGCCAGCATAGCGCGGGAGAATCCCGCCTCCACCGCCGCAGCCGGAGTGAGCCCCCGGCGCAGTTCTTCCCTGATGCGTTCAAAAATAAGCACGTTGGCGTCTACGGCCATGCCGAGGGTCAGCACTATGCCGGCTATGCCCGGCAAGGTAAGCGTGGCCCCGAAAATGGAAAGGCCGGCCAGGATCATGAGAATGTCCAGAAAAAGCATGAAACTGGAGATTACCCCGGACAGGCTGTAGTAGACGCTCATAAAGACGATGATCGCCACGCCTCCGACAAGGGCCGCCGTAACCCCCATGTTGATGGATTCCTGTCCCAGAGAGGGGCCGACGGTGCGTTGCTCCATAATCAGAACCGGGGCCGGCAGGGCGCCGGCGCGCAGCACCACGGCCAGATCGCTGGCCGTCGCCGGGGTGAAGTTTCCGGTGATGCTGGCCCGTCCCCCGTCGATTTTGCTTTCGATCCTGGGGGCGGAATACACTTTGCCGTCCAGCACTATGGCCATTCTCTTGTTGACGTTCTGTCCGGTCACGCGGCTGAAGATGTCCGCCCCTCTCCGGTCGAAGGTAAGACCGACTATGGCGTTGCCGGACTGGTCAAAGGCAGGCGCCGCGTTGGTGATGTGCTCGCCGGTAAGCGCGACCGCCTCTTCCACGGCCAGAGGCGTCTGAACGAAGTCGCCGTAAGCGTCTTTGTATTCCTGAGGCAGGATTTGCACTCCGCGCGGGACGTTGCGGTTTTTGGGGTCCACGTCGTCGCGCACTATGCGGAATTCCAGATGCGCCGTCTTGCCGATGATTTCCACGGCCCGTTGCGGGTCGGACATGCCGGGAAGCTGGATGCTGATGCGGCTGCCCCCCTGTTCCTTGCGCACATCCGGCTCCGCCACTCCGAACTGGTCAATGCGGTTGCGTATGGTGGTCAGGGCCTGGTCCACGGTCAGCGCCAGGGTTCTGTCCCTGGCGGTGTCCGTCAGAGCCAGGACGTAGGCGATGCGCCCGTCCGGAGAGGGGGTGGCGGATACGGTTTCCATCTGGTTGAAGAGATCGGAGAGCAGAGTCCTGAACTGTTCGTTTTTTTCCGCCGAGGCCAGACTGAACTCAAGGCGGCCTTCGGGAGAAAGGATCGGCCGGGTCATGAGGATGCCCTTGGAGGCGGCTTCGCTTATCAGGTCCTGGCCCATTTGGGAAAGAGACGCCTCCAGGGCTTTTTGCGTCTCCACTTCCAGGGTAAGGTGTATGCCGCCCATCAGGTCCAGTCCGAGGTTTACCCTGGATGAGGGCAGGAGAGCGGCCAGACCGCTTCTTTCCTTTTCCTTCGCCCCCGGCGGGGGGGGAGGGAAGAGAAAGGTCGGCAGCACGAAGATCACCGAGACAAGCAGGATGATCACGGCCAGCGGGATGCGCCAGATAAGGCCCTGTTTCATCAAAACTTCCTTTACGGTCCTAAACCTGTCTCTTCAGGAGATTCCCGATTTATACCAAGTTGCGACCGACAGGGAGCGAATTGGTATCGGCTGAAGGCTTTGCCTGCAACCCGCCGGTAAGCGGCTATTTGAGGCGTTAACTGCGATAAGGCGCGGGGCGTTGATTGCCGCCGTAAAGCGCCGAAGCGGGCGTGCCTTTCCGCACCCGTTTTGAACGCGGCTTGACATCACGCACTGCCTTTGGACCGTCATTTCTCTTTGCCGTCCTCTGGCGCGTTGGATGTTTCATCCGCTTCGGGCTGTATTTCCCCGTCCGTTTCGGCTTTCGGAGCTTCGACCTCCGGCGCGGGGTCGGCGTCTTTGTCGGGACGGGCGTCCTCACTGTCCGATTCCACGGTTCTTTCGGCCTCGCGGACGGGTTTTCTCGCGTTCTTGCCTTTGGATTCGGCGCCCTTCTTCGATTTTCTGATCGGTTCGACCCTGGCTTGGGCGACCACCGAGGTCACCGCCGCCCTGGATATTTTCAGCTCTACCTCGCCCGTGTCCAGGATCACATGGTTTTCCGCCGTTTCCAGGATGCGTCCGTAGATGCCGCCGCTTGTCAGAACCTCATCGCCCGGCTTCAGGCTGGCGAGCATGTTTTTAAGTTCTTTGGCGCGTTTTTGTTGCGGGCGTATGAGCAGGAAATAAAAAACCGCGAACATGAGGATAAGCGGAACAAAAGAAGTAAAGGCATCTCCCCCGCCGCCCCCGGAAGGGCTGGGTCCCATGGCGTAAGCGATACTGCTGAGCATAGTTCCTCCAAAATTGGGGCGGGCTGTGCAATCGGCATGCTGCGCCCGCGCTGAAGCAGAAGTCAATACACGTTCAACGGGAAAGAGGCAATATTTATTATTATCTACGACAGGGCTGACGCATCTTGTTGCGTCAGCCCTGCGGCGATGCGCAAGCATCGCCCGAAGCCGCAGGCTTCGTAAGGAGCAAGGCGGCTTTGCCGCCGCCGTGAATCTCAAAGGCGTATATCATAATATTCTGAATTAACAATATAAAATTTAGATGCGTCAGCCCTGTTATCTACGACTGATGGCCGCCGGCGAAACTCCGTGCGGCCATCAGAAAACGGCGGGCTTCGCCCTCAAGGTCGGCGGATGTTTTCAACCGCAACGGTACAGCACGCCGAACGAGGGACGCGGATGGTTCCATTCCATGGCGCCGGGAAGGTGCGCGACGGCTACGCGGCAGGTGCCGCATTCAAGACAGCCGGCGACTTCAAAGATAAGCTGCCCCTTGTCGTTCAGCGTGTAGAGGCCGGCCGGACAGACCACGGTCAGGGCCTTTACGGCTTCCGCATCCATTTTTTCCTGGTGGATCACGATATGGGGGTTGCCCTCGTCCACAACGAACTTGTTTATCGACAGTTTTTGTTCGACGTTCATTACAGTGCCCTTGATCCTTTGAATCCGTCAAGCATGAGGTTGAGCAGCCCGGCCTTGCGGACATAGGGCAGGGCTTTTTTCAGCATCAGTTTGGAAGGCCCGGACACCGTGAACATATCCGCGAAGATGTTCTCCACGAGTTCCGGGTATTCTTTGAACATGCGCGGGGTATGCTCGATGAAATCCGGGGCGTTTTTGTGCGTGCGCATGTCCTGCATGACAAAGCTGTTCTCAAGGCGCGTCTGATAGCCGCAGAGTACGGCGTTGCTGAAATCGCCCTTTTGTTTCGCCTCGATCACGGTTTCCGCCGCGAGCGCGCCCGAGCCTATGGCGTAGTCCATACCGCGCACGGTAAACCCGAGGTTGAGGCAGAACCCGGCGGCGTCGCCCAAAACGAGCACGTTGTCCGCGCTCAGGGTCGGGATCATGTGGATGCCGCCTTCAGGGACGAGGTGGGCGCTGTATTCGATGATTTTGCCGCCTTCCAGAAGCGGTTTGAGGGCGGCGCTCTGCCGGAAGGATTCGAGCATGTCGGGCAGACGGTCGGGAGATTTTGCCATATGGGCCACGGTCACGACCAGACCGACGCAGAGGCTGGTTTTGTTGGTATATAAAAAGCCGCCGCCCACCATGCCCCGGGAGGGCGACCCGGCGAAAAGCTGGGCGAGACCTTCTCCCTCGTTCAGGTTGAAGCGGTCGTTGATGATCCCGCTTGAGAGTTCCACCACCTCTTTGGCCCCTACGGCCACATGGTGGGGCGAGAGTTCTTTCTTCAATCCGGCCTTCTGGGCCAGAAGGCTGTTTACCCCGTCGGCCAGAAGCACTACCTCGGCGGTCAGTTCGTCGTCTCCAGCCTTGATGCCCGTTATTTTGCCGTTTTCCCGCAAAAGCTCGTCGGCCACGGCCGGACAGACGACGTCACAACCCGCCTCCTCCGCCTTGCCGGCAAGCCAGGGATCGAACTCCGCGCGCAGCACGGTATAAGACGCGCTGGCCGGGTTCTGGAAGCGGGAGGAGCTGAAATCCGCGGTGAAACAGCTTTCGTCGGTCACCATGGAGATGCGTTCGCGCACCACCTTGCGTTCGACCGGGGCCTCGTCCGCGAATCCCGGGATTATTTTTTCCAGACTGTGGGCATAAAGACGGCCGCCCGTGACATTCTTCGTGCCGGCCGCGTCTCCGCGTTCCACGACGAGAACGCTCAAGCCCGCTTTTGCCATGCAATACGCCGCGGTGCTACCAGAGAGGCCGGCGCCGACGACTATGGCGTCATAATCAGCCATGTTTTTTCTCCTTGTCGGTGAGAAGGGCGGGGGACTTGCATCCCCCGCTGTTTTCGCGGCCTGGACGCGCCGTTGTCAACCTTTCGCCGCCTTGACGATGGCCGGAATGGCATCCTGCCAGGTCCCGACGATATAGTAGTCGGCGTTCTGGTGCATAAGGCATTCTTCATCCTTGTTGATGCTGACGATCACCTTGGCGTCGCGCACGCCGAAAGTGTGCTGCGCCTGCCCGGAAATGCCGACGGCGACATAGAGCTGGGGTTTGAGTATCTGACCGGAAATGCCTATATAGCATTCCTCCGGCATCCATTTGAAGAATTCGGCGATGGGACGCGAGCAGCCGACTTCCGCTCCGATTGCCGCGGCCAGCTCGCGCGCGGCGGCGATGTCCTTTTCTTCGGAGAATCCGCGTCCGACACCGACCACCTTGGCGGCTTCGGGAAGATTGACGGATTGTTTCACGCGCGGTTTGCGTTCGGTCACCTTGGCGGCGCCGGCGCTGTACGGGAGGGTGGCTACCGCGCCGGAGCGGGAAGCGTCCGCCGCCGCCGGTTCATAGCTTTTTGCCCCCAGAGTGACTATCACCACCGGGGCGCTTGTGGAGGACGTGCGCACGGCCGTGCCGCCGAACACCGAGGTGCCGCAACTGAAAGCATTGCCGGACAGGGCCAGTTGCGCGGCATCGCTGAAGCAGGGGGCCTCAAGCAGGGCGGCCGTTCTTGCGGCCAGATCCCGCCCGCGCCGGGAGGCGCTGACCAGGATGAAGGCGGGTTTGTCCGTTTTGGCCTTTTCCGCCAGGGTCGGGGCGTAGTCCTCCCACAGACCGGCCGCGGGAAGGGGCAGGGCGAAGGCGGAGGCGGCGCCGTACGTTACGGCGTCTTTTGCGGCCGCTTCATCGCCTTTGACAAAGGCGGTTATGGCGCAGTCCGCGTCAAGGCTTTTGGCGGCGCTGACGAGGGTCGCGGCCCAGGCGGGGTTTTCGGCGACTATCCATATATCTCGCATGACGATCTCCTTTTACAAGATTCCGGCTTGGGAAAGTTCTTTGACAAGGGCGGCGGCCGCCTGATCCAGGCTGACTCCGTCCGGGTTCATCCGCTGCCTCTTGCGCGAGGTTTCGGGGGCGAGAACGCTGACGATTGCGGAAGCGGGCTTCAGGGCGTCGGC
Source organism: Desulfovibrio sp. (assembly GCA_031288535.1). Classification (GTDB taxonomy): domain Bacteria; phylum Desulfobacterota; class Desulfovibrionia; order Desulfovibrionales; family Desulfovibrionaceae; genus Frigididesulfovibrio. Next base: position 16,866 of record JAITRF010000034.1, on the reverse strand, counting down.
CGAAAGGCCGGTGTCGCCGATGGCGAGGGCGTTGGCCGGTTTCTTTTTGGCGCCGAGTATGTCTTTGACCCCGGGGATGGGCGCCTCGCCCACTTCGGGAGAAATCGTGATCACCAGAGGCGCAGCGACGCTGACGCACTCAATGCCGTCGTCCAGTTTGCGCTCCAGCGTGAAAGAGTCGCCGTTCACTTCCACCTTGGTCGCATAGCTCACCGAAGGCCAACCCAGCAGGGCCGCGATGCGGGGGCCGGTCTGCTGGGCGAAATCGTCGCTGGAGGCCTCGGAGCAGATCACCACGTCCACATCGCCGACTTTTTTGATCATGCCGGCCAGGGCCTTGGCCGCGCCGATTTTGTCGATGTCGGCAAGGGCGGCGTCGTCAAGGTAGAAGACGGAGTCCAGGCCGCGGGAGAGGGCGTCTTTGGCCGAAGAAGCCGTGTCCTTGCCCAGGGTTATCCCCACCAGCTCGCGTCCGGAGGCTTTTTTGATTTGCACTCCGCATTCCAGGCCGTTGCGGTCATACTCATTGACCTGGTACTTGCATTTTTCCATGTTCAGGCTGCGGGTCTTTTCGTCGACGCGGATGTCCGTGTCCGAAAGCACCCACTTGTAGCAAACAGCGATTTTTTTCATAGCTTCCTCATACTGGTTAAGCTGGTGAGATAAAAGTTTTACCCTGTCACGAATTTAGAAAAAGATAAAAGTCAGCAGGATGAACACCGGAATGAGAATCCCCACCGACCATGCCATGTAGCCGAAGAAGCTGGGCATCTTTACGCCGAGTTCTTCCGCGATGGAGCGCACCATAAAATTCGGAGCGTTGCCTATGTAGGAGTTCGCCCCCATAAAGACCGCCCCCGAGGAAACGGCTGCAAGAGTAGGCGCCCACGGCCCCATGAGTTGTTGGGCGAACATTTCCGGGTTTACTCCGGAGAGTCCGCCGGCCGTATTAAAAAATACCAGATAGGTCGGGGCGTTGTCAAGGAAGCTTGAAAGCGCGCCGGTGAGCCAGAAAAACATGGCGTTGATGGGCTGTCCGTTGTCGCTCACCATGCTGATGAGGCTTGCCAGGGCTCCGTGGCTGCCGGCCTTCAGGATGGCCAGAGCCGGGATCATGCTTATGAAGATGCCGAGGAAGAGTTTGGCCACTTCCTTAATCGGTCCCCAGGTGAATTCGTTGAGTCTGCGGCATTCTTGCGAGGTGATTTTCCACGAGGCAAAGGCCACGCACAGAAGCAGCAGGTCCCGCAGGACGTTTTGCAGCTCCACGCGTATCTCGTAAAACGTGAAATCCACATGCGGGTTCCATATGCCGCTTATGAGCACCAGCAGCACTATGCAGGCCAGCAGCGGAAAATTGACCTTTCCGTCCAGGCCGAGTTTTTCCCCTCCCGATGCGTTCGGGGCCGCCGGGCGTCCCTCTTTGGCGAACAGAACCGTGTCGACGGCGAAGAACAGCGCGAGCAGGATGCAGGCGGCAAGCAGGGTAGACGGGAAAAGGTGCGTCAAAGTCCAGAAAAAGTCCACACCCTGCAGAAAACCCAGGAAAAGGGGCGGATCCCCGAGAGGGGTGAGCGAACCGCCGATGTTGGCCACCAGGAAGATGAAAAAGACCACGCTGTGCACCCGGTATTTGCGGTGGGCGTTGGCCCGCAGCAGGGGGCGGATCAGAAGCATGGCCGCGCCGGTTGTGCCCATCCAGCTCGCCAGAAATGTCCCTATGGCCAGAATAGCGGTGTTCACCGGGGGCGAACCCGCGAGCGTCCCCTTGAGGCGTATGCCCCCGGCCACGGTAAACAGCGCCAGGAGCAGGATGATGAAGGGGAAGTATTCCAGAAGCATGGCGTGCAGAAATTCGTAAAGAGCGAGGGACGGGCCGAAGACGAGGGCGAAGGGTACAAGGAAGGCCAGACCCCAGAACACGGCCACCTTGCCGAAGTTGTGTTCCCAGAAATGGGGCGCGGTCAGGGGAAATATCGCGATGGAGAGCAGCATGCAGACAAAGGGGGCAACCCATAATACCGAGAGTTGGGTGCCGAGTTTTTCGCTGGCCTCGTGCAGGTGGCCCGCGCACAAACCCGTCTCCGGCAGAACAAGCATGAGGACCGCCGTCAGGCACAAAAGCGCGGACGAAAGTGTCTTGGTGGGGACATGGGGCTTGGCGCCGACTGTTTTCGCAAAAAACATCTTCCGTATCCTTATGTTAAAAGTGCCCTTCCGGTTTCCGGCGTCGAAACGGCGTGGTTTCGGGAAGGGGGTTCCCCGGCCCGCGCGGCTCTTTCCGACACTCCCCGCATGGCGCGGCTTGCCGCCGGGAAATTTCGGCCGGGCCTTTTCCGCCGGGACCCGGCCCCGGCGCAAACGGCCCTGGTACGCTGTAACACTTACTCAGAGCGGTTTATACATTTTCCGATGTTAAACCGCTCTGTGAGATGTCATTCCGCGACCGGCATGACGCCAGCCTGAGGAACCGGTTTACGAGGTGAATCCGAACAGGGTCCAGATAATCACCAGAATGAAGGTAACCACTATGGGCATCACGACCGAAACCATGCCGCAGTCGGGATAGGACTGGCGGTGGGTCATGCCGGTGATGGCCATGAGTGTGATGATGGCGCCGTTGTGCGGCAGGGAGTCCAGACCGCCGGAGGCCATGGCCGCGACCCGGTGCAGCAGATCGGGTCCTACACCGACCGTGGCGCCCCACTCGAGGAAAGTCTTGCCCATGGCTTCCAGGGCTATGCTCATGCCGCCCGAGGCGGAGCCGGTCACGCCGGCGAGTACGTTAACAGTAACGAACTCGGACATCAAGGGGCTGCCGCCGAAATTGATGCCCATCAGAAACTGCTTGACGGATTCAAAGCCGGGCAGGGAGCTGACCACGTTGCCGTAACCGACCTCGGAAGCCGTGTTCATGATCGCGAGCAGAGAGCCGATCGCCCCGGCGTTTAAGGTGGCGCCAAGGTTTTTGCGGGCCGAGAACTGCTTCCAGCTTATGCCTATGGCCACCAGGATCGAGGCGACCAGTGAGATCAACAATGCCCAGTTGGCCACCGGGATCTTGCTCAGGCCGAGGGGCTGTTTGGGCACCGAGGCCATGATGGCGTTGTCCCAGGTGTTGATGACGAAGAAGGTCAGGATGACGTTGCCGGCCAGCACTACGAACAGCGGGATCATGGCCAGCCAGGGGTTGGGCAGGGGCACGCCGTCGTCAAAGTCCGTGGTGGAACGCAGATCCAGCTCTCCGAAGCCCTCGTGCATAAGGGACTTCTGGCGCCAGCCTATCCAGAGCATGGATGCGCCGGCCAGTATTATGGTTCCGCAGATGCCGAACACCGGGGCCGCGAAGAGCGTGGTGCCGAAGTAGTTGGCCGGAATCATGTTCTGGATTTGCGGGGAGCCGGGCATGCAGGTCATGGCGAAGGTAAAGGTGCCTATGCAGATGGAGCCGGGGATGAGGCGGCGGGGAATTCCGGCGTCCTTGAACAGGGCGTAGGCGAACGGATACACGGCAAAGGGCGCCACAAACATGCTGATGCCGCCGTAAGTGAGCACGGCGGTGGTCAGGGCCACGGCCACGCAGGCGTGCTTGGAACCGAGTTTTTCGGCGAAGAGTTTGGCTATGGAGCGCGCGCAGCCGCTTTCTTCCATAATCTTGCCGAACACGGCCCCCAGCAGGAATATGGGGAAGAAGTTCTTGACGTAAATAACGCCTCTGGTCATGAAGATTTCCGTGTAGGAGGGCAGCAGCGGCCAGCCCGCCGTGATGCAGGCGAGCAGGGCGCACACAGGGGCGAAGAGTATGACCGAAAGCCCCCTGTAGGCGATGATCGTCAACAGGATAAGAGAGCCTATAATACCAATAACCATAGTCTCATCTCCAGAGTTACAAGGTTGACGGGCCGCACATGCGGCGGAACGGACGCGCCGCTCCCTTCGTTTCCATCAGATGGAGCGGGTTGACTTTGAAAATGTCGAACCGCTCCGCAAGGATTTGCCGTGCAGATCCTTAACCCGCCCCGACCGCGCCGGAGAAGCTCCGGCGCAGGGCAAGGCAAACCGGCCGTAGCGATTTCGCGCCGGGCCGGTGTAAAGTCCGCCGTTCTCCGTTCAGCTCTTGAACTGCGCGGGACGTTTTTCCAGGAAGGCTTTCATGCCTTCTTTCTGATCTTCGTAGGAGAAGCAAAGAGAAATGAGTTCGAGTTCCAGTCCGATGGCCTTGTAGATGTCCGTGTCCATGCCGCGGTTTACGGAGACCTTGCAGTAACGCAGGGAGTGCGCGGGCTTGGAGACGATGGTGGCCATGATTTTCTTGGCTTCCGGGATGAGGTCGGCAGGCGCGCAGACTTTGCTTACCAGGCCGATTTTCAGGGCCTCGTCCGCCTTCACGTTGCGGCCGGACAAGAGCAGTTCTTTGGCGATGCCGGGGTTCACGAGCCGGGGCAGACGCTGGCTGCCGCCGAATCCGGGCATGATGCCGAGGTTGACTTCGGGCTGGCCGAAGACCGCCGTTTCGCTGGCATAGCGGAAATCGCAGGCCATGCACAGCTCGTTGCCGCCGCCGAGGGCAAAGCCGTTCACAGCCGCCATGATCGGTTTTTCAATAGCCTCGATGCGGTTGAAAATCTGTTGGGCGAAGGCCATGTAGACCCGGCTCTCGTCTGGGGTGTATGAGGCCATCTGGCTGATGTCCGCGCCCGCCACGAAGGACTTTTCGCCGGCGCCGGTGATGATGGCGCCTTTGATCTGATCGTTTCCGGCCACTTCGCTCAAAGCGTTGTTCAGGTCCGTGAGAAGGGCGTTGTTCAGGGCGTTGAGGGCTTTCGGCCTGTTCATGGTGATCAGGGCTACCTTGCCTTCAACTTCGAAAAGCAGGTTCTCGTAGGCCATGTTTCTCTCCTTCACTGTTGGGGGTTAACGGGAAATTCGTAACCTGCCGCGTGGCGGGAAAAATTTGGCGCCCTCCGTTCCCGGGGGGAGGGAGGGCGCCTGGGTGGCTTATTTTTTATCGAGCCCTATGACGGCGTCCTTGAAAATTCGGGCGTCCATCAGCTCCGGAGTGCCTTTGATGATCGGTTTGAACTCCATCTGGTTCAGGATGTCTTTTTCAATGTCGATGCCCGGCGCGATCTCGATGAGGTGCAGGCCGTCCTTTTTCAGTTCGAACACGGCGCGTTCGGTTATGTAGCGCACCTGCTGGCCGATTGCGGCGGCGTATTCGCCGCTGAAGGTCACGTGTCCGACCTTCTTCAGGAATTTTTTTACCTCGCCTTCCTGGACGATGACCAACTTGCCGTTGTCGGCCTTTATTTTCAGGCCTTTGGCGGTAAAGGTGCCGCAGTAGAAGAGGCGTTTGGCGTTCTGGGTGATGTTGATGAAGCCTCCGCAGCCGGTGACGCGCGGGCCCATTTTGCTGACGTTGATGTTGCCTTTTTCGTCGCATTCGGCAAGGCCGAGATAGGCGAGGTCCAGGCCGCCGCCGTCATAGAAGTCGAACTGGTAGGCCTGATCCAGGATGCATTCCGGATTGACCGAGGCGCCGAAGTGCATGCCTCCGGCGGGTACTCCGCCCACGGGCCCGGCTTCCACGGTCAGGGTCATATAGTCGCCGATGCCTTCCTCGTTGGCCACCATGGCCACGGATTCCGGCATGCCTATGCCCAGGTTGACTATGGAGTTGGGTTCAAGTTCAAAGGCCGCGCGCCGGCCGATGATTTTCCGCTCGTCCAGGGGCAGGGGGGGGAGGGAACTGGTCGGAATGCGGCGCGAACCGGCATAGACGTCGACCATGCTTGCGGGCGTTTCGGTTATCTGCTCGAAGGGCACCTCTACCACCGCGTCGACGCAGATGCCGGGAATGCTCACGGCCTTGGCTTTGAGCGTGCCGTTTTTCACGATCTGGCCGACCTGGACGATGACCGTGCCGCCGTTTCTTTTCACCGCCTGGGCGATGGAGAGCCCGTTCAAGTTCACGCTTTCCCTTTCCAGGGAAATGTTGCCCTTCTCATCGGAGAAGCTGGCGCGCAGGAAGCAGACGTTCAGGGGGATGGCCTTGTACAGGAGCAGTTCGTGCCCGCTGACATTGACGACTTCCACTATGTCTTCCGTGGTCTTGGAATTGAGCTTGCCCCCGTCCAGGCGCGGATCCACAAAGGTTTTGAGGCCGACGTGGGTGATGGTGCCGATTTTGCCGGCGGCCGTATCGCGGTACAACTGCGAGATGGTGCCCTGAGGCAGGTTGTAGGCCTCGACTTTGTCCCCGGAAATCAATTTTCCGAGCGAAGGGCTGAGATTGTAGTGGCCGGCGATGATCCGCCTGAGAAGTCCTTCATGCCCCAGATGGTCAAGTCCCGTTCCCGCGCCCCTGCCCTGCCCGGCGGCATACACGAGGGTAAGGCCTTTGGGGGAGCCGGTTTTAAGAAAACGCTCCTTCAGGGCGACGGCCAGTTGTTCGGGGAAAGCGTTGCCAACGAATCCTTCCGTCGCCAGGGTGTCGTTGTCCTTCACTAGGGCCGCGGCTTCCTCAAGACTGATAAATTTGACCATGATCCACTCCTGATAAGGATTTAACGGGTTGTCAAGCCACGGACCGAAAGTCGCGAGCCGCTATGCCCCTCGTCCTTTCAACCGGGCAGTCTGTAGGGAGATTAAGGCAACCAGGCGCCTGAAATGCGAAACGTCGCGCCAAATCGCCCCGCGGCGTCGCCCCTGCGGATCCGTCAGGGTATGCATGGTGATTTCTGACGGCGACATCGGTTCAAGGCGTCGCTTGACGGTAATTTCTTCGCCGGGCGATGCGGGCGCGGCGTTGCGGCAAAGCGCATGGAGTCAACAGGTTTTTTGCGGAAAATACAAGATAGCTCATGCCTGTCCCGTTGCTTTTTCTCAGCTCATCCGTCGGCCTTGAACATTTGTATATAATATACACTTGCCACGGCCGAGGTCAAGCAAAAAATCTCGATACGGTACTGGCTTCAGGATTTTTGCGCCTTCTGCGCCTTGTCGCTTTGCCAGCATAGCACGCTTTGCGGGGAATTGCAAATTTCCGCCGAAAATTCCCGTCGACAATTCCCATTGACAACAGCGGCCATATTGCTGAAGATATCCGGCGTACGGCATCCAGGCCGGGTTTGTGAGGAGGTTTTTGTGATCAGCATTCTGGATATCGGGCTTGGCATTCTGCTGCTTCTGTTTCTTGTGCGCGGGATGTTGCGCGGCCTTATCGGCGAGGTGGCCGGTCTGGCCGGAATATTTCTTGGCTTTTTCCTGGCCGGGCGTTTCTATCCCACGGTTTCGCCCCAGTTCGACGGGGTCATAGCCGACCCGGGGTGGGCCGCCGGGCTTTCCTACGTCATTATTTTCGTTGCGGCCATGATTGTGGTTTTTTTATGTTCGCTTGTGGCCCGCCGGGTATTCAGCCCGAATGCCAGGCTGGACAGCCTCTTCGGCGCCCTGATCGGCCTGTGCAAGGGTGTTTTCGTCTGCGCCGTGGCCATTGCCCTCATGCAGCGCTTTGTGCCGGATTCCCCCTTTCTGAAGAAATCCGTCCTGGCCGCCCATCTGGATTTTCTGGTGGTTTTCGCCCGTTCGCTTCTGCCTTCCTTTGCCGTATAGCCGCTTCCCGCCCGGGGTGACATGCCGTGAACGCCGCTGTTGAAAAATTATCCGCATTGCGGGATGTTATAGACAAGCTTTTATCTCCGGAGGGCTGCCCCTGGGATCGGGAACAGAGCCCGGAGAGCCTGTGCGAATACGTTATCGAGGAAGCCCACGAGCTTGCGGCGGCGATCAGGCGCGGAGAAAGCGCGGCGGCGGCGGACGAGCTGGGCGACGTGTTCTTTTTGCTCCTCTTTATCAGCGCCCTCTATGAAGAGAAGGGCGAATTCGGCCTCTCCGAGGTGCTGGAGGGCAGCAGGCTCAAAATGATCCGCCGCCACCCCCATGTCTTTTCCGATGCCGCGTTCGGGTCGCGGGAAGAACTGCTCGCGGCCTGGGAGGAGATAAAGCGTTCCGAAAAGGCCGGGGATCGTGAAAAACCGGCCGGGGTGTTCGCCGGTCTTCCGGAAAGCCTTCCTCCCCTGCTCAAGGCCTATCGCATCCACTCCAAGGCGGCCGGGGCCGGGTTCACCTGGGAGAGCGATTCCGACGTGGAGCAGCAGGTCGAGGCCGAGTGGCTGGAGCTTCTGGACGCTTTTGCTTCGGAGGATAAAGCCGCTCAGGAGCGTGAGCTTGGGGACGTTATTTTTACCCTGGTGGAACTGGGCAGACGCAAGGGGATCAAGGCGAGCGCCGCCCTGGACGCTTCCGCGCAACGTTTTCTCAGGCGTTTTTCCCTCATGGAGCAAGCTGCCGGCAAAAATGGGCGGGAATTCGCGGAACTCGGCATGGAGGAAAAAAACGCCCTCTGGGATCTGGCCAAGAGCGGCGAGAAAAACGGGGAGGGGAGGTGAGTCCGGGCGCGCCCCTTTCCGGCCAGGGCATGCCCCCGGAGGGGAACAATATTTTTTTCCGCTTTTTCCTCGTCCTTCTTTTGTTTTCCTTCTATCTTCTCTTTTGCCTGATGCGGCCGTTTCTGCACAGCATCATCCTGGCCTGCGTGTTTACGGCCATCAGTTTTCCCATCTACCGCCGCTGTCTCGCGCTGACCCGGGGCAGGCGGATCCCGGCGGCCCTGATCGTGCTGTCCTGCATAACCCTGCTGATCGCCGCCCTGGTCTGGCTGTTTGTGGCCGGGTTTGTCCCCCAGGCCAAGAGCAGCATCGGCGCCATGAACCAATGGCTGGGCGGGGCGCACTGGAGCGAAGTCCTGAAAACGCATATCGAGCCGTTTCTGCTGCGCGTGCAGGAGTATGTCCCGGAATTCACCATCACCGCCGAGGACATAAGGCAGAACCTCACCAGCCTGTCCAGCCAGGCGGGTCAGTTCCTCCTGCGCCACGCCACGTCCCTGGTCGGCAACACGCTGTTGTTTTTCGGGAATCTGCTGCTGGTGCTGCTGATCATGTTTTTTTTGTTCATTGACGGAGAGGCCCTGGTCCGGCGCATGGCCTATCTTCTCCCTTTGAAGTCCGCCCAGACCGAGGTGGTCATGGAGAGTCTGCGCAAGATATCGCGCTCGGTCCTGGTGGGCGGGTTTTCCGTGGCCGTCCTGCAGGGGGTGGCCGGGGGGATGGGGTTCGCCTTCGTGGGCATTCCCGCCCTTTTCTGGGGCGCGGTCATGGTTTTCGCCGCCTTCGTGCCAGTCGTCGGCACCGGTTTGGTGTGGGGACCGGCGGTCATCGTGCTATTGATCATGGGGGAATGGAAGAGCGCCCTTTTTCTTGCCCTGTGGTGCGGCATACTGGTCACGAGCATCGACAGCATTTTGCGTCCCGTGCTTTTGCGCGGAGGGGCCAAGTTGCCGGTAATTTTCATCTTCATGTCCATCTTGGGCGGGATCAATGTTTTCGGGGTGTTCGGACTGCTCTACGGGCCGATGATCCTCGGGCTTGTGGCGGTAATGCTGGATATCTATGCTGATGAATTTCAGGAGATATTGCGCGGCCGCCTCGGCTTCGGTTCGGGCAAACAGGGCGGATAATTCATTAAGGAAGAGCTGATTAATTGGGGCTCCGCCCCAAACCCCGCCGGAGGAGCGTCAGCCGTAGGCAAGTATTCGAGCCGGACGGATGACGACAGCCGTGGGTGTCTGTTTTTGGCGTAATTCCGTCCAAACTTCGAGCCGTACGGATGACGACGGCAGCGATAATGATTTCCCCCGGACCCCCTCGACAGTAACTCGTTTAAATATTTATTTTGACTACAGAGAGCAAAGATATCTCAAAAATAAATCAGTCCTTCCTTCCTTAAATTTTCCCCAGTTTTGTTACGGTGGCGCCGCGCAGCAAGCGTGTGCGCGTGAACGTCCCGTTGCCGGAAGCCGATCTCGGATACATCGACACGGTGGCGCGGCAATACGGCCTCGATCACTATCTCTGCGTCCCCGCCTCTTGCCTGACATGTGGCGTAACGGGCCGCCACCAGCACAAGCATAATCTCAAAGTGAAATTGCTCTGGATGCCTCGGCTTTGCGCAGAGACGCTTGACAGCCGGAAAAATTTCAACTATTTTGAACTTGATAGTCATAATCAATATTTTATTCAATAATTTCACTTGAGAGAGCCATGATCCCGACATTGACTCTGCTGTCGCGCCGCCTCGCCGCGCTTGTTTTGCTGCCGTACCTGCTGCTCTTCGCCCAAGCGCGGGGGCAGGCCGCGGAACTTTCCTGGTACGGCGGGCCATGGGCGCATGAAGGCAGCGATCTCGCGCCGGATCCGGCGGTCCGGTTCGGCCGGCTCACGAACGGCATGCGCTACGCCGTCATTCCCAACGCCGTGCCGTCTGGACGCGTCAGCCTGTATCTCAACGTCCAGGCCGGTTCACTGATGGAAACCGACGAGGAGCGGGGGTACGCGCATTTTGTCGAACACATGGCCTTCAACGGTACACGGCGTTTCCCCCCCGGATCGCTGATTCCTTTCTTCCAGAAGAACGGCATGAGTTTCGGCGGCGACACCAATGCCCATACCTCGTTTGCGGAAACAGTGTACAAGCTCAATCTGGCTTCGGCCGATTCCGGGTCTCTGCGCATGGGTCTGGACATCCTGCGCGACTTTGCAGACGGCATGACCATGGATGAAAAAGAGGTCCGGGACGAAGTGGGCGTCATCCTCGCGGAAAAGAACGCCAGAGACAGCGAAGAAGCCAGGGCGGGGGTACGGTACCGGCAGACCGTCTTTGCGGGCACGGCCTTCGTTCACGAGACGATCGGCACCGAGGCCTGCGTTCGTAGCGCCAACCGGGAAAAACTCCTCAATTTCTACCACAGGTGGTACACGCCGGAGCGGATGATGCTGGTGGCCGTCGGCGAAGTCGATCCCGGCGGGATCGAACCCATGATTGAGCAGGCTTTCTCGGATATGCGCGCAAAGCGTCCCGCGCCGGAAATAACGTCCCTGGGCACGCCGGAAACGCCTCCATTGCGCGCCGTTTTGCATACCCGGAACATCACCGGGGTCCATATTTCCGTGCTGGTCCTGCACCCGCGCCGGCATCAACGCAACACCTCAGAGGATCTCCGGGCCGCTTTCACCGGCGACGTCGCGGCCCTGTGCCTGCGCCAACGCCTGAAAATGCGCGAAGAGCGGCAGCCGGGGATATGGAACGCCGCGCATTTCCGGGATCGTTCCCGCGACAGCCTGATGCCTGTCGTGAGCATGGGCGCCGTTACGGAGGCGTCGAACTGGAAGACGGCGTTGCGGGCGCTGGCCGAAGAAATGCAAGGCGCGCTGGCGCGGGGATTTTCGCAGAGGGAAGTGGAGCAGGCCAAGCGCCTGCTCGGGCAGAGCCTCGAGCGCGCCGCCGGCAAACGCGCCGGCCTCTCCAGCGGCGAAATCGCCGGCATGTTCGTCGCCGCCGCCAATCAGGACAAGGTGTTCACTACCGAGGAAAACGATCGGGAAAATTTCGCCGCAATGGCCCCGGCCATCACTCCGGATCAGGTCAACGCGGCCCTGCGCTCCGCCTTCGCTCCTGAAAACCGGACCATCCACCTCAGCGGCAATCTGGAACTCCCGAACGCGGAACAGGATATCCTGGAAGCGTGGAAAACGGCCGATACCCTGTCCATCGCTACCGGCGAAGCCGGCGCCCGGCCTTTCCCCTATCTTGAATTGCCGCCGCCTCCCGCGCGGTTGCCGGAATTGCGGACCCGTTCTCTGGGGGAGGACGCCCCGACGCTGCGCACGGCGGTTCTGGAAAACGGCCTGCGCATCCATCTGCTCCCGATCCGGTACGAAAAAAATACGGTCATGGCCAGTCTGTTCTTCGGCAACGGGTTTCTGGCCCTGCCCGATGCCGCGGTGCCGCTCGCCCGCATGACGACCGCAGTGCTCGGGCAGGGGGGAATCGGGGCGTTGACCAGGGCGGACACGGATTTCCTGCTACAGGGGCGCGGCATCAAAGTAGTCGAGGACTACGGCGCGCAGTCTTCGTCCATTGCCGCTTCCGGAGGCAGCGAACATCTGGAGCTCATGCTCCAGGCCGTCTGGACGCAGTACACGGATCCTGCGCCTACGGAAATCGCCCGGAACAGGGTATTGCAAAGCCTGGCCCTGAACAGCCGCCGGCGTTTCCACACTGTGGACGGCGTGGACAGGGCGGAATGGCGGAGATATTTTTTCGGCCCGGCAAAACGCTTCGCCGCTTTGGAAGAAACGGACGCCAGGGGCGTCGGTCTGGCGGAAATTGTCGCCAGCGTCAGGGAAACCAGAAGAGGCGGTCCCGCGCATCTGCTTATCAGCGGCGATTTTGAACCGGAGGCGGCTTTGGCCCTGGCGGCCGGACTTTTCGGCGCCGCGCCGGCGCCCGCCGCCCTCGGGCCGCGTCTGGCCGCGCCGCCCTCTTTTCCCGAAACCGAACGGCATGTGCGCGTGGTGGACGACCCCGTCGCCAAAACCGTGGTGCGTATGGCCTGGTTCCGCCCGCTCGGGGATGAGAAAAATCGGTCCCTGCTCGCGACCCGCCGGTTTGTGGCTCTCGTTCTTCGGGATCGGCTGCGCGCGCGGTTGCGCGAAGAACTCGGCGCATCCTACAGTCCTTCCGCGTTCTACTGGAATTTTGTGGACGACGAGGATTTCGGTCTGCTGCAGTTCGAAATTTCCGCCACTCCCGCGAACAGCGGCCAAGTCCTGGAGGCGGCCCGCTCCGTTGCCGGGGCGCTTGCCGAACAGGGAGTGGGCGGAGAAGAACTCGACCTGGCGCGTAAACCCATGCTGACCGCCTGGTCCACCAACCGGAAAAAGACGCAAGTCTGGCACCGCATGGTGAGCGACGAACTGTTGTACGGCCGTCCCTACCCGCAATGGAATAATGAATTCGCCGACCTGGTCGCTTCTATCCCCCCCGAAGCGGTGTCGGCCGAGGCGCGCGCCATCTTTGCCGAGGCCCCCTTCTCCTGCCTGATCGTAACGGCCGACGCCCCGCCCCCTTCCGAAGGAAAAGGGCCATGATCGCGCTGATCGCCTGCGAGGGTCTGCGGTTCGCCTATGGAGGCAGAGAAGTGCTGCACGGAGTTAGCTTTACGGTGGAGCAGGGGGGCATTGTCGGCCTGCTCGGTAAAAACGGGGCGGGCAAAAGCACGACCATCAACATACTGATGGGTTTTTTGCGGCCGGATGCGGGCGCGTGTTCGATACTCGGCCACCCCGGCCACGCCATTCCCCCCCTGGAGCGGCGCCGGATAGGTCTGCTCCATGAAGGCTTCGTGCAGTACGATTTCATGACTATCGCGGAGATCGAGCGCTACCACGCGGCCTTTTACCCGGCCTGGGATCGCGATCTTTACTACGATCTCGTCAACCGTCTTGTGGACGTTCCTCACAGCCGCAAGGTGTCGCGCCTGTCCTGCGGGCAGCGTTCGCAGGTAATTCTGGGGCTGATCCTCGCCCAATGCCCCGAACTGATGATTCTGGACGATTATTCCATGGGGCTTGACGTCGGCTACCGCCGCCTGTTCCTGGAATTTCTGCGCGAATATGTGGACGTGCGGGGCACGACCGTGCTGTTGACCTCGCACATCGTTCAGGAACTGGATTCTTTTCTCGACGACGTGCTGATCATCCATGAGGGCGAAATTATCGTCAGCGGAACCAGAGACAGCTTTATGGCGGGATTTTTCGGGTACACACTGCCGGCGCGTTATGAGCCGCGCCTTCGGGAGCTTGCGCCGACGCAGACCCGGGGAGGCCCGGTGCATAGTATTGAGGCCGGCAGGCGCGACGTCGCCGTGTACGGGTTCGCGCCGCTCGACGCCATGCGCGGCCACCTTGCGGGTCTGGGGCTTGAAACCGAGGCTCTGGACCAGCTTGCGCAGCAGCCCCTGAGTTTTGAAGACGCGTTCATCGGTCTTACCGGCAGGTACTGATATGGGCGGCGATATACGGAGCATTCTGCGGGCGGCGTGCATGAAGGAATGGATCAAGGTCCGCCTGCTGTTCTGGATCCCCTTTGCGGCGCTTGCGGCCGCGTTGTGCGACGTCAGCCTGATGTATAAGGGCTTTGTAGCCATGCACGGCGCGCCGGCTTTGTGGTATGAGCTTATCGTCAAGCAGACCGTGCATTTCAGCCGCTTGTCGTGGGTTTTGGCCGCCGCCGGAATGTTTTTCGCGGCCTTGCAGTTCGTGCCGGAATGCTCGGGCCGCAGGCTGCGTCTTATGTTCCACCTGCCGGTGTCCTACCGGGTTTCCATGTACACGGCGGTCGGTTACGGCCTGCTGCTCAATCTTGCGCTGCTTTGCGCCGCCGTCGGTGGTCTGGCCCTGGTCTTCGCGCGCATGGGCTTTCCCCGCGAACTGGCCCTGCCCATGCTCGGCACCCTGCCGCCTTGGGGTTTGGCCGGTTTTGCCTCCTATTGCTCCACGGCCGCCGTGCTGGCCGAGCCGCGTCCGGCGCGCGCAATTCTGTTCGGCCTGCTCGGCTTTGGCTATGTCACCCTGCTGACGGCCGGCAATGGCTATTCTCCGCTGGGCGGCAACATGTGGCCGTATGTCCTGGCCTGCCTGCTCTGGCCCCTGGCGCTCGAATCCGCGGCCCTGCGCGTCAAGGAGGGACAAAGGTGAGCATCCATACGCCGCGCTTTGCCGCCATGCTGATCTGCGTCCTCGTGCTGGTCTGGTTCATCCCCTATGTCTACGGCCGGGCCACGCGGGCGGATCGTTTCCAGTTGAGCGGCGAATACAGCCCGCTTACGCGCCGCTTCATGATCTGGGAAATGGGTCCCAAGGGCATACGCTTTCGGGACGAGGACGGCCGTTTACTCCCCACGCGCGAAGCACAGCGGCTTATGCCGCTGGTTTTTCCGGGCAACGTCCGCAAATGGGGCGGCTTCCCCATTACGCTTGACGGGCGCGTTTTTTCCTTTGAAGAGGCGGAAAAGAATTTGCGCTACTTCAGCAGCCTGACCCCGCGCGAGATTTTCGGGCGGAAATTTCCTGTGCATGCGCTGTTTGAATCCGTCCCTGAAGGAGTATCGCTCGAACTGCCCGACGACGTGCTGGTCGTCGGGGCAGACGGGATCAGCTTTCTGCGTTGCGCCGACGGGAGTCTGAACGGGGAAAAATCCGTCCGCTTCACAGCCGAAATAAAACGGGCCGGGGCGGTATTTCCCCTGCGCCTGGCCGCAAGCAATCCCTCGATCTACAAGCCCTTTGACGAGGGGCTGGTCTTCATTGACGGCAATGGCGGGATATTTCAACTGCAGATGGCGCGTGGCGAACCCGTGTGCCGCGCCACCGGCCTCGTCGCGCCGCGGGATACGCTGGCCCTTATTGTCGAGGAACACGAAAGCCGGGGCTTTTACGCCGCGCTTGCGGCCGGGGCGGGGCCGTATCTGCTTATGTACGGCGACCGCCTGCTCAGGCTGCCGTCTGAAAGTTGGGATCCGCGCGTCAACACGCTCAGTCTGCGTTCCACGGCCCTGTACCGGACCATGATTGAACACGATTTGTCCGGCGTTGCCGCGCCGGTGCGCTATGCCGCGCTGGATCGGGACTTCCGTCCCCTGCGCCGGTACAGCGCCTTGTTGCCGGAAGCCGTCCGGGCCCGGTCCGAACTTTTGGACAAGGGCCTGTCCCTGCTCACCCCGTTCGTGTTGAGCCAGTTCTTTGACCTGCGTTTTGCCCCGAATCCCGGTTTCGCCGCGCTGGGCGTCGTCTGCGCTCTGGGTCTGTTCTACGCCTGCTGCCGCAGGGCGCGCAGGCTTGATCTCGCGGCCCTGTTTCTTGTCGCCTGCACCGGCCTGCCCGGCTGCATCGCCGCCCTGGCCTTCGGTCCGCTCGGGCGCGAAACCGGGACGCGGGGAACCTGACAACCTTGAAGGAGTTGATCATGCGCCGTCAGCCCGCC
This sequence comes from Desulfovibrio sp., assembly GCA_031288535.1. GTDB lineage: Bacteria > Desulfobacterota > Desulfovibrionia > Desulfovibrionales > Desulfovibrionaceae > Frigididesulfovibrio. Next base: position 921 of record JAITRF010000034.1, on the reverse strand, counting down.
GCCGCCGTCCGGATCTCCCGGGTCCCTTTCCGCCGATGTACGAGGCGACAGGCCGAATTGCGGCACAACGAATGAAAATCGGGAGGGACCGAATGGCGACACACATCACAATGACGGCGCGCATTGCGGCGGCGCGGCGTTGGGAAAGCATGCCGCGCCTTCTGGCGGCAGCTCTGGGACTGGCTCTCGCCCTGTGCCCGGCCTTTGCCGTGGCTGACAAAACACCCCCCCCCCCCCCCCCCCCATCAAACGGCGGAAGAGCCGGCCAATACCCCGGAACAAGGCCAGGTGTACAGGCTGGAAGAAGTGCAGGTGCGGGAGGACGACGATCATCCCGGCGCCACGACGCTCGACCGGAACTTCATCAAACTAGCCCCTTCTGCCACCGGCACGGTGACCGACGCCCTGCGGGGCAAATCCAACATCCAGTTCGATCAGAATTCGCGTAGCGGCGCCCTTGGCGGTGAAATCGCCCCGCCCCGAATTTCCATCCGGGGCAGCAAGCACTACGAGAACAACTTCACCCTGAACGGGGTCAGCAACAACAGCAACATGAACCCCGGCGGCCTGTATCACGGCGAGGCCGCCGCCGCCACCGGCCAGCCCCGGGGCGAGGCGCAGAACCTCTTCCTCGACCGCAGCCTCCTTGAATCCATCACGGTATATTCGGAAAACATTTCCGCGGAATACGGCGGTTTCACTGGCGGCGTGGTGGACGCCAAGCTGCGCGACGCGCGCATGGACAGATGGCACGTCATGGGCAAGTACCGGCACACCAACGATCTCTGGACGAAAATGCGCTTTACCGAGGACCAGTCCCTTGACAGGGAAAATTCCAGCACGGCCGATCTGCAGCCCAAGTTCCGCAAGCACGAATACTCCGCGTCCTTTGACGGGCCCCTGTTCGAAAATCTGGGGGTC
>JAITRF010000056.1 GCA_031288535.1 Desulfovibrio sp. | reverse complement strand
CTTGGCCTTGACCGTACGAGCGGCGCCGACAAGCCGGAAATAAAAACGCGGCCGGGGAGAAATTTTCCATTGGGGCGACCAGGCGCATGGTTTCCGCCTACCTCATAAAAGAATTCGGGTAGGAGGCCAGCATCATGCGGATGTTTCTGGCCTCTTCGGCGTATCCGTCCAGGTCGAGCAGGGCGCGCAACTGTTCCCAGGCCGCCCTGCTGTTGCCCCTGAGCAGGGCCTGGCGGGCAAAGACCTCAGCCCGCTTGCAGCGTCCCGCTTCCCTGGCGATCAGGGCGCGCAGCGCCCAGAATTTTGCGTTTTCCCTCAGTCCGGGCGCGGCGAGGCACAGCGCGAGCTGGGCCTCTTCCCTTTCGCCCCCGGCGCGCAAGCGGGAAGCCAGGGCAAGCGGATCCTGGCCGTCATCAGCGGGGTTTGCGGGCGGGATCCGCCGGGGACAGGGGAGAAATTCCTCCTCCACGGCTTTTCCCAGAGCCGGCAGATGGCGCTGGATGCTCAGATCCTGCGTCCAGGGCAGTTGTACACCCGCGTAAAACTCGGCCAGATTGCGTCTGTTGGCCGGATCCCTGGTATCCGCGGCCGCTCTGGGCCGGGCGATTTTTCCCTCAAAGTCCTGCTGGGATTTTGTGAAATAATGGTTGACGCGCAGCGTCTTGCCCAGGGCCGGGGTAAAATGGCAGCCCGGCGGTATGGGGCAGTGGTCCTCATTGACGCAGAATTCCCCTTCCCGGTACTGGAAGGAGTGCGGGGAAAGGGCGCGCACCGTCTTGCCCGGACGGACGAAGCATTTGACATGATAGGAGTTTTGCAGGGCGAAGGCCCAGGTGTAATTTTTCAGCACCAGCCCGCTCGGGCGACCCAGATGCCCTGATGAATGGAAAAGGCGCCAGGTGGCGCCGATCCCGGCGTAGGGTTCGAATTCGGCGAGGCTGACCCGCAGGTCCTGGTCCGGCACGGAAAAAGCGAATTCATCAATATCCAGAAACCCGATCCAGAAATTTTGCGCGCCGAAATTTTTCAGGCAGTCGTCATAGACCGGGATTTGCGGGCACGTCCCCTGCACACGGCGCACCGTGACCCGCTCTTTGTCCGCAAATCCGGCCAGGGTGTCCCGCACGGGATTTTTGCTTTCATGATCGTAGACGTAAAAATGCTCTACCCCAATAAGGGAATGGTAAGTCAGCCATTCGCGCAGATAGAGGTCTTCATCCCTGACTATGGCGCACAAAGACAGATAATGCATCAGCGCAAAACCGGATTGAGGTTCTTTTCCGGATGGAATGCCATTCCAGTCAAGGCTCGGACTGGGGCTGGACGCCGTCCTGCTCCAGGGGCAGCAGGAAATAAAAATTATTGCCGCCCGGCGCGGGTTCATAGCCGACCTGCCCCATGTGGGCCGCTATTATCTCTCTGACAAAGAAAAGGCCGTGCCCGGTGCCCTGGCGGTCGGAGGAATTGGCGGCGCGGAAATTGTCGTCAAAAAGCCGCCCGGCGTCATCCGGGGCAATATGCGCGCCGGAGCTGAACACCGTGACTTTTGCGACCCCTCCGCATTTTTCCAGCAGACAGCGCACCTCCGCTGCGTCGGCGCCGGGCGCGGCCATGGCGTATTTGGCGGCATTGGCGAGCAGGTTGGCCAGAACCTGGCTGATCAGGCCGTGGTCCGCGCGGACGAAACAGGGCTCGGGCGGCAAAACGGGCTGATCCGGCGCCGCGAGCACCGCGTATTCGGCAAAGCGGGGGCGATAGCGCTCGAACTGGGGAGCAACCACCATTTCTCCGAGATTTAAGCGCATGTTGCGCAATACGTAGCGCCCGAAGTCAAAGTGGCTCTGACGCAGCAGGCTCTCCATGAAAAGCGCCCCGTTGCTGAAACCCGCATTTATCTCCTCGAATTGTTCGGCCACGGATCTGCGCAAAATGCGCAAATCGTGCAGCGAAGCGTCGTCGGACGCCGCGAGGGCGTCCAGACAACTTTTCATATTGTCGAGTTTGCTCCTCAGGATGTTCATCTGCCTTTTAAGCCGGATATTGGGCGTGATTATGTTATGTCCGATATCGCTGGCCAGCTTGCGCAAAAAGAGCAGGTGCCTGGCGTCCGTCAGGGCCATCAGCATGTTGTGCAGGCAAAACCCCAAGCGATTCGCGTACTTTTGCAAAAAAAACAGATCTTCCCCGGGCAAAGCCTCCTTTTCCCTGATAACCAGCACCCCCAGAAGGGTTTCTCCTTCCTGCCCCGGAACCGGGGGCCGCGCGTCTTCCGGCGACGCCTTGTTTTCCATGAAGGGGCGCAGCAGATATTCAAGTTTGCTCCGGTCAAAAACCGGGGTCAGACAAAAGCCGTCCGTCCGCGTCTGCCGGGAGATATGCGTCAAAATGCCGGGGTCAGGCAAAACTATCCCTTCTCCGTCCGCGGAGGAAGACAGGGCGGGATAAAAGCCGTCCCCTTCCCCGTGCACATAAAATTCCGCCTCATAGGAAAACATGGTGCGCAAGACAAGGGGGGCCAGGGCGTAAACGTCCCGCACCGCGTGAAATTCCTGGGCCAGATCGAAAAAAATGTTGAAAGCGCGCGATTGCATGGTCGTGAAGGCATAGCGCTCGTAATCAGCGATTTTGTCCCTGATGCGAACCCGGACCGCCTGCAAAGAGTCCGGGCCGGCTGACGGTCGCGTTGTTTCAGATGGGGGTGTCTGCGGGGGGTGAAGCTCCCCGGTGGTTTCCTTGGAACTGTTCATCTTTGCACCGCCGGAATTTTTCTCTAAATGTAACCCTTTTCACCCGGATAGTCGATGCCGGAAAACCGCTTTTCCGTGTTTTTAGAGCATTTTGTCATTGCAAGTATCTTTCCTAAAATGCTCTGACGGTGTGAAGCGAAGCGCAACACCGTCCGCGGGATTGGCGCAGGCGGGCTGCGCCCGCCGTCAGGCGACAATCTCAAGCGCAAAATGCTATAATGGCTCGCCAGGACGCGGACGCCGGCCTGCTGTTCTAAATCGCACAGATAGGAGTGGAAACGCCCGCAGCAATCCGGCTTGCGCGATTTCGCACAGTGGGAAAAGGACTGATAAACCGCGACAATTTTTTCTTCTTATGTAATATATTGAAATATCAAAATAAAAATTAAAATAAACGGCTATGGCCGGTTTGGCACGGCTCTTGCTAAGGGAGATTTGCCAGACGCGGTGAAACGCCTTCCCCCAGGCCAGTTTCACCCAGCCTAACCCCCTAAGGCTGAGTCGGCCCACATAAGTCCGGCCCTCCTTTTTCCGGACGTTACATGAATCACATTCATGTGAAAGAGCCTTCGGCCCCCCTCCGAAGGCTCTTTTATTGTCTCCGGCAAGCCAAAGAACCCGTGTCGCCTTCTTCCTCAATTGCGGCGTTTCGTGATCGAACGCACCCGCAAATGATCTAAAATTTCAGGCAGGTTCGAGAAAGCGGGGGAAAAGGGCGTAGAATTCGCCGAGCAGATAGAGTGACCCGCAAATCAGCAGAGGGTTCTTTTCAGCCCCGCCGTTTGCGGATTCCGGCAGTCTGCGCAGGATCAGGGAAGATGCCTCGCGCAAGGCTTCAGGCAGGGAAGGGACGGCGCAGGCGTTGATGCCGATGCGGGCGGCCGTTTCTTCCGGTTTTGCCGCCCGGGGGTTGTCCCGGATCGGGGGGACGAAGATCGGTCCGGTGGCCAGGGCGCGCAGATGCGGGAGCATCCGCTCCAGGTCCTTGTCCAGCAGGCAGGAGAAAATGACTGCGGCCGGGGCTGTGCCCTCGGCCGCGAGGCTTGCCCCGAGGGCAGCCAGACCGTGCGGATTGTGCGCCCCATCCAGAAGCAGGGGGGGGCGGCCCAAAGGAAAAACCTCCCGCGCCCCGTCCGAATGTTCATCCGCAGCGCCCGCCCCGGCAGGTTTCCCCGCCGGCGCGGCCTTGATGCGCTGCATGCGTCCGGGCAGAAAGGCCGTCATGAGCGCCGCGGCCTCCAGAGAGCGGGAGCTTTCGCCCTTGTCGGCCAGGCGCGCCAAAACCGGCGGGGGGAAAATTTTCCGATCCCGCAGGGCGTGAAAGGCGGCCAGGGCGAGGCGGGCGTTGTCGAGCTGATACCGCCCGGACAGGGCCGGACGTCCCGCGCCGGGGGCGAAAGGCAGGGTTTGGGAAGAGGAACTGGACAACAAAGGACAGCCGTGCTTTTGCGCGCTCTTTCGGATCTCCTCCATGACTTCCCCATTTTGGGGGCCGGTGAGAGCCGGCTTTCCGGGGCGCATCGCCCCGGCCTTGTCCGCGGCGATGCCCGAAATGTCCGGCCCGAGAACGGTTTCGTGGTCCAGGTCGATGGGGGTGAATACCACCAGATCCGCCGGGGTTGCCGTCACCGCGTCCCAGGTGCCGCCCAGGCCGGTTTCCATGACGGCCAGTTCCACCCCGGACTCGGCAAAGGCCAAAACGCACAGGCAGGTTGTGAACTCGAACCAACTCAGCGTTTCCGCCCCTGCGCGCAGCAGCCTGTTTCCAAGGTCGGTCCAGGCCGCTTCGGAGAGCATGGCCCGGTTGACGCGCACCCGTTCGCGCATGGAAACGAAATGCGGGGACGTGTACAGCCCGGTCTTCAGGCCGTGCTCCTCGGCCAGACGCGCCAGCATGGCGCTGGTGGAACCCTTGCCGTTGGTGCCCGCGACCTGGACCGCCGTATAGGGCGCGCGCTCAAGGCCGAGCTGGCGTAGTACCGCGCGCGTTCTCTCCAGTCCGGGGTTCATGCGGAAAAGGCAGAGCCCCTCCAGATAGGCGGACAGGGCCGCGAAATCCGGAAAAAAATCCGGGGCCATGCGTTCAGGACAAAGAGGCGAAGGCCGCGCTCACAAGTTCCCCGGCGTCTTCCTGGAGGAGGCGCAGATGCGCGCCGTCCGCGAAACTCTCCGCATAGACCTTGTACATATCCTCGGTTCCCGACGGCCTTGCGGCAAACCAGCCCCTGGCGGTTTCCACCTTGATCCCGCCTATTGGGACATCGTTGCCCGGCGCTCTGGTCAGGATGCGGGTTATGGGGTCTCCGGCCAGTTCCTTGCGGGTTACGGACTGCGGCTTCAGCGCCCCGAGGATTTTTTTCTCCGCCTTGGAAGCGGCGACGTCCCGCCTGGCGAAAAAGGTTTCGCCGAAGCGTCCGGTGATGCCGGCATAGATTTCCGCCGGGTTTTTCCCGTGTTTGGCGGTCATCTCCGCCGCAAGCAGGTTCATGGCGATGCCGTCCTTGTCCGTGCTCCAGGGTTTGCCGTCCTTGCGCAGAAAGGAGGCCCCGGCGCTCTCCTCGCCCCCGAAGAACAGCCTCCCGCTCAAAAGGCCGTCGACAAACCATTTGAACCCTACCGGGGTTTCATAGAGCGCGGCGCCCTGATCGGCGCAGATGCGGTCGATGAGGCTGGTGCTCACGCAGGTCTTGCCGACCCCCGCGCCTTTCCGGCGTGCCCCGTCTTCCTGCAGGAGATGCCAGACGGCGGCGCAGAGATAGTGGTTGGAGTTCATCAGACCCTTGGGGGTGACTATGCCGTGGCGGTCCGCGTCCGGATCGTTGCCGAAGGCCAGGTCGAAGTCGGAGGAAAGGCTGATCAGGCCGGCCATGGCAAAGGGCGAGGAGCAGTCCATGCGTATTTTCCCGTCGTGATCCGGGGGCATGAAGGAAAAAAGCGGGTCCAGGCAGATGTTGACCACTTTCAGATTGAGGCCGTAGGTCTCGGCTATGGGCTCCCAGAAAGGCAGGGAGGAGCCGCCCAGGGGATCGACCCCCAGACGCAGACCCGAGGCGGCGACTGCTTCGAGATCCACTATGTTTTCCAAATCCCGGACGTAGGGCCGGATGTAGTCCGTTTCGGAGACGCAGGCGTGTTTGCGCGCCGCTTTTTCGTCCAGGCGGGAAACGCCCCGGTTGCCGGAGGCCAGATACTCGTTGGCGCGTTTTTCGATCCAGGCCGTGACCTCGGCGCCCGCCGGGCCGCCGTGCGGTTCATTGTACTTGAATCCTCCGTCTTCGGGCGGGTTGTGCGAGGGGGTGACGACAATGCCGTCGGCGCTGTCGCCGCCGGATGCGTTGTGCCTCAAAACGGCGTGCGAGATGACCGGGGTGGGCGTGGGCAGGTCCCCGGCCTGGACGCGCGTGCGCACCCCGTTGGCGGCAAGCACGGACAGGGCCGTTTCCATGGCCGGGACGGACAGGGCGTGGGTATCCCTGCCCATGAACAGGGGACCGGTTATGCCCCGGGTTTTGCGGTAATCGCACAAAGCCTGGGTGATGGCCAGAACGTGCCATTCCGTGAAACTGCCGTCCAGAGACGCGCCCCTGTGCCCGGAAGTGCCGAAACTCACGCGCTGGGCCGGATTTTCCGCATCCGGCCTGATGTCGTAATAGGCGGCTGTGATGCCGTCCAGGGTAAGCTTGCGCATCAAAGACTCCTTACGGATTATCCAGTTCAAAGTCGAACTGCTCTAAGGAAGCACTGATTTATTTTTGAGATGGCTTTGCCCTCTGTACTCCCAAGAGAGATTTCAATGAGTTACTATCGAGGGGGTCCGGGGGAAATCATTATCGTTGCTGTCGTCATCCGTACGGCTCGGAACCTCGCCTACGGCTGACGCTCCCCCGGCGGGGTTTGGGGCGGAGCCCCAATTA
>JAITRF010000068.1 GCA_031288535.1 Desulfovibrio sp. | reverse complement strand
GGGCCGCGCGTGTCTTCCGGGTCCGGCATGGTGGTGTTGATAGCGCCCTTGGCGCTCTCGTTGCGTTCTCTGATGGCGCTATTGGCCGCGTTTTGCGTGTCCGCACAGGAGGCGGCGTAGCAGGGGGCGGCAAGCAACAGAAACAACGCGGTGCAAATGATCGTTTTCATTATTTGCCTCCGAAGTCGGGTTTGCCGTTTTCCAGAATGGAATACAGTTGCTTGCAGCCGGGATAGCCGGAGCAGCCGAAGAACGGACCTCTGGCGCTCTGGCGGCGCACCAGAGCTTTGCCGCATTGCTTGCAGAGAAACCCGGTCTTTTCCGGCGCGGGCCGGGCGCTCAGACCGAAGGCGGCGGCAAAGGCGGAAAGCTCGCCTTGCAGCCGTTCATGCGCCTTGGCGAGTACCTCTTTGTACTGCGCCTTGCCCCCGGCGATAGCGTCCAGGGAGTTTTCCATGTCTTTTGTGAAAGCGTAGTCCGCGAAGGAAAACGCGCCCGACAGCAGAGCCGTGGCCTTTTCCCCCAAAGGCGTCGGGACGAGCTGGCGCTTTTCCATGCGGACGTACTCGCGGCGCAGAATGGTTTCCACAATGGCCGCGAAGGTGGCCGGGCGTCCGATGCCCCGGTTTTCCAGTTCTTTCACTAGGGAGGCTTCGGTAAACCGGGTGGGCGGCTTGGTCTTTTTGGTCTGGACTTTGCCATCCGAAGCCGTGACCACATCGCCCGCGCTCAAAAGCGGCACGGGGTTCGACGGTTCGCCATCGCCCTCGTCAGCCGTGTCGTCGTCAAACAGCACGGTTTTCCAGCCGGGTTCCAGCAGAGTCCGGCCCCTGGCCTCAAATTCCGCCGTTTTGCCGTCCATAGGCGCGGAAAGGCGCAGCGTCCGCACCGCAAAGACGGCATCCGCCAGTTGCGAAGCCAGGGCGCGGATGCGGATCAGGCGGTAGAGCGCCTTTTCATCGTCCGTTTCTCCGGCCTCCTCCACCTCAATATGCGTGGGACGAACGGCTTCATGAGCTTCCTGAGCGCCGTCTTTGGACTTCCAGACGCGAGGTTTGTCCGCCAGGGGCAGATTCTTCGCTTTCGCATACTCGCGGATCTCCTTTACGGCCTCGTCTGAAAGATTGGGCGAATCCGTTCTCATGTACGTCACGAAACCGGCTTCGTAGAGCCGTTGGGCAAGGGCCATCGTATCTTTGGGGGAAAATTTCAGGGCGTTGGAGGCAGCTTGCTGAAGACTGGACGTAGTAAAGGGAGCCGGAGGCGCGGAACGGCTTTCCGTTTCCTGGCAGTCGGCTACAGTGAGAGAGCGCAGGCTCGCCGCTTTTTCCGCCAAAGCCTTGTCCGTCAGGTATTCCCCGCCATTGGATTCAGACCGGAGGGCTTCGCCCCCCGCAGCCCCCTGAGTCCGCGCCGGGCCAAGCCCGACAGCGTCCTTCAGCCAGGGTTTTGTAATCCAGGCCGCTTTCCAGTCGTCCCCGCTCTCAAAGACGAGTTCCACGCCGTAATGCGTAGTGGAAACGAAATCCCGGATCGCCCGTTCCCGTTCCACCACAAGGCGCAGGGCCGGGCTTTGCACCCGGCCTGCGGAAAGGCGTTCTGCCGCCGCTTTGGAAAGCGGCCCGGACACCGTGTACCCGCACAGCCGGTCAAGAACGCGCCGGGCTTCCTGCGCGGACACCAGGGCCATGTCCAGGGAACGGGGTTTATTGATCGCCGGTTCAATGGCGCTTTTCGTAATGGAGCCGAAGGTGACGCGCAGAGGCTTTTTCAGCTTCAGGGCTTCTTGCAGATGCCATGCGATGGCCTCGCCCTCGCGGTCAGGGTCCGTGGCGAGGTACACGGCGTCCGCTGTTTTGACCAGGGCGGCGAGGCGTTTCAAAACGTCCTTGCCGCGAGCCGTGGGCGCATAGTCCGGTTTGAAATCAGGTAGGGACACGCCCAATTCTTTTTCCGGCAAATCCCGCACATGCCCGACCGAGGCCGCGACTTTCCAATCAGAGCCGAGGATGGACTGGACTTTTTTTACCTTGCCCGGTGATTCGACAATAAGAAGTTTCATTTGCTTATCCTTGTAGGTAGCGGCGGATTGCCGCTGTTGGAGTTGGAGTTACATTTATGGCGCACATGCCCTTTCACATCCTCATGCGCGGGGCGGCTGCGGGTTCGGAAACAGGTGAGCTTTCCTGAGCCGTAATCATGGCGGGCCATTCTTCCTTTTTGGGAAACCAGTGCGCTTTCGGTTCCTCGCCCCGGCTGAACTGGTCGAGAAGGGAAAGCATTTTGGAGGCGTCCGCCGAGGCTTCCATCGCTTTCCACTTGTCCCCGCCCTGAAACGTATCGGGCCAGGAACCGCCGTCAGCGGGCATGGGCAGGCCGAAACGCGCCCCGGCCAGCATGGAGAAGGTTTCGCCCCGCATGACCTCAAACGTATCCGGTTCCCGCCGTTCCCGGTCGTTGTGGCCGGTGGCGTGGAAGGCCAGACGCAGTTTCATGGAATAATAGTCGTCCAGACTCTTGAATTTCGACGGATCAGGCAGCTTGATGGTATCCCCTTCGCCGTCATAACTGGCTTTTTCATGCCCGTGTTCCTGCTTCACGCCCAGGCAGGCCACGAATTTGTCTATGGCCGCGTTCCGTTCCTCCGCGCTCAAAGCCGGAGCCGGATTTTCCTTGGGCGGAAAATTTTCGAGCTGCGAGGCGTTGAAGACCACATAGGGGTAGAAAAGAGTCTTGTGCTGCACCTCAACTCCTTGTTTCCGCAAATCTTTTGCTTTTGCGTCATCAAGAAATTCCCATTTCCCTTCCTTATCCACGACAAAAAACACGTCTTCGGAGCGCAGCAGCTTGACTCCGTGTTCGCCTTTCCTGATTTGGGCCTTGAAGTTTTTGCTTTCAAACTTATGGTTCTGAAGCTGTTTGAAGGTCAGCCACCTGTCGTCGGAGTAGCCCTTGTCCACGCTTTCCAGCATGAGCCGGGTCATGCTCGCGCCGCCGTAAGCAAATCCAGTTGTGGGGCAAAACGGCGTACTGACGGGCGCGGGTCTGTCCCCGGCCCCGATTTTATCCGCGAGTTTGTTCATGGTGCTTGCCATCTCCGTCACATATTCCTCATGCGCTTCCCGGCTGATACTGAAACGGTTCTTTCTTTCAGGTTGCTGTTCCGATTGTTGTTGCGGCGTCTGGCTCATTGCTTTTCTCCCTCCCGCACCAGAATTTTTTCAGTTTCATCGTCATAGGGGCTGACCAAACCGCTTTTAAGGGCTTCGTCCCTGTCCATCACAAAGGCCCCGGCTTCGAGTTGCCGTTGCAATTCGTCTTGGGTGAGAGCAAGCGGCTCCCTGGTCACATTGCGCTTGGGCGAGTCGTACAGTCCGTGACTGTTGCGTGAAGGCGTATTCATAGTTTCTCCTTTTACCAGCGGCAGCGTTTATGCCACTGTTGTTCGTTGCACCGCGTTTCCCGGCGTCTGCCGAGGAGCGCCACGCGGATGGCGCGGGCGCAGGCCAGAGGCGACATGCCCGTGCGCTGCACCAGATACAGAATAACGACGCAGGCCAGGGCTATGCCCGCCGTCCACCAAGCCCAATGGAAAAGCCAGAGGGCGAGGGGAAAAACGGCACGGGCATCCAGAATGAAGATTTTGGGAGCCAGGCCGGTATCGCGCCATAAGACATCATGGGATATGCGGGCCATGCTGTTGCCTCCTGTTCAGATGGTTCGCCGTATGAACGGCCTTTGTTTTTGCGTTCAGCTTCAATGCCAAGGTAGCGTTCCCGGCTGATTTTCCCCGCTTCAAAAGCGGCCTTGGCCGGAATCTGCAATTTCTGCCCGTGGGCTTCCAAAAGTTCCTCGGTGACGGGAATGAGCCGTTCTGGGGGCGTTTCCAAAAGAGTTTCCCGTATTTCCGCCGTGAAGGGCAGATATTCGCGCAGGGCCGTGCGGCCTTCCCCGGAAGGATGAGGGAGCAGACGTTGGGAGATGATCAGGCGCAGGCTGGAAATCAGCGTGGCCGCAATCTGCGGCTGTTCATCACGGGGTAAAACATGGAGAACGCGCGAGATGGTTTCAGGAACGGAGCGGCTATGCACGGTGGAATAGGCGGCAACACCGACTTCCGCGCTTTCGATCATGCCGCGCAAAGTTTCCCGGTCGCGGCTCTCCCCGATCAGCACCACATCCGGGGCCGTGCGCGTGGAGTTGCGCGTGGCCGTGAAGAAATCTCCCAAATGTTCCGGTATGGAGCTTTGTGATACCGGGCCGCCCCGGTTGGGAATGGAATCGTAGTCAAACTCGATAGGGGACTCGTATGTGGCGACGTTACGCCCGCCTTTTTCGATGATCTCCCGCAAGATAGCGGCCAGCAGAGTGGATTTTCCCGAACCCATGACGCCCGTGACCAGCACCAGCCCGTTTTCGGGAAAGGCGTGATCCAGAATGGCCTGTTCCACATCCAGCGTCGCCAAAGCCGGAGGTTCCGAGGGTATGGTGCGGAATATCAATTTGACGCCCGTGGCGTAGCCGTCCGCCACAGGAGTGGCATTGCCCCGGTAGCGGCGGCGCAGGCCCCGCGCTTCGTCAATCTGGTGCGCGAAGTCGTAATCCTTCTGCCCGGACTTGAGCAGGGCCGCGACGGAGTTATTCCGGGTCATGCGCTCCAGACCGGCCAGCAGTTCATCCGCCGAGATGGAGCGTTCCGTGACGGCCCGCCATATTCCGTACAGACGCATCCAGGCCCGGTCGCCGGAACGCAAGTCCAAATCCGACATGCCGGAATGACTCCCCCACAGGAGGAGAGCATTCAGGTCCGTGTGATCCCACCGGACGCGCGGCTCGTTCGGATACAGTCCCATCGCCTATTTCCCCTTCACATCCGGCAGAAAGTGCGAAGGAGCCGTGATCCGGTAGACTTGCTGCCCGATATACAATTTGCTGTCCGAAGCGTTCAGGGGCAGACGCGCCGAGGCCGAACCGACCGCACTCAACAGGCGTTGCGCGGTCAGCAGATGGTAGAGCATGATGCCGCGATACTGCCGGGTCATGCGGGCCACGTTGTCGGCATACAACTGGTCAGCTTCCGCAAGCCCCCGCGCCCAGGCTTCGCGCACCGCCGCCCGCCATATCGCCCGTTCCGTGTCGTCTTTGGGCAGTACCGCCGGGTTGGGCTTCTCCGGTTCGGGGAACGCGCCGACCATCAGAAATTCCCGCCAGTGCGGCGCAACAGGCACAAAACGGGCCGGTTCAAGGAGTTCGTAGGCGGTTTCCGCCGAAGTGGCGGTGTCCGGTTTTTCAATCCGCAGGGACGCGCCGGAGCGGGTCAGCACCGGAGGCTGGATCAGGGCCGCGCCTTCAGTCATGAGTAAAGGAGAGAAGTCAAAGGCTGCGTCCAGAATCGCCGCAAAACGCTCTGTTGATTCCAGAAGCCGCCTGTAACGGTAGGCTATGGCCGTCTGGAAGGTGACGAGCTGGGCCGCTTCCCGAATCGCCAGAGGCCGCAGCAGAGTGACGGCGGTTGCTTTCCCCTCCGCGCCCTTCATGTCCAGCAGCCCGGCGAGTTCTTCCGGCTCTCCCCGGCGCGGCCCGGCTGACGCATCGGCGGAAATATCCACAACCAGGTATTGCCCGCCCGCATCTTCGGCATAGGCAACGTCCGGCGCGGCTTCTTTCGGCTCTCCCCCTTTTTCCGCCACTTGCGGCGGCAAGGGCGTGTGCGGCGCGAGTTCGGCGTTTTTTCCGGCGCACCCGGCAAGGCAGAGAGCAAGGACGGCAAGGAGCGGGAATTTACTCATGACCTGCCTCCCGCTTTGGTCCGGGCGAGCGTTATCACCCGGCCTATGGGATCGACGCGCACGACAGCCTGCGGCTGAATCTGCCACGCGATGTCTTCCATCACGTCATAGGCGCGGCGGGAGAGTCCGCGCACGACCACCACCAGAGCCTGAGCCGATGGAGCGCCCATTTCCTGGTAACGGTAGCCGGTTTGCAGGCATATTTCCTTGAGCGCCCCGTCAGCCGGGCCTGTCCATGAAACGGAAATCAATTTTTCCAGAGAGGGATCGGGCGGCGGGAGCAAGGGCTGCAAGCCCTGGCCGCGCAGTTTCGCCAGCATGGCAAGCTCCCCGTGGGCCTGTTCAGCGGCCTCGCCAAGCGTCACGGCCACAAAATCGTCGGGAGCCGGTACAGGCGGGGTCTTTTTGGCGCAGGCCACGAGGGACAGGCAGCAGCACAACATCAGAAGAACATTTTTCATCACGCACTCCTTTTTTTTGGTGACACAGGCCAACAGCCAGCGATGAAGCGGCCTGAAAGCCCTGTTTTTCAGGATGGACATGCGCCAGCGCGTGACCAGAAGGCCGAAAAGACACGGCGGCGCGACCAGGATCAGGGTCAGCAGGGAATACAGACCCGGCATGAGCAGCACGGACGCAAGCGCGACAGGCACCGGCACGGCCAGGAACAGGCAGCGCAGACGCAAATCCAGCAAGATGCCGGGAATGTCCGTTTCCTCTTCAATGCCCCAGGCTTCCAGTAACAACGCGAAATTTCCTTCCAAGGCTCTTTGCAGATCGGCATCGCGCCCGTGCCGGAGATGCCGCAACCGGGCCGCAAGGTCCGCCTTCAATCCCGACCAGTGCGCCCGCGTGGGCGACAGGCGTGAGGCAATGTTGTTTCCTATCTTTTTGAACATGGGCTAACTCCTGAAATTGTTTTCTGAGAGGCCGGGCTTGGCGGCGGATGCCGTTTCCGCAGCCGGAGCGGAGGCAGTCCCCGCCTTTTGCCCGACGTTCTGGCGCATGATCTCCGTTCTGAGTTCCTTGACCCCGTGCGCCCCGGAACTCACGGCATTGGTGGAACCCACAAACACGCCCTTGACCCCGGCCTGATCTTCCTTTTCGCCAAGGGAATGGAATTGCTGGCCGATCCAGTTGGTGACGTGTTCGGGGAGGTAATGAATCAGGCTGAAAAACTTGTTGGCCGTCATGATCACTACGATGCCCAAAATGACGAGCATGGAGAACGTGCCGGTGATGCCGATGATTTTGCTCTGCGAGGCGCCGGCGATGAACATTTCAAAACCCGTCCCGATAAGACGGCCCAGGACGTTCATCAGAATGACGGCCGCGAAGAATCCGGCCACCATGAGCGGGGGGCGGATGATGATGCCGAGCAGCAGCAGATACCCGCGCTTGCCGTGCTGGCCCGCCGCGCCTTCGCCTTCCGGCAGGGCATGGGCGCAGAGCCAGAGCGGAGCCGCCACCAGGGACTCCACAATCAGGATCACCCATCCGGCCAGGGCGGAAACCCAGCGGATGAACGGGATTGCCGGGAGATAGTAGGCCAGAGCCAAGCCATAGAGCAGCAAAGGCAGAAATACCGCGAACAAGGCGAAACTGATGTATTTGTCCAGATTCGGAATGGCATCGCCGATGAAAGGAATCGCCTTGCCGAGCGAATGCGACACGTCCAAGGCCCCAAGCGCGGCGGCAATGCCCCAGGCCGTGCCGATCAGGTAATCCCCCACATTGGAAATCGCCATGATCGGGTCGCCGCTGGAGAGCTTTTCCACGGCTATGGGCAGGATGTTCCCGGCTACCAACTGGTTCAGCTTGGCTCTGATCCAGGCGACAACCGCGTCAAAGGCGCTTTCCTCGTCCGTGACCGAGGGATCGGCTGTGGTGTCGGAAATGCCGCGCCGCGCGGTGTAGGCCGTCTTGATGTAGTTGGCCAGCCGTTCCCTGACCGCTTCGTAGTCGTGCAGGCCATAGGTCATGGCCAGCATTTCCGAAGAGGAATACTCGCTCGGGCTGTAGGAGATGCCCGAATACATGGCCGCGCGTACTTCCTGATTGATCCAGGAAATCGACCAGTAGGAGGAACCGGCGATAAACCAGCCGTATTGCTCCGACACGTCCCGGAAATCTTGCAGCTTGCTCTGGAGTTGCCCCTGCGCGGCGTAGCTTTGCAGCCCGGAAAGGATGGCGGCGTTGACCTGATTGGCGGCGTTATACAGCGCCAGGGGATCAATGTCCGAAGCGGACGTATTCGGATCGGCAATTTGCCGTGCCGTGGATGAAAGGGAAGATATGGCCGCGCCCACGGCATTCACCTTACCCCGGCAAAGCGCGTCGGCTTCGTCCACGCATTCCACCGTGATGCTTCCGGCGTAGCCGTTGAATACGAATTTGTATTCCCCTCCCGCGCTGAACCAGTTGGAGGAATATTTCCAGTCGCCGCCCGGCGAAATGCCGAGGTTCCTGCGCTCGTTCAGGTAATACTGCATGGTCAGGGATTGCAGGGAACCGTTGGCGATGGCCGAATACTGCGTGACGTTCTGGTCCGGGGCCTGGATCGTGATCTGCCCGCCGTGCTCCACGAAATAGTCCGTTCCCAGGCTCCAGACGAAATTGCCCAGATTGATGGACATGCCGATGCAGGCCAAAATCGCCACCTGGAAAAAGCTCAGGCCCTTGAAGATGGGCGCGAGAGCGCCCATAGCGCCCACAAAGCGTAGCGGCATCCACAACGAACTGTAGCGTTTGCCGAAGGGCGTTCCCTCATGGGCGGTTCCGGCCACAGCCACGGCCAAAACCCAGATGAACAGCGCTGAAATCACGGCCAGGGCCACCAGATTGAAGGCGCTGAACAGTTGCAGCATGAGTTCGGCTGCCTGCGAGCCGCCAAGCCCTTGTCCCCAGGCGTCCCAACCTTGCCCGAGCAAGGTGTCCAGAAATTGCTTGCTGGCATCGGTTTTGAGAATGACTTCCGCTGTCGCGGGAATTTCAGCGGCCATTGACTGCCTCGCTTAATATTGATATTGATATTAAAAAAGGAGAATGACGATGCAAGTGCTTGTTCACATCCCCGATTCTCTTGCTGAACGCTTCAAGCAGGCTGTACCTTCCAGACAACGGAGCGCCTTTGTGGCCGGACTGTTGGAACAGGCGTTGCCGGTGGAGAATGATCCGCTGTATCTTGCCGCTCTTGAGGTCGAAAAGGATGCCGCTTTGAACGCTGAGATGAAGGAATGGCGTGATGGACTTATTGCGGACGGCATTCGCGGCATTGAGGAGATGGAGGAAGGCGCTGATGCAACGCGGTGAGGTCTGGTGGGTCAACTTTGACCCGTCGCAAGGCATGGAAATCCAAAAATGCCGTCCCGCCGTGATTCTCACGGCCAACGCGCTGAACAGAGCCAGAGGAACCGTGGTCGTGGTGCCTCTTTCCACCTCCGCGAAACCACGACCGCCCATCGTAGTCCCTCTTCCGTCCGCAGGCGGCAATTCCGTTGCCGTGTGCGACCAACTGTGCGCGGCTGACAAGACGCGCTTCGGAAAAAAGATAGGCGATCTTTCCGCCCGCGACTTGGCCGCATTGACGGAATCCATGAAAATCATCCTCGGGCTGACATGAAAACGCATCACATCCTCCGCTCCTACTGTTGCGCCCCGACCATGCGGGTGTAGAGATCAGTCATGGCCTTGCCGTCCGTGCCTTCCATGCGCGTCAGGAAATCCATAGAAGTGGTGACGGCCAGACGATCCAGCAGTTCGTTGTTTTTTCGGGTGAGTTCGAGTTGCAGGGCCTGCATCATGACCAGTTCGCGGAGCAGTCCGGCCTCCGTCGCGCTCGTCACCTGGACAAACCAGTTGGGATTGCCGAGCCGCATCTGCGTGAGCAGCTTGTACAGCCCGGCCTCGGAGAGCTTGCCATTCACGATGCCCGGAGGCGTCCCGCTGCCGCCCGCTTCCGACCACTGGTTTTGCGCCCAGGCGGTCACTTCATCCGGCAGCGTCGGCGCGTGGGAAACCACATGGCTGTTGAGGGTTTCCGTGACCACCGCCAAACGGCCCTCGTGAATCAGACGGGCGGCGGCATAGGTCTGGCCTGCCGGAGTTTCCCGCTGCGCGTCCGTGACCACAGGCAGGGGCCGAGGATTGGTCAGGGTTTTGATGGATTCGTGCGCTTCGGCCACTTGCTCCTCGGTCAGCGTGTCCTGTAACGGATACAGAGAATCCGTCATGGCCTTGGCGTCCGGGTGCTCGTCACTCGTGATCCGGTCAAGGTATTCCACGGGCCGCGCCCCGGCCCGGCTGGCGTATTCCCTTTGCCTGTCCCGCATGGCCCCGCGCACCTCCGTCGCGGCCTGGGCGCTGAGTTGCAGGCCCGCGCCAACGGAACTCGCCCCGCATAAGCCGGAGGGCTGGCTGGCCTTGCCGTACAAATCCTCCGTCTTCATGGCTTCGGATGCCGCCGCCTGACCCTTGATAATGGCGGCATTGCTCTCTTTCAGGCCCACAATGGCCCGCACGATGGTCGCGCTCTCGGTTTTGACCGTGCCGATGATGTTCTGCGCGGCCAGGAGAATCTCCGAGCGGATGGCCTCGGCTTCCATCGCCGTGAAAGCGTTGATGGTTTGGGTGGTCTGCATGTGCGCCATTGTGATCATGCCTTGGATAGCGCCGCAGTTGCAGCCAGCGGCCCAGGCTTGGGCCGGGAACAGGAACAAACACGCTATGAGAAAGAATCTTTTCATGCCGCCCTCGCTATTTCGTTGACGATTTCCAGAATCACATTGGTCACTTCGTCGTCCGCACCGCTTTCATCCGCCACCAGACGGCGGCGGCGCTCCACTTCCGACTTGGCCGAGCCGCCCGGATACCGCGCCGCCAGCCGCCGCAAGGTTTCAGCAGGCCCCAGGCGGTTGTAGAGCCGGTTGCGGATGGCCGTGTCTTCCGTGGTAGTGGAAAAGGCCCACAGGGGTTGACCGCCTATGGTCAGGGAAAGGACGAGCTGCGATGTGCCCGCGCCCGTCTTGAACACGGCGACCAGATTGGAACCGGCTGGACCGGGTTTTCCCAAACGGCTGAGAGCGTATTGGCAGGCCCCGTTGAGGGCGAAACGCCCGGCCATGTCCGCGATGGCCCTGTCCGTGCCCGCGCCCAGGACGAGAATCGTGGTTGCCAGTTCGATGATAATGGAAGGAAGGTCGTCAATGGACTGCGTATACAGGCCGATGGACAGGTTCCACTTGCGCGACTCCCGCGCCATCGTGGTCATGTCCGCCTGAAGCTGACCGGCGACGGAGGTGTTTTTCGTGACCCGGTGCGCCTCGTCGTAGCAAAGTCTTTTGGGATCTTCCCGAATCGCTTCAACGCGCTCCGTGTGATACGCTTGATAGCGTTCCGGCATCAGCTTCACATCGTCGGGCATGAGGAAAAAACGGGAGCCAAGGACATGCCGGGCCAGCATGTACATGACCGCCGCCTGCCGATCCGCCGTCGGCCCGCCGCGCGGCGCGACTTCATCCAGGTCGAGGCTGACTACCTGTGCGTCCCCCAAATCAAAGCGCGTCGGCTCTTTCAGGATCACATAGGCTTCAATGGCGTCGATTAGGGAGCGCCAGACATCCTGGCGGGTTTTCGCGTCATAGGTGTTTTCAATGCCCTTGTTCTGGTTGACCTGTTTGGACACGTCCTCCAGCAGCGGCACGGCGAAGCGTTGCGCCTGCAAGGCTTCATGCGTGAAACCCCGGTCAAACAGGGCGTCCACCACCTCCCACCATGTTGTGTTCTGGTCTATAGGGATGTTTTCGCCCATCAGGAGCCTGTGCAGTTCCGGCAGGGCATTGGGCCGGTACGGCCTGGGCTTGCTGCCGTTGGAAAGATCGGAAAGTTCCTCGTAGGCAAGGTCAATGGCCCGGCCAAGCAACCCCGGAACGCCTTCGCCCGGCGCGGCTCCTTCTTCCAAGGAAGTGCAGAACAGGGCCAGGAGATTGACCAGAAACGCCTTATGCGACGGCAGCGGTTTCCGGTTGCCGAGCGGCAGGTCGAAAGGATTGATGGCGAAATCCGGCGTCATCCGCAGCCGGTGATAAGCCGCCAGATGCTTTTTCCCTTCGGGCAGGCATTCTTTGAGCAGGGTTATCAGCCCGGAACTCGACGGCCCCACGTCCACGATGGACACCCACGGCAGACGGGAAAGGCCCGCCTGCGTCACAAAGGCGAAATTGAGCGCGTTCAAAAACACGGATTTTCCGCCGCCCATCGGAGCCACGCCTATGTCAATCCAGGCGGCTTGTTCCGAGGAGTTGGGCGCGAAGGGCATGATCTTGCCGTCCTGAGTACGGAGCAGAAGGCTCCCTTCTTTCCAGGGCGAAGCGGGCCGGAACGGGATCATCCCGATGGCGTCATGCAGGGGAGCCGCCGTCACCGGAGCCGGACTTGTCGGCATCATGGCCGGAAGCGTGGCCGTCAGGCCAAGCAGGGGATCGCCCACGGCTTCGGACACATCGGACGTTCCCCAACCCTGAACCGCCTTGGACAGTTCCGCCATTCTCCGTCGCAAGCGGAGACGCGCTTCCCGTTCCGGCAAACCCTCCCTGATTCCGGCCCAGGTGCAGAGGCAGATCCGGTATTTCACGCAGCACACCCCTTCCAGATCCAGAGCGCGCAGTTTTTCCACCGCATTGACAAAGCGTTTGTTGTCGGCGTTGGTAAACGCGAGAACAGAGGCCAGCGTGGGTTTGAGGCCCATGCTCAGGCCGCCGGGTTCGAGAAGGAAGGACATGCGGTAGGGCAGCTTTTCATCCCGCCGCGCCAGCACCCGGAAAAAATCCTGAAAGGGCTTGGGCGTCTGCGGCATGAGCGTCATGATCAGCGGCCCGAAAATCCTGTCTCCCACCCGGATCGCGCTGCGGGAAACCACATTGCCCTCACGCGGCCAAAGTTGCGTCTTGAAATCCGGGTAGATCACGTTATGCAGCCGTTCCGAAGCCGGAGCGTCCGGGTCCGGCAGCCGCAACGGCAGAGGATCGCCCGGAATGAGCGGCATCCATGCCCGGCTGGTGAAATCCGGGTCGATGGTCAGCCGGATGTCCCGCAGCGCCTCATGCGGCGTGAGCGCATAGGCCAGCAAATCCACCTGCCGGAAAGCGTCCAGCACTCCGGTCAGGAAACCGTTGTGCGCGTCATGCAAAGCGGCCACGGCGCGGGCCACGTTCTGGCAGCCGGGAAGATTCGGGACTTTGGCGGCGGATGCGTCCCGCTCCTTCAGAGCGGTTTTCCGCAGGGAGTCGGCCAGGACGCTTGACCGCGTCCACAGCACCAGCCAGCAGGTTTCCGCCGAGCAGTGCCGTTGCAGGGCTTCCCCCCAATTATCCAGCAAAGGCCCGATGCTCAGGCCGAGGTTTTGCGCCGTCCGCTTGGACGGTTCCAAAAGCTCCGTGACCCGCGCCTTGCCCCCGTCCGGGTCATATTCAAAGACCACCTGGATCAGGTGTCCCGGCTTGGAGAGCGTGGATTGCAGTTTTTCCGTCAGGCCGGATACGATAACCGCGTATTCCTCAACCCCCACATGCTTGAGCGAGCCTTCAAGGCGCAGCACGGTAATGAGGCTTCCGTCATCGGCCACTAGGGCGTCATTATCCACCGTTTCCAGACGGCAATAGCTCGACACCGGCCCGGCGAAGGTTTCCGACAGGGCGTGCATTCCCCTGTCCACTCCGTTGATGAGTACATCCAACATTATGAAGACCTCTTGAGTACGACCTGTTGAATGACCACCCCGCGCGGCGACGTGACCGTGGAGGCCCGGCATACAAGCACGGTGGCCATAAGATTTTGAGTGCTTTCCACCCCTTGGCTGGATTCGTAGGACACGACCAGGGGAAACTCGATTTTCCAGGTGGCTTTGCCGCCCACCAGACCGGAGGCGATGATCACCGGAGCGCGGGTCACGGTCGCGGAAACCGACAGGCGCTTGTCGCGGATCATGTCCAGAACGCCGGAACTGTTCAGAGAAGCCACAAAAGAGGTGAACGCCTCTCCCTCGAAGTGTTCCCTGGAGCGGGTCAGTTTTTCCCGCCATTCCAGAAAGTCGAGAGAAATTGCATTGCTGATGGTTTCCGATACCCAATTCAGAAGGCCCTGTTGAGTTAGCACAGGCTTGTCCAGGGGAACCAGAGGCGCGAGGCGCAAGTCCGGCGTGGCCGCGAAATAGCGCGGCGTGGGCCGGGTCAGCACCAGCACGGCGACCACCGCGAGGGCCGCGCATACGGCCAGCGTCATGCCGAAGCAGAGCTTCATGCTCCGCTGGTATTGCCGCTTGTACCAGTGCAGCCCGCCGAAAACCGTTTCCGCGTTGTAGGCGGGGTTGTGGGCGGGCGGAATCGCTTCCGCCCGCGCCTGTTCCCCGGTCTGCGGCGGCGTTTTCTTCTTGAAGAAACTCATGCCGCCCCCCTACAGACCGAGTTCGCCCATGCCGGAAGTCTGATCGCTTCCAAACAGGGTTGCCGAACCTGACCCCAGGAACTCGCCTACCCCCAAAAGCAGCGCCCCGATAACAACCTTGGT
Organism: Desulfovibrio sp.; assembly: GCA_031288535.1. GTDB lineage: Bacteria > Desulfobacterota > Desulfovibrionia > Desulfovibrionales > Desulfovibrionaceae > Frigididesulfovibrio. The sequence goes on along the minus strand of JAITRF010000068.1, from coordinate 803 downwards.
CAGCCCCCTGGCCGGTGATTGCTGGCCCTGGCTGTGCGCCGCCTTATACATATCCACGCAACCCCATACCCCCATGCCCGCGCCGCCCGCGAAACCGGCCATTGTGATGCCTTTAGCCACGCCTTTGGCGTTATCCGCCACGTTCCGGCCAATTTCCCCAAAGGCGACTGCGGCCTGCGCAATCTCCGGCGTGAACATCCACACGGCGGCCACGCCGAGAACGGCGGCTGTCCAGCGAACCGGGGAATCCGTGATAAACTTCTGCGTTTTCATACTGTTTCTCCTTTTCATCCGATGATTTTTGCTATGTAGCTTTGCACATCCCCGCCTACCGTGGCCCCGATGCCCCGGAGGAAAGGGATGATGTTTACGGCCAGAATGCCGCCGAACAGATGCACGATGCCCCGGCTGAACTGCATGGCCTGGTTGGGCGTATCGCGCATAAGGCAGATGCCCCGCGCGATGCCGATGGCCCCCACGGTCATGATCCCGTAGACCGCGAACTGGATGTAGACGGAGCCGGGAGAGGACGGCGGGCTGTAGCTCAGAGATTGCTCCGAACTCTGGTTGAAAACCGTCATGGACAGGGAATCCATGAGCGCGGGAAGATTGAGGAGCAGCACCGCCGCCATGAACGACCACATGGCTGTGGAACGGCTGAAGCGGTGCTTCTGGCTGACGGCCTGCACCGCCGCGACAACGGCGAAGGCGATGCCGACCAGATAGGCCAGCGTGATAATCACGGGCCACCACTGTTGCAGGTGCGGGATCACATTGGCGACGTAGTTTTCCATAGCGTCACC
>JAITRF010000008.1 GCA_031288535.1 Desulfovibrio sp. | reverse complement strand
GAAACGAACCTTGTTTTATCGGGTCCGCTTCCGTATAGTATTCGCGCATGATCCAGGTACGGCACCTGTCGCACAGCTTCGGCCGGCATCAGGCCCTGCGCGATGTATCTTTTTCCCTGGGAAAGGGCGAGTTCGTATTCCTGTCCGGCCCCTCCGGGGCGGGGAAGACCACGCTCCTGCGCATTTTGCACGCCGCCCTGCCTGTCCAGCGCGGGGAGGCGATCGTGGCGGATTTCAATCTCGGCCGGCTCCCTTCCGCCAGTGTTCCCCTTTTGCGCCGGCAAGTCGGCGTCGTCTTTCAGGATTTTAAAATCCTGCCCCTGCGCACGGTGGAGGAGAACGTTGCCCTCCCCCTGGAGTTGCGCGGTCTGTCCGACGCGCATATAGAACGGAGGGTGAGGGCCGTTTGCATGGCCCTGGGTCTGGAGGATCGCGTCAAGTTGAAATGCCGCGACATCTCCGGGGGGGAACAGCAGCGCGTGGCCATTGCCAGGGCACTGGTGACCAACCCCAAGGTGCTGCTCGCGGACGAGCCGACCGGCAACCTGGACCCGGCGCTTTCCCTGCGCCTGATGGAATTGTTCAAGCAATTCCAGACGTACGGGGCAACGGTGCTCTTTGCCACCCACAGCCGCGAGCTTATGGGCCATTACCCCGAGGCCTATGTCATGCACCTGGAGGACGGCAGGATCACCGCCGCGAATTGGCCGGGCGCGGGCGTAGTCCGCGCGTTGCAGGCGTCCGCCGGGGCGCAGCGGGAAAATTTTGTCCGACCCGATCCGGGGGGCAGATGAGCGGCATTATCCCAAGGCTCGTGCGCCAGGGTCTGGCAGACCTGGTTCTGCATCCGCGCGCCTCGATCGGGGCGGTTTTTTCCCTGACGCTGATAACTTTTCTGGCCGGGCTTTTTTTCATGACGCTCGCCACCCTGGATCGGCAGCTCGGCATGACGCGTTCCGAAACGGTTTTTCAGGTGTACTGGCGGCCGGGAACCGACATCGACAGGATTCGCTCGGCCTGGGGGGAATACCTGCATCTGCCCGGCTTTGTCGCCGTCAAAACCTACACCCCGGAACAGGCCCTGGCTGAGATGGGCGCCCGCCTGGGGCGCGGCGGCGCGAGCGCCGAGCAGCTTTTCCCCTTTCTTCCGGCGGACAGCGCCTTGCCGGCCACCGCCCTTGTCTCGCTGATCCCGCAGGGGCCCGACCCGGAAAAATGGGCGGAGGAAACCGGGGCCTATTTCCGTTCCCACCCGGGGGTTGCCCGTGTGGTCGGCACCCCGGTGCGCGACGAACTGGGGCGGGCCTGGAAAAATGTCAGCCGCTACGTAATCTGGCCCTCGGTGGCGTTCATGACCGTCATGCTCGGGCTGACCGTGGGCAATACCCTGCGGCTCCTGGTGCTGTCCAGGGCGCATGAAATCGAGATACTGCAACTGGTCGGCGCCTTCAACCGGCATATCCGCCTGCCTTTCATAGTCAGCGGCGTGATCCTCGGGATCGGCGGCGGTCTTCTCGCCCTGCTGCTTTTATATATCCTGCACGCCCAAATCGCCGACGTCCTGAATTTCCCCCCCCTGCTTCTGCGCATCTATTTCCCGCCGCCGTCCATGTCCGCGCTGCTGGTGCTGGCGCCCGCGGCGACCGCCGCGATCTCCGGCGCGCTGGCGGTGAAAGGCTGATACCTGAAAATACCGGAATATTACCATGCGGATGCGTAGTTTTAAGCGTTACCTGGCACTGCGCAGTTCTGGACTGCCCTGAAGGGGGAATAGCGCCGGCCGGCGAACACGGACCGTTCCGATGGGCGTTGACAAAAAAACCCGGAGGGATTAAACAGATTTATCTTAACCGCCGCATGTTGACGGGTCATTATATGGCTCGGCAACGTGCGGTTACTTTTTTGAGGGATAAATCCATGCCCACGAACGCTGCCGAGCAAAAAGCCCTTTTTCTGTTTGACGGGCCAAATTTTTATAAAAATTTGAAAAACAGCAAAATTAGCAGGGGCATTTGAATTTTCGCAGATTGGCGGAAAATTTGTCGATGGGCCGTACAATCGTGGATGTGGTGTATTTCACCTCGCCTGTCGATCAATCCACTGACGCGGAAAACTATAAAAATCAGCAATTTTTTATATCAATATGTTATAGTGAATTATTGTATTCGGAAGTGGAGTTGCCAGCCTTGGCGCATGCCTGCCCCGCAATGGGCTGTACGGCCAGCCGCAAGCCCATGGCACGCAGGATCGCGGCAAGGCTCCTGAGTTCCGGATTGCCTTCAGCCGACAGAGTCCGGTAAAGCTGATTCGGGTTCAAGCCGGCCTGTTTCGCTACACTGCGAACGCCTCCGAAAGCTTTGCTCATCTGGCGAAGGGCGATCAGCAGTTCTCCTGCATCTCCGTCCTCGAGAACGCTGCTTAACAATTCAGCCATATAGGCCGGATCGTCGCGAAAGATTTCGGCCATCGCATCATCGTGCGCCCTGTCGTTCATAGGTCGTCCTCCAAGCCGTTGGCGCGTTTCCATTCGCGCCAGCATTCACATGATCGGGCTACATCCTCATTCTGTTTGCGCTTGTCGCCGCCGCACAGCAAAAGGACGACGGCCAAACCGGTTTTGGCGAAATAGACCCGATACCCCTGCCCGACGTCAATACGCAGTTCCCATACCCCGTCACGCAGATATTTATGATCTCCGAAGTTGCCCAACTCAACGCGCATGATGCGCCGGTCAACGGCGATCCGGGCCTGGGCGTCACGTATCCGGGCGCGCCACTCGGCGAAGAGATCATGTCCGCTGGCGTCTATGTAATGACGTATCACGTTCATATGCTATTATCGTTTATAAACGACAGCATGTCAAACGAGAACTGATCAGGGAGCAGCGGTATCGGCTGAAGGCGAAGCTCGCCGCGAAGGCGCGGCATCGACCGCCGCCGTGCGGCGCCGAAGCGGCGCGCCTTTCAGCGTTCAAACCCGTCTGAGCGCGGCTTGGCGTGACTCGGGCGCGGTTCCGCGTTCTCCTGATGATTCCCCCTCCGCGCATTCTTCAGAATCTGTCCGGGCGTTATGCCGAACTGGTTGCGGAAGGCCTTGATGAAATTGCCGATGCTGCTGTAGCCGACGGCATTTGCGACGATGTTGACCGAGGTGTCGGAATCGCGCAACAGGGCAAGGGCGTGCTGCATGCGTTCCCGCACCAGCAGCCCGTGCACTGTATCCCCGAAGCAGGCGCGAAATCCCCTCTTCAACTTGAATTCGTTCAGTCCGCACAATGCGGACAGCTTTTGTATGCCCGGCGGGTCATACATGCTGCCGACCAGAATGTCCCGCGCGGCATGGATCCGGTCCACGTCGGATTTCGTCAGCGACGCGCGTTTGTCGTTTTTCAGCAGCATGTTGAAGTGAAGCGAGAGCAGTTCAAGCGCCTTGCCTTCGAGAAACAGGGAGCGGCAGACCTCCGTTGCGGGGCAGGCGATGATTTGCGATGCGACGCGTTGCGTCAGTTTCGTCAGGGGAGACATGTTGTGGGGACGCACGCCCTTCTCTATTTTTTGCAACGAACCGGGCAGGGAGGACATGCCGTTCTCCTCGATCATGCGCTCGAATGCGGCCGGCGACAGGACGACGGTGGCGAAGCGGTAGGGGGTCCCGGCATAGAAGCGGGAGAGTCCCTCGCACTCGCGGCAGGTGAAAACACTGTCGCCGGGATGCACCCCCCTGTCCGACGTTTTCCGCCCGACGCGGGACGAAAGGGCATATTCCATGTAGCCGGAAAGAAAGGTGGAAAAGCTTAAGGCGGGTTTCTCCACGCGGTACAGGTGCGCGGCATCCTCGGGCAGGCTCGAGTCGCACCAGGCGAGGGAAACGCCCCGGCCCAGATACTCCAGGTGAAAACGCAGGGGGGAAAAATCCTCGGGCAGTTCGATGGAACAACGCTCGGCACGCGGGTTGTTCCTCCCTCCGCCCTCCGGCTCCATCGTGACGCGCACCGCGCTTCCGTAGCGAATCAGATTGCCGTTCCTTTCCATATTTTCCTTGCCCGGCGGGGGTTGTGGAAAAGCCGACGGAAATGAGCGATACGATTAGCACAAATGATAATGAAAATCAAAATTGTTCGGTTGCGGGTTTTTTTATTAGTTTATCCTCTGTTATCAGCTGCCATTTCAGAATGTTATCCGGCGGATGTCTGCCTTGGCGCAGCACTCGCTTCTTTTTCGGGCAAAAAAAACTCCGGATCGGGCAACTTTTTGAAATTGACATTCATTATCGACAATAAAAAAATCAGGATGCGGAGGTCAGTATGAAGTCGCATTTCTTTCGTACTTTTTCCCTCGCCCTTTCGGGCATTTTTGCCTGCGCCGCCCCGGCCTTTGCTGCCGAGCCGCCCGCGCAGCCGTCACCGGCCTACACCATGCCGACCGTCACCGTGACCGCGCAGAAACGCGAGGAAAACGTGCAGGAGGTGCCCGCCTCGGTCGGGGTCATCGACGACCGGGCCATTGAGGAAAGGAATATCCGGGAATTCCGGGATCTTTCCGGCATGTCGCCGAACCTGAACATCACCACCGCCGGCGGTCCGGTCACCTACACCTATCTCGGCATGCGGGGGCGGATCAACAGCAACTCGGACATGGACCCTACGGTCACGGTCGTGGTGGACGGCGTGCCCTATGACGATTACTTCACCATGTCCGCTCTGCCCCTGTTCGACATCGAGCGGGTGGAGGTGCTGCGCGGCCCGCAGTCGACCATGTACGGCATGAACAGCGAGGCGGGCGTCATCAATATCGTGACCAAACAGCCCGGCAAGACGCTGCGCGCCCTGTTGGGCGCCAACATCGGCACGGGCTTCGGACGGGCCAAGGAAGGAGGAGGCGTCCGGGGTTCGCTGAGCGGCCCGGTGGTCGAGGACGTGCTTTCCCTGGGCCTTGCCTTCAACGCCGTCCGGGGGGGAAGCTACATCGACAACATGTCGGACAGCGGCCCCTCGCGCCTGGGCGAAACGAACACCGGGGCCTTCCGTCTTTCCGCCGCGTTCACCCCCTCGGACATCTTCGACGCCAGACTGAACTTCGGCTATTCCCGGATCGAGGCCGAAAACGGCTATATCGGCCTGCCCATCGACAATGCCACCGCCCGGGCCATCGGCCAGGACAGGAGGGAAAAATGGCGGGCGGACATAGACTTTGACGAAGACGGCCACGTGGAGACCCTGTACGGGGATCTGCACATGCGCCTCAAGACTTCCCTGGCGGACGTCGTTTCCGTCACTTCCCTGCGCCACGCGGAGCAGAAATTTGAGACGGACTTCGACCTGGGAGGGGTGGTCAGCCCCTACTATCCTCCGGGTACGGGCATGGCGGGCATCATGGAGAACAAGATGCATTCGTTTACCCAGGAACTGCGCGTCCAGTCGCCCAAGGACGGTGATTCGCCCTTCGAGTGGCTGGCGGGCGCATTCTATCACAACTTCGAACGCGAGATGGACGCCAGCAACCCCATGACCATGTTCGGCACAATCGTTCCCGGCAGCGACGTGCCCATGATGAAGGGAACGTTGGCGGGAAACAGTTTCGCCCTCTTCGGCCAGGGAACGTACCGCCTGTTCGACAAAAAACTGGGCCTGACGGTGGGGCTGCGCCACGAATGGACGGAGCGCGAATTTGAGGATGATCTCTACTTTACCGACGGAAAAATCAGGGAAAGCGACACCCAGCTTCTCCCCAGGTTCAGCGTGGACTACCGCATCACCCCGGAAAACATGGTCTACGCCAGCGCGGCCATGGGCTGGCGTCCGGGTGGCGTGCTCAACACGGTCGTTCCCATGCCCGCCTATGGAGTAAATCCGACAAAGGACGACCTGCGCTACGACAAGGAAACAAGCTGGACCTATGAGCTGGGCACAAAGAACGAGTTCTTCGACAAACGCCTCACGCTCAACGCCGCCGTCTTTTATTCCGTGTACAGCGATTATCAGGACCGGTACATGCAAGGCCCGTACGAGACGTATCTGCGCAACGCGGGGGAAGCGCGCATGGCCGGCTTCGAGGTGGAGGCCCAGGCGCGGATCGCGGACAGTCTGACGGCCGACCTTGCTTTCGGCTACGTCCACGCCCGCTATGAAACCTACACGGACGAATGGGGGAACGACTTTTCCGGGAACACCGTCGCCGCGGTGCCGGAATTCAACGGCAGTCTCGCCGTCAAATACTCTTTTCTGGACGGCTTTTACGTGCGGCCGGAAGTCCGGCTGACCGGCGCGACCTATTGGGACAGGACGAACGAGCACAAGCAGGACCCCTACGCCACCCTGCACGCCCGGATCGGCTACGCGGCCGACAACTGGGAAATCTACGTTTACGGGGATAACCTGACCAACGAGTACGCCTTTACCATGGCCCAGCCTTTCAACTACGGCGACAACTCGCTTTTCGGCGCCCCGATCCGGCCCCTGGAAATCGGCGTGGGCTTCAATCTGAGTTTCTGAACCGCTGTTATATGGAAGAATTCTCAAGGCCGGGGATCGGCGGACTCTTTCGGATTTCCGGCGCGAAAAAGCTGCATCTCGGGGTATCGGCCGCTCTGGCGGTGACTTCCTCGTTTCTGGCGCTGGCGACCCCGGTGATCATCTATCTGGCCCTGCTCCAGATGCTGGCGCCGGGTTTCGGCCAGGAGCAGTACGGAGAGATCAGGAGGCTGGGGCTGTTTGCCGTCCTCGCGGCCTGCGGGCGATACGTTCTGTTATTCGCTTCCCTGATGGCCTCGCACGTCGCCGCCTTCGACATCCTCTACCATCTGCGCTCCACCCTCTGCGCCCATCTCGGGACCCTGCCCATGGGCTGGTTCACCGCCCGGCAGACGGGGGCGGTCAAGAAGATCCTCAGCGAGGACGTGGAGGAACTTGAGCAGTTCATCGCCCATCACATCCCGGACATAGTCACGGGCGCCGCCCAGCCTCTGATCATCGTCGCCTTTCTGTTCGCCCTCGACTGGAGGCTGGCCCTGGCGGCGCTGCTGCCCCTGCCCCTCGCCTTTGTTTTGCAGTGGCGGGCCTTCGGCAGCGGGAAGGGGGCCGAATACCGCGCCGAATACCACAATGCGCTGGAAGACATGAACGGCAGCATCGTGGAATACATACGCGGCATGCCGGTGGTGAAAATCTTCAACCAGACCGTGGAGTCCTTCACCCGCATGAAGGCGGCGGCCCTGGCCTACAAGTACTTTATCGAGAAGATCACCCTGGCCATGGCGCCCCCTTGGGCCATGTTCGTGGTGGTCACCTCTTCCGGGCTGCTGTTCATCCTGCCTTTCGGGCTGTGGCTGTATTTCGGCGGCGACATCTCCCTGCCGGTCCTGTTCCTCTTTCTCCTGCTGGGCTCGGCCTACATGGCGCCGGTGTTCAAACTGGCCATGATGGGCGGCCAGTTGCGCCATCTGCTGGAAGGGCTCAAGCGCGTCGAGGCCGTGCTGCGGGAGCCCCCCGTGCGCGAAACGCCTGATCCGCGCACGCCGGAAGGCAATTCCGTGGAGTTCCGGAACGTGTCCTTCCGCTATGGGCAAAGGCGGGTAATCAGCGATCTCTCCTTCTTCCTGCCGGAGGGCACGCTGACCGCCCTGGTCGGTCCCAGCGGGGCGGGAAAAAGCACCGTCGGCCGTCTGCTTTTGCGCATGTGGGATGCGGAGGAAGGGGAAATCCTCATCGGCGGCGTCAACATCAGGGACATGTCCACGCGCGACCTGATGGACCGGGTGGCCTTCGTCTTCCAGGAGGGTTTCGTCTTCAGCGACACCGTCCGGGAAAACATTCGCATGGGAAAGGAAGACGCTTCGGAAGAGGACGTCCTGCGGGCGGCGGAAGCGGCCCGGTGCCTGGACTTCATCCGGAAGCTGCCCAAGGGTCTTGACACCGTGATAGGCGAGGGCGGCGAGGTCCATCTGAGCGGCGGGGAGGCGCAACGTCTGGCCATGGCCAGAATCATCCTCAAAAACGCGCCCATCGTGGTGCTGGACGAGGCGACGGCGTTCACCGATGCGGAAAACGAGGCGAAAATCCAGGACGCGTTCGCCAGCATCATGCAGGGGAAAACGGTCATGGTCATCGCCCACCGCCTGTCCACCATAACCGATGCGAACGCCATCCTCGTCATCAGGGACGGCCGCGTCGAGCAACGGGGAACGCACGCGGAACTGGCGCGGGAAGAGGGCCTGTACGCCGCCATGTGGCGGGCGCACACCGCCGCCCGGGACTGGAGGCTGCAAACGGAGGAAAAGCCGTGCTGAACGCCATGCGCGTCGTCACCGCAAGCAGCCTGGACAAGCTCTCCAGGCTGACCCTGCTGAATGTCCTGCGGGTCGTTCTGACCGGCTGCCCCACCGGTCTGTTGTTCTTTGTCATTCTGGAACTGCTGCGACCGGCGGACCAGGTTTCCGTCCGAAAAATCGTCGTTTTTTTCCTGGTCATGGCCCTGCTGATGATCGCCAACGTCTTTCTGTCCGTTACGACCTATGTGCATAATTACATCTGCGCCTGCACGCTGTCCACCGACGCCCGCCTGCGCCTGGGAGATCATCTGCGAACCCTGTCTCTCGGATTTTTCAAGCGGCGCGACCCCGGAGACATCTCCGCCCTGATGCTTCAGGACATGGCGAAGGTGGAGATGCTTTTCAGCCACCTGTTCATGGACGCCGTCGCCTGCCTGGGGCTTCCCTCTCTGCTGTGCCTGTTCTTCCTCACGCAGGACGTGCGGCTGACCGGCCTGATGCTGGCGGCGGTCATGCTTGCCGCTCCGGCGATCCTGCTGGCTTACAGGATAGTCGGCCATTTCGGGCGCAGGCAGATTGAGACGCGCAACCGGAGCTCTTCGCGCATGCTGGAGTATCTGCGGGGGATCACGGTGCTCAAGGCCTTTTCCCTGACCGGGAAAGGCTTCGCCCGCCTGGACGAAACCCTGCGCCGGCTGCGCGACGACAGCATCCGGCTGGAGGCGGCGGGCGGAGCGCCGGTCATGGTCTGCGCCCTGATCCTGGATCTGGGCTACGCGGGTCTGCTGGTGTACGGGGCGCATCTGCTGGCCGGAGGGGAAATCACCGTCCCGGTGTTCATCGTGTTCCTGGTGATCGGATGCAAATTTTTCGAGCCCCTGCTCAACTTCGGGATGTTTTCCGCTGAAATCCGCTACATGAACATCGCCGCCGGGCGCATCGCCGAGGCCATGGAAGCCCGTCCTCTGCCGGAGAGCCGGCAGCCGCGCGTTCCGGAAAGCCGTGACATCGCCTTTGACGACGTGCGTTTCGCCTACGTGACCGGGCGGACCGTCCTGGACGGGGTGAGCTTCCGGATGCCGGAGCGCGGCATGACGGCCCTGGTGGGGCCTTCCGGCGGCGGCAAGACGACCGTAACCAGCCTTGCCGCCAGATTCTGGGATGTGGACGCGGGCTGCATCCGCATCGGCGGCGTCGACGTCCGCGATATTCCGCAGGACAGTCTGAACGCGCTGTTCAGCGTCGTTTTTCAGGACGTGTACCTGTTCCAGGACAGCATCCTGAACAACATCCGGGTCGGCAGGAAGGACGCCGCGCGGGAGGAGGTCGTCGCGGCCGCGAAACTGGCGCGCTGCCACGACTTTATCGAACGGATGGAACAGGGGTACGAAACCCGGGTCGGCGAGGGCGGGGCCACCCTGTCCGGGGGCGAGCGCCAGCGCGTCTCCATCGCCCGCGCCCTGCTCAAAAACGCGCCCATCGTCATCCTGGACGAAGCGACGGCCGCCCTGGACCCGGAAAATGAACTTTCCATCCAGAAGGCCATCAGCGCCCTCATCCGGGAAAAAACCGTGCTGGTCATCGCCCACAGGCTGAAAACCGTCACCGGAGCGGACCAGATCCTGGTGCTGGATGAGGGCCGCATCAAAGAGCGGGGAAACCATTTGGAATTGCTGGAAAAACAGGGAATATACGCCCGTTTGTGGAACGAACAGCAGCGCGCGGGCGGATGGAAATTCAAAAGGAGCGAGCCGTGAAAATTTTTTTTGCCCTGCCGCTTATGGCCGCGTTGCTTTGTGCCGCGGCCGGGCTGCGGCCGGACGCGGCCCTGGCGGTTGACGCCGCCGCCCGGGAAATAATGACAAGGGTCTACGACCACGCCGACGGCGAGGATCGCCGCTTCGCCATGACCATGACCCTGACGAACCGGCAGGGGCGGCAGCGGATACGCACGGTGGAATCCTTCTCCAAGGATTACGGGCGGGACAGGAAAAGCGTCATGATCTTTCTCGCCCCGGCCGACGTCAAGGGCACCATGTACCTTTCCTGGGAATACGAAAACCCCGGACGGGAGGACGACAAATGGCTGTATATGCCGGCCCTGCGCAAAGACCGCCGCATCAGCGGGGCTTCCCGCAACGAATACTTCATGGGCTCGGATTTCACCTATGACGACATAGGCAGGCGCCATCCCGCAAAAGACGCGCAGCGCCGTCTGGGCGAGGAAACCGTCAACGGCTTTGCCTGCTGGAAAATCGAATGCGTCCCGCTTGACCCGTCGGAAACCTATACCCGCCGCGTCGCCTGGGTCGCCAAGGAAGCCGGTCTGGTCATCAAAGCCGAATACCACGACAAGGACGGGCTGCTGAAAACCTTCACCGCCCTTGACGTGCGCAAGCAGGACGGGTTCTGGAACATATACCTCTGCGAGATGGTCAACGCGGTCACAGGCCATAAAACGGAAATGAAGATAGCTTCGCTGCTCTACGATACCGGCCTGGACGACGCCCTGTTCACGGTGGCGACGTTGCAGCGGGGAAGGATCTGATGCGCTGTGCCGCAAAGGCGCTTTTTCTCCTGGCGTATTGTTTGTGGCAATCCGCGGCTTTTGCGGCGGTAACGGATTCGCCTCCGGCGGAGGAGGCGCCTGGCGCGGAACGGGAGTTGAGCGGATTCCTGAAGAGGTTCAAGGTTTCAGGCTGGCTTGAAGCCATGCGGTCCATGCGCGTCCGATCCCCCCATGACGCGGTTACTTCCCGCCTGCGGATGCGCCTTGAGGTGGCGGCCGACCTGGGTCCGCTCTACGGCTTTGTTTCGGCCGACGCGGAGAAAAACTGGAAAATCGCTTCCGAAACCGGCGTCGAACCGCATGAGATGTGGCTGGAACACGCGCAGGCCGGGTGGGACGTCCGCCTCGGCCGCCAGATCATCATCTGGGGAAAGGCGGACGGCGTACAGGTGACGGATATAATCTGCCCGCCGGATTATACCGAATCCATAACCCGCGAGCTGGATGAAATCCGCCGGCCCGTGGATGCGGCAAAGCTGCGGTTGCTCGGCAAGTCCGTCAACCTGGAACTGATCTGGATCCCCGTCTTTCGGGAAGCGAAGCTGCCGGAAGACGACAACCCCTGGGCCACGGCGATGACCTCGTCGCCCGGTCTGCGGGTGCGGGAGGACGAGACGCGCAGGCCGGACATATCTTTGGGCAACAGCGAAGTCGCCCTGAAGGCCTCGGGGTATTTTTCCGGCGTGGATGCGGCGGCCTCCGTGTTTTACACTTGGGACGACATGCCGGTAAGACGCCGCGCGCTTTCCCTGGAATCCGGCGCGCCGGTCGTCCGCCTGCGCCCGGAGCATCGCCGCATGACGGTTTTCGGGTTGGAATTTTCCCGCCCCTGGTCGGATTTCGTGTTCAGGGGGGAGGCGGCCTACTATTTGGGACGATACCGGGAGACAATCGCTCCGGACCGCAATCCCTCTCCGCGCGATTCCCTCAAGTGGCTGTTCGGGGTCGACTGGACGCCCGGCGAGGACTGGTCGGTTTCCGCCCAGATCGTGAATGAACGCATGTTCGGCCACGCAGCGTATTTCAGCGCGGAGGAGGACGACACCCTCTTTACCCTGAACATTGCGAAGAAGCTGTTCAACCAGACGCTCACCCTGTCAAATATGGTTTTCTGCGACGTGAACAACGGGGAGTTCTACAATCGCGGCAAGGTGGAATACGAGATCTCCGACGGATTTTTCGCCAGCGCCGGATTTGACGCGTTCAGCGGAAAAAACGGGCAGTTCGGCGTTTACCGGGACAACACGCAAGCCTGGTTCAGGCTGAAATACAGTTTTTAGAGCAGTTCGACTTTGAAAAGTTGAACCATTCTGCAAGGATTTGCTTGCAAATCCTTGCAGCGAAATGCTTGCAGGCGGGCTTCGCCCGCCGCCGGGCGACGATTTCAAGAGCAACATGCTGTAACGACAGGTGGATAAAATATGCTCAACGTCATCAGGGTGAACCGCCATTTCCGGCGTCTGGCCGAATACACGCTCCGCTTCCGCCCGGCCGTCATTGCCGTCAGCCTGTTGCTGGCGGCGTGCGCCGGCATGGGGATGCCGCATCTGCGTCAGGACACCAGCCAGGAAAGCTGGTTTCTGGAGGGTGACGAGATGTTGCGGGTCAAGGAGAGGTTTGAGGAAATTTTCGGGCAGGATGATTATTGCGCGGTTTTTCTGCGGGCGGACAAGATCCTCACCCGGGAGAATCTCTCCCTGATCCGCGAACTCGGCCGGGAGCTGCGGCGGGAGGTCTCCTATGCCGACGACGTCGTTTCCATCACGGACAGCGAGGTCAGCGCCGGCACGGAAGGGGGATTTGAAATCGTCACCCCGGTTCCCGGCGGCGACGCCCCCATACCTGGAGACGCGGACGCCCTCGCCCGTATCGGGGATCTCGTCCTGTCCAAGCCCATGCTCAAAAACCGGCTGCTCTCCGGGGACGGGCGCGAGGCTTGGGTCGTCCTGCGTCTCAAACCCGTCAGGCCGGGCGCGGAAGAAGAGGGCGGGCGGGGGGAAGCGGCGGCACAGCGCATCGGCAGGGCCGCCAAGCAGGTGGCGGAGCGGGAGAAATACCTGCCCCTGCATCCGATCTGCGCCGGAATGCCGGTTCTCGACGTGGAGAAAAGGGATTATTTCAGTCGGGAAACGCCGCGCCTCATCGGCGTGAGTCTGCTGATCACCGTGATCGTTATGGGCATAGCCTTGCGCAATCCGCGCGCCGTGCTTTTTCCGGTGGCTGTCGCCGTCTGCGCTCTGCTGATCGTTCTCGGCCTGCAGGGGCATATGCGGATCAGCATGGACCCGGCGACGGTTTTTCTGCCCGTTTTTCTTTCCCTGGCTCTGTCGACCTGCTATTCCATCCATATTTTGAATTTTTTCCGGCGGGAGTTCGCCCGCACGGGGGACCGGCGCGAATCCGTGCTGCGCGCGGCGGAAGAATCCGGCTGGTCCCTGCTTTTCAGCAGCCTGACCACCATTGTCGGCCTGCTGTCCTTTCTCGTCATCCCCCTGCGCCCCATCCGCTGGGTAGGGCTTACGGCCGCCTGTCTGGTGGGCGTCATCTGGCTGCTGGTCTTCACCCTGCTGCCCGTCGTCCTGAGCTTCGGCAAAAACCGGGAGCCTCTTCCTCCGGAAAACCGGGAGGGTCTGCTTGACAGACTGCTGGACGGGTTCGGAAGGCGGGTTTTGCTCCGGCCGGGCCGTTCCCTGGCCGTGTTCGGCCTGTTGTTCGCCGTCAGTCTGGCCGGTCTGGCCCAACTGGAAATTTCCTTTGACATCCGCCGCACCAGCGGCCTGAAAGTGCCCTATGTCGCCCGCATGATCGCCGTCGGGGAGTCGGCCGTGGGTTCGCTGTATTCCTACGGGCTGGCCCTGGAGTTTTCCGGGCCGGATCAGGCCAAGGACCCGGAAAACCTGAAAAATCTTCGGCTGCTGACCCGGGAGATCGAGGGTTTCCCCCTGACCAAGCGCGTCACTTCCCTCGCGGATATCCTGGAGGACCTGAATCAGGTGCTGCACGACGGGGACCCCGCCTGGCGCCGTCTGCCGGACGGTCGGGAGGAAGTCGCCCAGCTTCTGCTTCTGTACGAGAACGCCGGGGGCAGGGAGGCGGAAAAATGGGTGGACTACGACTACCAGCTCCTGCGCCTGCAAATTGAAGTGGGCGACTACGATGCGGCGGAAGCCATGCGGGAGATGGAAAGCATCCGGCGCCGCGCCGCCGCTCTCTTTCCCGGGGCCGGCGTCCTCCTTACCGGCTCCCTGTCCCACTTCACGGTCATGATGGACTACATCACCCACGGGCAGGTCCGGTCCCTGCTGTCCGCCCTTGCCAGCATAGCCGTCCTTCTGGCCTTTTCCTTCGCCAGCCTGCGCATAGGGCTGATCGCCATGATCCCCAACGCCGCGCCGACCCTGGCCGTGGGCGGGCTGATGGGCTTCGCGGGCATACCGCTGGACATGATGACGGTGACCATCATGCCAATGCTGCTGGGGCTCGCCGTGGACGACACCATCCACTTCATCAACCACTGCTCCATGGAATTCGCCCGCACCGGCAGCTACGCGGAAAGCACGCGCCGCACCTTCGTTTCCGTGGGCAGGGCCATTTTTCTGACTTCGGTCGTCCTCATCCTGGCCTTTGCCGCCTATATCACTTCGGACATGAACGTCTTCAGGCACATGGGAATTCTGATCGGGGCCGGCGTCGCCGCGGCATTGCTCGCCGACTACTATATCACGCCGGTGCTGCTGTACAAGATGCGGGTCTTCGGCCGGGAAACGCCGCCTGGAGCGGTTCGACCTGAAAATATATGAACCGTTCCGTCTGATTCGAATTTCAAATCAAAACTGCATCCATGCAGTTTTGATTTGGCGGCTGCGGCGCAAGCGCTGTTTCGCCTTGCCGCTCGAAATGCTTCGCATTTCGGCGTGACATCCTGTCACGCTTTCC
>JAITRF010000031.1 GCA_031288535.1 Desulfovibrio sp. | reverse complement strand
GAAAATCGTTTCTCCGGATTATGTCTTGCAAAAGATCAGATTTGTTTAAGGAAACCTCTACAAACCGGGATTTTTGTTTCCTGGCAAGGAAGGCGAGTTTCGACAATGGGGAGTATATTCAACATATTCGACCCCTTGGCGAAAGGAGCCTGACGCCGCCAGGGGGCAAAAAGACGGTTTGACGGCCTTGTCATTCCAGGCGGCGGATCAGGGGGAGAGTCAGGAGGGCAAGGCAGGCGATCATGGCGAACCCCGCCTGGAACCCGGCGAAGTCGCCCCACAGTCCGAGGAGCATGGGCATGAGGCCGAGGCCTATGAGTCCGCCGAGCGGCATGCCTATGGCGGTATACAGCGGGACTTTGTCCGGGAAGCTTTGCGCGAGGAAGGTGAACATGGAAGCAATGGCCACGGCCGCGGCCGCCGGTTGCAGATAGAGGCCGAGCGCGAACGGGGCGAGCCAGGGCAGAAGGGTGAGGACTATGCTCAAGGTTGCCGTGCTGAAGGCCAGGGTGAGGGTGCGGCGCGTCCCCAGGCGGGAGATGAGTCTGCCCGCGAGCAGGGCGGCAAAGGGCGAAGCCAGGCGGGAAGTGGAAAGGAGGAAGGCGGAATTTTCCACAGACAGATGTCTTTCGGCGACCATGTGCAGGGTCATCACGCTGTAGAGGCCGAAATGCACGGAAATGCCGATCCCTATGCCCCAGACAAAGAACCAGAGTCGGGGCGAGCGCAGGGCCTGTTTGAAATCTTGGAGCGACACGGCGTTCTCGGTGTTTTCGCCGCCTTTGGCCAGAAAATGAAAAAGCGCGCCCGCCGCCACGGCTCCCGCGCCCAGGCAGGCGATGGTCGGGCGCCAGCCGAGGCGGCTCGCCCCAAAGCCGGCCAGGAGCGGGGCGAGAAGCAGACCGAGGTTCGGACCCACCTCGTGCGCGGCGATTACCTTGCCCCATTGCGAAGGAGGGGCCAGACTGCGGACGGTGCTGAAGCCGGCGTTGAAATAGGCTCCGGCGGCCCCGCCCAGGGCCAGGAAGAGGAAAGGCAGAAAAGCGGTCTGCCTGGCCGCCGCCATGCCCAGCATGACCAGGCCGCAGACGACCGCCGACAGGGCCACGAGCCGGCGCGGCCGCACCTTGTCCGCGCTCAGGCAGGAGAAAAAGACCGCCAGGGCGTATCCTACGGATATGTAGAATAGAAGCCGGGTTGAGGCGGAATGGCTCATGTCGAATTCTTTTTCCAGGTCCGGCAGCAGGGGTCCGAAAATCGCGCGCACCAGGTAAGTAAAGAAAAAGACCAGGGTGGTGAGGGCTACCGAGGGCATGGCCTGTTTGAAGTCCCGGTCTCCTTCCGGCTTGCGGGCGTTGTCAGACGCCGGTTTTAGGCTATTCGGCATTTTGGCGGGTAATTTCGGTCTGATTGGTTCAAAATCGCCTTCACAAAGATTATGTCCGGGGCAACGCGGTCATTGCGGCGGGTTCCCCGCCGTAAAACAAGCGCAAAACGCTCCGGGGGAACGTTGCGGATGCAGTATCACGACTTGTTCGATCTGTTCAAGGATAAAGTCAATTTCGCCGACCCGTGCATTGATTTCGGCAACGGGCTTGTTCTGCGCAATTTCGACTTTCACTCCAGGGTGCGTTTTCCGGCGCCGACTTTGGAGACAAGCGCCAATACCGCCTTGCCGTCTTCCATACTCGCGGATATGGGCGGCAATGACGGCGTATACGCCCTGCTTAACAGGGCGGACGCGGAGATAGGGGAAAATCTGCATTTCCGCTATCATGGCATGTTTTCCTCGTCCCGGACGCGGGCGCGGGGCGTTGTTTTCATGCTTCACGGTTTCAACGAGAAACACTGGACCAAGTACCTGCCCTGGGCGGCGCATATCTTGTTGAACACCGGCAAGGCCGTGGTCATGTTCCCCATTGCCTTTCACATCAACCGCGCCCCCGCCGCATGGAGCGAATCCCGCTCCATGCACAGGCTGAGCAAAGAGCGCAGAAAACTTTATCCGGAGCTCATAAGCAGCAGTCTTTCCAATGTGGCCATAAGCACGCGCCTGCACAACAAGCCGGAGCGTTTTATCTGGTCCGGGCTGGAAACGTATCATGATCTGCTTGATTTGGTCGAAACGATCAAAAGAGACGAGCATCCGGCCATTGCCGCGGATGCGGGCATGGATTTCTTCGCCTATTCCATAGGCGCGCTGCTGGTCGAAATAACGGCGATGACGAATAAAAGCGGCTATTTTTCCCAATCGCGCAACGTGGCTTTTTGTGGCGGCCCCGTATTCAACAGGCTCTCGCCGGTCTCAAAATTCATCCTGGACAGCGAGGCGAACGTGCGCCTGTATTCCTATCTGGTCGAGCATCTGGACAGCCACATGAAAAATAATCCGCAGCTTGAGAGACTGCTTACCGGGATGGAGGAGGGCGTAAATCTGCGCAGCCTGCTCAACTACCGCGTCAATCTGAAATACCGCGAAGAAAAGCTGCGCTCGATAAGCGACAGGTTTTACGCCGTCGCGCTGGAGCAGGACGAAGTGGTGCCGCCTTACGAGGTAATCAATACCTTGCAGGGGAGCCGCAAAGATATCGGCATCCGGGTGGACGTTCTGGATTACCCTTACCCTTACCAGCATGAAAACCCTTTCCCTGCCGGCATTTTCAGCGGCGGGGGACTGATCGCGGAGATCGACCGGCAGTTCAAAAGAACCTTTGATCCCATATGCGCCTTTCTGGCGTAGAATGTGCCGCAATTTTTCTCTTGACGCCGGAAAAAACATTCGTTATCGACATCCAGCCGCCAACGAACAATATGTTCCGGAGCGACTTGGCGGGGCTTCCCGCAGCCCGCGTTTTTTCGCAACCAACTTTGCCTGTTGCGCAAAAAATCGGGCGCAAGGCGTTCAGCTCCGCTTGAACGCAAACGTATAAACGACGCAGTTATGAACACGGACGACGCAATGACCGCAACCACCTTTTCCCGTACAGCGCCCGGCCTCACCGGAGACTCCGTCCGCGCGCGCGGCCTGTGGTGGCGTGGTTTTCTTTTTGCGGCCGTGACGCATGTCTAAAAAATAGATCAGCATGTTCTACGGGGCCGCAGGCGATTAGCTTGCGGCCCTTTTTTTTGCGTCCGCGGCAGGATGTCGCGCGAAGCCGCAGCCGTAAGGCCGGCGGCGGCAGCGATGTGCAAAACGCTTCGAGAGGCAAGGCGAAACAGCGTTTTCGCCGCAGCCGCCAAGGCAAAAGCGCATGGATGCGGCTTTGCTTTGAAATTCGTAAAAGGAGGACCCCATGCGCTTATGTTTGAGCCGGCACTGCACCGAGCCGGACAGCGATCTGGAAACCCCGGTGGGCATGTTCATCCGTCTGGCGGGAAACAAGCAGGGCATACTTTTTGAGAGCGCGGCAACCGACGGCCGCTGGGGCCGCTACAGCATCATCGCCTATGATTTCATTGTCAGCCTCTCCTGCCGGGCGGGCCGCCTGGAAGTCTCCTGCGCGGACGAGCGGCTGGGTTCCCTGGGCGCCCATTCCGGCAAACCCTTTGTCGAGGGGCTGCGCGCTTTCATGGGAGACGTCTCGCTTGAGGACGATTCCCCGCAGCCGCCCATCACCAGGGCGCTCTACGGTTATCTCGGCTACGGGATGGCCGGCATTTTCGAGAAAAAACTGGCCCCGCTGCTGCCCCCGGAAGAGGCGGAGGCCTTTCTGGCCCTTCCGGGCGTAATCGTGATCTTTGATCACGTCTACAACAAAATAACCCGCATCACCCTGAAGCTGGGAAGCAAGGAGCTTGTCCCCCTGCCCGCGCAAAAACGCTCCGCCCCACAAAAGCCCGGCCGCTTCCGCACGGAGGGCAGGGAAGGGTTTACCGCGGCCGTAGCCCGCATCAGAGAGGAACTGCGCCGGGGGGAAGGCATTCAGGCGGTGCTCTCCACCCCCTTCAGCGCCGCCGCGCCCAAAGACCCCTTCAGCGTATACCGGCGACTCAGGCGCATAAACCCCTCGCCTTACATGTTCTATATGTCCCTGCCCGGCGGAGCACTTCTGGGTTCCTCTCCGGAGGTGCTCGTGAGCTGCGCCGCCGACCGCCTTTGCCTCTGCCCCATAGCCGGGACCAGGCCGCGCGGGGAAGACCCGACCGCGGACGCCCTTTTCGGAGACGAGCTTTTGCAGGACCCCAAGGAAAAGGCCGAGCACGTCATGCTCGTGGACTTGGGACGCAACGACCTGGGGCGCATAGCCAGGGCGGGCAGCGTGGAGCTTGAGCGTTTCATGGAACTGGAAAAGTTCTCCCACGTCATGCACCTCACCTCGCGCATCAAAGCCGATTTGGCCTCCGGCCTCGACGCTTTGGACGTGGCGGCGGCGACCTTCCCCGCCGGAACCGTCAGCGGGGCGCCAAAGATCCGGGCCATGGAACTCATAGCCGGAGAGGAAGGCGCGCCACGCGGCCCCTATGCCGGGGCGGTGGGCTGGCTGGGTCTGGACCGCGACGCGGTGCACCTGGACCTGGGCATCATCATCCGCAGTCTCTGGGTACGGGACGGCCGGGTGCACTGGCAGGCCGGGGCGGGCATAGTCGTGGATTCCGACCCGGAAAAGGAATGGCTGGAATGCCTCGCAAAAGCCAGGGTAATCGAAAAAGCCGTTTCGGGCGAAGATTCCTGGAGGTGACCATGTTTTTGCTCATAGACAACTATGACTCCTTTACTTTCAATTTGGTTCAGGCCTTCAGGCAGCTCGGCCGCGACCCGCGGGTCGTCAGAAACGACGACCCGGCCCTGCCGGAGGCGGCCGCGCGCGCCGACCTGGACATGGTCTGCATCTCTCCCGGACCGGGACGCCCGGAAACGGCGGGGCTTTGTCTTGAATTTCTGCGTCTGCTGCCGCGTACGGTGCCGGTGCTGGGCGTCTGCCTCGGACACCAGATACTGGGCCGTTTCGCCGGGGCGCGCGTGGAGGTCGCAAAGCGCATCATGCACGGAAAACAGTCGGAAATATTCCATGACGGAACGGGTATCTTCAGCGGGCTGCCCCGGCCCATGCGGGGCGGGCGCTACCATTCCCTGCTGGTGCGCGCCGAAGACGCCCCGGAGCTGATCAGGGTCACGGCTTTAAGCGAAGAAGATGAGGTCATGGCTCTGGTCTACTCCGACAGACCCTGGGCCGGGGTGCAGTTCCACCCGGAATCCGTGCTCACCCCGGAAGGCCCCCGGCTGCTGGCCAATTTTCCAGCCGCCCTGTTCGCCCCGGAAACACGGGCGCAGGGCGCGACTTTATCGGACGCGGAGCGCGGCGCAAGTTCGACGGCGACCGGGCACGGCAAACCCCCGCCGCGCATGGCCGCGATCATGGAGAGCCTGGCCTCGGGCGAAGATTTAAGCCCCGAAGCCGCGCGGGAGGCCTTTTCCAGGCTCATGGACGGGGATTTGCCTCCCTCCCAGGCCGGCGCCCTGCTCCTCGGCCTGCGCGCCAAGGGCGAAACCCCCGAGGAAGTGGGAGAGGCGGTGCGCGTTGTGCTGGAGAAGGCCGTGCCCGTGCCCGAACTGCCCGCCGGCTGCATCGACGTAGTCGGCACGGGCGGGGACTGCAAGGGCTCGTTCAACTGCTCCACGGCCGTGTCTCTGACCCTGGCCGGCATGGGGCACAAGGTGGTCAAACACGGCAACCGCTCCGTTTCCTCGCGTTGCGGCAGCGCCGACGTGCTGGAACAGATCGGCGTGCCCCTGGACACCCCGCCGCAAGCCGTGCCCGAGGTCCTGGAACGGGACGGGTTCGCCTTTCTTTTCGCCCCCCGCTATCACCCGTCCTTCAGGCACGTCATGCCCGTACGGCGTGAACTGGGCGTGCGCACCCTGTTCAACATCCTGGGTCCCCTGGTCAATCCAGGCAGGCCCTCCCTGCATTTCCTGGGGGTCGCGGATCCCGGGCAGCTTGCCCTGGTGGCGAAAACCCTGGCCGGGTCGGGGCAGGGGGACGGGGCGGTGGTTCACGGCGAGGGCGGCTATGACGAACTCACTCCCATAGGCAAGGCGCGCATCTTTTTCGTCCGGCGGGGCGCGGTGCGCCAGGGCGTTCTGGACCCGGCCGAATACGGGTTCTCCCCCTGCGCGGAAAAGGACTTGGCCGTGCAAGGCCCCGAAGACGCGGCCAGGGTGCTGCGCGAGCTTTTACAGGGAGGCGGACCCGAAGCCATGCGCGAGATGCTGGCCTTGAACCTGGGATTTGCCCTTTATCTGCTAGGGCCGGAAAACGGGGAAGCGGACGACCCCCTGCGCGGCTTTGCCCCGAAACGCATGCGCGCGGCCATGGACAGGGCGGGGGAGGCGGTGGCCGCGGGCGCGGGAAGGAGGTTCGTCCGTGCTTGAGCGTTTCCGCAAAGCCAAGGCCGCGGAGGTTCTTGCCCTGCAGGAGCTGGCCGCGCGCGGCGTCCTGCCCCCTCCGCGCAAAGGCCTGCGCCCGCCTTTCCGCGCCGGTCTGGGATCAAGTCCGTATCCGGCGGTCATCGCCGAATACAAACGGGCCTCGCCCTCCAAGGGCGACATCAGCCTCGCCCTTGAGCCGGAAACGGTCGCCCCCGCCTACGCCGGGGCCGGAGCGGCCGCCTTGTCCGTCCTTACCGAGGAAGTCCACTTCAAGGGGAAAATGGAATACCTGGAGCGCATGGCCGCTTCGGGGCTGCCTCTGCTGCGCAAGGATTTTATCATCCATCCCCTGCAAATCGCGCAGACCGCGGCGTCTTCGGCCTCCGCCCTGCTGCTGATTGCCCGGATGCTGGATCAAAAGGAACTCGTCCGGATGCTCGGACGCTGCCTGGAAGCGGGTCTTGAGCCGGTGACGGAAGTCTTTGACGTTGACGACCTGCGCAAGGCGCGCGGGGCGGGGGCGAGCCTCATCCAGGTCAACAACCGGGACCTGAGCCGCCTGACTGTGGATTTTTCCATTTCCCGCCGGCTTATAGCCCGCAAAAGGCCCGGGGAATTCTGGATCACGGCCAGCGGCATAGAAAGGCGGGAAGAGCTTGACGCCTTGCTGGCCCTGGGCTTTGACGCCGCCTTGGTCGGCTCCTCCCTGATGTCCGGGGGCGACCCCGGAGGGGCGCTGGCCGCCCTGCTCAAAGGAGGAGAGCGTGCCTGATCTTTTATGCAAGATCTGCGGACTCACCCGGCCGGAGGACCTGCTGCTCTGCCACAGTATGGGCACGGACGTTACGGGGTTCATCTTCGCGCCGGGCAGCCCGCGCTTCATAAGCCCCGAGGCGGCGCGCGCCCTCCCGCGCGGGCCGGGCATGCGCGCGGGGGTGTTCGTGAACGCCGAAGCCGCATATATTCTGCGCTGCGCGCGGACGGCGCGCCTGGACTACATCCAGTTGCACGGCGGGGAAAGCCCGGATTTTTGCCGGGACCTGGGGCCGGAGCGGGTCATAAAGACGCTCTGGCCGCAAAGCCTCTCCTCCGCCGCTCTGCAAAAGGAGATGGAGCGCTATGCGCCGGTCTGCGCCTGGTTTCTGCTCGACGCCGGGCAAAGCTGGGGCGGAAGCGGCAAGAGCCTGGATTTTAAGATGCTTGAGGGGATACAACCGCCCCGCCCCTGGTTTCTGTCCGGGGGCCTCGGGCCGCACAATCTCGCGGCGGCGTTCCGGTCCTGTGCCCCGGACGGGGTGGATTGCAACTCCGCCCTGGAAAACGCGCCGGGGGTCAAGGACCATGAACGTCTGCGCGCGGCCCTGGCCCTGGTGAGGGACTTGCGTGAACAGAGCCGGCGTCCCGGCATTCGCGGAACGTCGTGACGCCGGGCGCCCGGCGAATCCCGGCGCGCCGCCGCAGGCGGCGCGAGCAAAGCAAAAACGAGGAACGAAAGATGAAAAAAGGATACTTCGGAGTTTTCGGCGGCCAGTTCGTGCCGGAACTGCTTATCCCGCCCCTGCGCGAGCTGGAGGAGGCCTGCGCCGGCCTGCTGCCCGCGCGGGATTTTCAGGAGGAACTGGGCGGTCTTTTGCGGGATTTCGCTGGTCGTCCCACGCCGCTCACCCTGTGCGGGGCGCTCTCGCGTGAACTGGGTTTTTCCCTGTGGCTCAAACGCGAAGACCTCCTGCACACCGGGGCGCACAAGATGAACAACACCCTGGGGCAGGCGCTGCTCGCAAAGCGCATGGGCAAAAGCAGGCTGATCGCGGAAACCGGGGCAGGGCAGCACGGGGTGGCCACGGCCGCGGCCGCCGCCCGCCTCGGCCTCGGCTGCGCCATCTACATGGGGGCGGAAGACGTGGAACGCCAGTCCAGCAATGTGGACCGCATGAAACTCCTGGGGGCGGAGGTCATAGCCGTGCGCGGCGGCTCGCGCACCCTGAAGGACGCCATCAACGAGGCGCTCAGGGCCTGGATTGTGGAACAGGCCGACACCCACTACTGTTTCGGCACCGCGGCCGGACCGCACCCTTTCCCCACCCTGGTGCGCGATCTGCAGGCCGTCATAGGCGTCGAGGCCAAAGCGCAGATCAGAGAGCGGATCGGGCGGCTGCCGGACGCCGTGGTCGCCTGCGTGGGCGGCGGCTCCAACGCCATCGGCATCTTTCACCCCTTCGCCGCTGACCCGCAGGCCGAAAAGGTGCGTTTGATCGGCATAGAGGCGGGGGGTAGCGGCGAACCGGGCTGCGCCAACAGCGCGCCCATCAACCTGGGACGCCCTGGCGTGCTGCACGGCCAGTACAGCATGCTCCTGCAGGACCCCTACGGACAGGTCCTGCCCTCCCAATCCGTTTCCGCCGGCCTGGACTATCCGGGCGTGGGGCCGGAACACGCATATCTCGCGTCAGAAGGGCGGGCGCAGTACGAAATCGTTTACGACGAGGCGGCCGTGCGCGCCTACCTGCGGCTGTCGGAAAAGGAAGGCATAATCCCGGCCCTGGAATCCGCCCACGCCCTGGCCTGGGTGCTGGACAACCGGCAGGCTTTCGCGCGGGGCGCGCAGGTGGTCGTGAATCTTTCCGGACGGGGAGACAAGGATATGGGTATAGTCGCCCGCCATATACGGGCAAAAGGAGGAACGGCATGAACACTCCCTCTTTGCGGCGACGCATCGAAGAGGCCAATTCCGAAGGGCGCATGGCCCGCATACCCTTTCTCACGGCGGGTTTTCCCGAACCTTCCCGTTTTCTCGCCCTGCTGAGGGAACTGGACGAGAACGGGGCGGACGTCATCGAAATCGGCGTGCCTTTTTCCGATCCCGTGGCGGACGGCCCGGTGGTGGAAGAAGCCTCGCGCCGCGCCCTGGAAGCGGGCGTGACCCTGCCCTGGATACTGGAGAGCCTGCGCCGCGTCTCCCCGCGCCTCAAGGCGGGGCTGGTGCTGATGGGCTATTACAACCCCTTCCTGCAGCACGGCCTGCGGAGTTTGGCGGAAGAATCCGCCAAAGCCGGGGTACAGGGATTGATCGTGCCGGACCTGCCCCTGGGCGAGGACGGGGAGCTGCGCGGCGTTCTGGAAGACAGGGGGCTGGACCTGATCGCCCTGGTGGGGCCGAACACGGACGCCGCGCGCATGGCCACCTATGCGGAAAAGGCGCGGGGCTACGTCTACGTCGTATCGGTTATGGGCACCACCGGGACGCGCGCGGCCCTGCCGCCGGAGGCGGAAGCGACCCTGGAGCGGGCGCGGGGCGTTTTCTCTCTGCCCGTGGCCCTGGGTTTCGGTCTGGTCGATCCCGGACAGCTTGCGGGCCTGAAGAACCCTCCCCAGGCCGTCGTTTTCGGCAGCGCCCTGCTGCGCCATCTGGATGAAGGCAAAACAGCGGGCGCATTCATGGCGCCCTGGCTTGGCGCGGCAAACCGGCTTTAGAGCTTTTGTCATCGAAAATATCCGTCCCGGTGAACTGCCCCGGCGGTGCGAAGCGCAGCGACGACCGCCGCGAGCGCTGCCCGCAATTCCGCCGCGGGCGTCGCCTGCCGCCGAGATTCCCGAAACGGGGATATGGGGCAGGAAAGAAAAAATGGGGCGCCCGCTTTGGAATTCAAATGAGTCGCCGCATGAACAGGGCCACCGCATTTTAATTGTTGGTAAAGAAGTGCTCCAGAGCGAAGCCCCAGTCGAGGGTCATCAATAATTGGGCACGTTTAACAGTCATTTTTTTTGGTACCCTGGCTTTT
>JAITRF010000127.1 GCA_031288535.1 Desulfovibrio sp. | reverse complement strand
GTGGATTCCGGTGATGACTATGACAAAATCAATCGCGCTATAAGCATCCTGATCTCATATCCGATTTTGGTTAAAGAAATCAAGGAATTTCACCACAACTTCATCAGGCACGATAGAAGGACAAACATCACTTACCCTGATTCATCAGAGATTCATATCCTTGAGGTGCAAAAGGCGAAGAACGCGGATGCGTCGCCATTGGCAAACTGGCTGCGCTTCTTCGCCGCCGAAACTGCGGAGGAATTCACCATGATAGCTCAAACACGACCCGCAATAGCCGAGGCATGGGGAGTTGTCCAATACCTTAGCGGCGATGAGGAAGCCCGGCGTCTGGCCGAATATGAAGAGATGGCCCGCAGAGACGAGGCGGACAGGCAAAAAGGCGCATATAAACAAGGACGACAGGAAGGACGGCAAGAAGGGCGGCAGGAAGGGCGGCAGGAAGAAAAATTGGAAGTCGCTCGGAATGCTCTGCGAAAAAATATGGATCATAGTATGATTACTGACCTTACCGGCCTGTCTCTGGAAGAAGTGAAGCGGCTTGCCTCCGACCTCATCTGACGGACAAACTCTCCTCGTCAGGGAGATTTCCGACTGACGCAAGGCTATGCCTTGCATACTGTTACGGTAAGTCCTTCCTTCAGGGAGGGAGGCAATCCACCCAGTTCTCATCCGCTGGGACGAAGTCATTCGGCGGGTGGACGGGCCGGAGATTGAAACATGGAGCATGTGTCTTTGAGTAATTTGAGGGAACCTCTGAAAATTCCATTTTTGTGATAGATCGATCAGATGGATAGTGAATTTATAGGCCCAAATTTCACCTGAAAAAACCCTTGAGATTGTCCTGATTCTTCACCGGCATCCTTTCCCCAATTTGTCAGTCAGGCAAGTTCAATATTTCCGTTGTTCACCAGATTGCGGAAAGTTTCCACATCCTTGGCGCTGATATTGAAATCTTCCGGGTACGCGACTTCCCCACGGGAGCGGGTGATCGCCATATACAGCAAATGCACTTCCTCCGCGGACAGGCATACTGGGGGTCCTTTTTGGGCATGGCGCGTCGCACGGAGCATTTTCTCGCGTAGGTTTATAAAATCGTTATGGATATGTACCATACTGAACTCCATGCCTTTGGCTTTATGCCCTGTGGAGACGATCAGATCCGCCGCTCGCGGATCATTGCGCTTGGAACGCACCAGTTTGGCGTATAGCATGGGAATTTCATCATCATATTTCTCCACGATGGACATTTTAGCGCGATATCGCACGTCATCTGTCATCATGATATACTGGGTAAATTCAGCATAATCTTTCATGTGACGCAAGAAATGGTTTTTGATTTTGGATTTTTTGTTGGCCTTAAGGTGATAAATATCAATCAAGGCGTTAAAGTCATAGTTATCAAAGCCCCCGTTGAAATATATCGCCTTTTTCTCGCTCATGCATTGCGCCAGAAAATCAAAAAGTCCCATGTTCGTCCTGGCGAGGATTGCAGGTTTGCCCTTGGCGTCTAAGGGCTTCTGCGTGCCGGTGTACCGCTTGGGCGCGGACAGTGTTTGCAGGTATTTGTTCGCCAGAGATGCGACTTGCGCAGTGCAGCGGAATGATTTGGTAAGATAATACCCGGATGCGCCCATGCGTCCGACCTTTTCCAGCGCGTTCACCGCGCCGTTCCAAGCATATATCTGCTGGTAGGGATCGCCGACCAGAACCATCTTTTTATCCGCCTTCACCAGAATATCGATCATACAGTCGGAAATGTCCTGAGCTTCATCAACCAGTATCCAGTTGCAGGAAAGCTGAACCGGATTCAGTTGATAAAGTTTGAGATAGGCGTTGTGTGGAACATGCTCTGGGTTATCCAGCAAATTCTCCCATAACTTTTCCGCGATCTGGGACAGTTTTCCGGGGTCCAGTCCATTGTCGGACAACTCCTTGCGCCGGCGCAGGGGTAATTTTTCCACTGTCTGACCCGCAACGGCATCAGCGGACATCATAAAGGCGGTCAGAACATTGTGCAGTAACCCAACCGCCCTGAAGTCGTCCGGCATATCAAATTTTCTCAGGTGATCGCGCAGGGCCTGCGGAGGCACATAGCCCACGCTCGATTTAATTTCGCATGGCCTGTGTCTCCAAGCGAGAGCGTGAAAGGTTGCAATCTCCACATTCGGACAATCGGCGAAGGCTTTTTTCGCCGCTTGAGACATACCGCGGTTAAAAACAAGATAGAGCATTTTTTCCTCCAGCCGCGCCTTGGCAAAGGCCCGCAAAGCCGAAGTCTTGCCAGTTCCGGCATAGGCTGTGACCGTCAGAATATCGTGTTCGGTTTCCACGATTTGTTTCTGTTCGTCCGTAAGCTGTTCCATCACCCCACCAGCCATTAGCAATTAAAAAAACATTCAGAAAGTTTAACATTCTAACAATTTTTGGTCAAATATTGATTAAAACTGATTAAGTCTAGATTTATCACAAAAATTTTAATATCATAATATTTTTGGGAATTTTTAAATATTCTTTTATTAAGAAAATTCTTGCCAGAGTTTTATCAAAACTAGTATCAGATTGTCGTCAATGCCATTAAAAATTTTTAAGATTTAGTCAAAATTTATGAAAAATGCGTTAAAGAGGAAGACTTTAGCGGTTAAAGCCGCGCAACCCAGGGAAATTCGGAGGCCGCATCCCTCCCCGTAGCGGGGCATAAGCGGAAACCTGATGGAAGAATCCAGCGAAAGCATTGTGCAAGAAGTTCCCAAAAACCCCAGACGCAGAGGGACGGCTGTCGCGATCGAAGCCGCGGCGTCAGTTACAGGTGAAAATTCGGATCAAGGTGAAAAGCCCCTTGCGGAGTCAAAATCGGAAGAGCAAAGGCAACCCCCAAAAAATCCTGCGACTCCCCGTCCTGACGGGCAGGCAGCCCGCAGGCGCCGGCCGGAACAAGTGAAGCTGCCCGAGGAGATTGAAAAGTTTATCCCGGTTTTTCTCGCCCTGGATGAAAAAACAAAAGAAGCGTTTCTGTCCCGCGTAAACACGCTCACCCTGTCGTACCGCATCCGAATCGGCGCAGACAACAGCTATCGGGTCGTTACCCCGGAAGCCACCCCGGTTGCCCGCAGACTCTCAGAACTGCTCGCCAGGGTGCTGACCGCCGCGCAACGGATGGGGACGCTGGTGAAAGAGGAAAAGGTCATGCTCACCCCCAGGTTGGTGCGGGTAATCAAAGATACCAACGACCTGTGGGCCGACGATGGAGTGCGAATTCCGTCCGTCGTTTACGGACCGCTCGAAGCAGCCCTAAACCGGCAGATCGACATTTTTCGGGCGGTCGAAATCGAGGCCCGTTACCACAAAACTCCTCCCCGATATCGGAAAGACAATTTCAAAGATTTCAAGGCGATAGAATTAACAGACGATCTTGACGCCCTGCTGGAACACGTCAGGGCGAACAGAAACCGGGGTACTGGCGAGACCCACCAAGCGCAAAACGCCGGACAGTCGGTTGATGCGCCGGATGCGGAATCCGGCGCTGATCCTGCTACGGATTAATTTTTTTCGGGCAGCGCATGTCAAAACATCAGGACGATCCGCTTTCAGGGCAGCACATGGGGATGGATTCCGGCACATCGCCGGAAACCTTCGCCAATGATCGGCCGACTGTGTTTCGGGTGATCTTCGCCTCCTGCATGCTGGTTTCCTTCCTCTCGGCCTTTGCGCATACCTGGGCGCTGAAATTTGGAGACGATTACCAGCAGTTGGGCTCCAAACCTTTTACCCAGGGTGTGCCCAACGAGGAACTTGACGTGCGTTGGAAGCCCCTGGAACTGGAAAAGGCGCTTTATGTGGATCGCGGATACGGGATTGGCTGTCTCAACACGGACATCATGGCGAAAATCCGCGAAAAACTCCCTACCATGTCGCCGGCTCTAGAGCTTTTCGTCCTGCGCATGTCAGGCGTGTTCTCGAATTTAACCGAGTTTTTCCTTATCGCCGCCTTCGCGTTCTGCGCGGGGCGCTCCCGGTATTACGACAAAACAGCCGCCTTTGAGCCGGTGTCTTCCACTCTCTATTTCCGGGCGGTGCGTTTAACAGTTTTCGGGATTGTTCTGACCTGGGTTTGGGCCGCTTTGCCTTTCGGGGTCACGATTCCGGGAATTGGCGGGCTGCCCATACTTGTCGACGCGACTGGCTATCACATCGGCGTTGTATGGGCATCCTCGCCGTCATTGGGCTTCTGGCCGATCTCGGCGGTCACATGGATTGGCATCTACTTGGCCGCCGGCAATTTGCGCAGACTTGCATAAGTCGCATCCAACAGGAGGAATATAAGCCATTCATCAATTTTTTCAATCACTTGTCGGTTGAGGTTTTCTTTTCGGCGGATGCCGGACGGATACCCGGCATTCGCCCAACAAAAACAAAAATGGGGTACCCATGCGTCTTTTCAAACGCCTTTGGGCCGCTATGGCCCGTTTTGCCTCCCAGAAAAAAGCCTTCGGCTTTATCGCCCTTACCGGCCTTGTAAGCCTTGCTCTAACCGGCACAGCCCTAGCTTTCACCGAACCGACTTCCGGCGAACTGTTTTACGAAGTCTACGACCTCGCAATGAACCAGATCTTCTCCGGTCCGGCCGGCGTGGTCATTGCCGCCATCATGGTATGCGGAGCTCTGGTGCTGATGGGCATGGGCCGCGGTCTTCTCAGTCCGCTGCTTCTGCTCCTCTGCGGAGCCGCAGTGTTTTTCATCAAACCCATAGTCCTCTCCTTCGGGTATTCCCTCCAGGTCGCCCAAGCACTGGATCAGTCGAAAGCGCTGTTTTAACCCCAACTCCCCGGGCGGGGCACAGACCCCGCCCGGGGATCATACAGGAGCGAAAATGGCAAACTCATATAAAGGATGGATACCCCGCACGCTTAACGACCCACCTTCGTTTCTCTGGTGGGACATCAACGTGGCTTTGCCGCCCATCGTGACCGTCATAGCGGGGATATTCAGCGGCATGCCGATTCCAGCCGCGGCCCTGACAGTGGCGTATTTTGCCGCGGTCCGGAAATACCGGGAAAAACTCCCCAAAGGCTTCATTTTTAATCTGCTCTACGGCTTGGGGTTTCTTAACCTGAACGGCTATCCGATATACGCCCAACGACGTTTCTGGGAGTAAGGCATGCTCTGGAATAATTTTTTGGGCGAGCATGACAAACTGCGGTACATGACGACAGCCTTGTCCTTTCTCCTGGCCGTGTCACTGCTCGGCAACCTGGCGGAGGGCTTCCTGGTTTACAGCCTCGCCAAGTCCAAACGCACCATCATAACCCCCTCGCACATCGCCGCGCAGATGGAAGTTTCGGATTTTGAGGGCGATCCCTCGTATATCAGACAGATGGCAATTTACGCAGTTGAACTGTTGTACCAGTACACTCCGTACAATGCCGCCCCGCGGTTTCAGGAGTTCTTGATCAATTTCGTTCCGACAAAAAACATCGACCTGTTAAGAGTGCAATTACAGGGACGACTGCGGCAAATCCAGGAAACCAAGGTTTCGGAATCCCTGCATGTCGAGGAGTTAATTTTCGAAAAGAAGAATACCGTCCTGATGACGGGTTTTCTCAATCGTTTTACAGCCGGACAACAGATCGGCAATGAAAAAATTTATCTGGAACTGGAATACCGCATCGTGAATGGAGGACTCCGCATTGAAGTCATACGCAACATTTCATCGCAGACTTATAATACTCGCGCTCGCCTGCTTACTGATACAGAGCGTAAACAGGTCAAGTCCACCGAGTCTCGCAATGAACGGGCCAAAAAGGCAGG
Source organism: Desulfovibrio sp. (assembly GCA_031288535.1). Lineage (GTDB taxonomy): Bacteria > Desulfobacterota > Desulfovibrionia > Desulfovibrionales > Desulfovibrionaceae > Frigididesulfovibrio. The sequence continues at coordinate 15,749 of JAITRF010000127.1, read as the reverse complement.
CGCGGATAATGTTGAGCAGCCTGTTGGAGACGAAAGCGGCAAGAGCGGAACCGTCCCCTTCGACCAAGGCACCGGTTCCGACTCCGGCCTCAACCTCGGCCCCAACGCCGCAACCCCCGGCAAAGGCGGCAAGTAATCCGGCCTCAGCTCCGGCCAAGCCGGCCGTCAACCCGGCCCAGGCAAAGGCTCCAGCCAAAGCGCCAGACGTTCCCTCGCCGCCGCGGGCGGCAACGCCACCGGCGCAACCTCCGGTTTCCCCCGCAGCGGCTTCCCCCGTCCGGACCGGCGTAAACCGTCCGATCCTTCCGCTGAAAATCCCGGTCGGCAATCAGGGAGCGGACACGCCCTCTCTCGCCGCCGAACCCTATCTGGTGCTCCCGGGAGAAGACGCGGACAAGGTCGCGGCCAAGTTCAACATGACAGTGCCCCAACTTCTGGGGATCAACCAGTTCCGAGACCCAGCGGACGTCAAACCCGGACGTGCCGTTATGGTGGCCGCGAAGCCGGGCGCGGTGCTGGCCCGGACGCCTGTTCCGGCACAGTCCGGGACGCTTCCCGCCAAGGATGCGGCACGGGAATTGGCCGGGAAACACGGCTCCGGCGCAAATCCCAAATCTTCTGAAAAGTCTGAACAGGGAATGAAAGTTTCGGAGTTCAAGAGCGGGCCGTCGCCCAGTATCGCCCAACCCGCGGGCGCAACGCGAGCGTTGCGACAGGACGCGCAAGGCGTTCCTCTTTTGCGCGGCCAGCCCAAGGACAACTCCGGCGAACCCAGAGACAAAGTTTCCCCTGCGGAAAAAGGTCTGCCCTCAGATGAGAACATCGTCAAATTCAAGGAAATTGTAGACGATTCCGTCTGGCAGGAAGTTGTTCCGAACAAGCGGCAATTTGTGCAGTTGTCGCGTTATTTCGTGAACCAGATTTCCTGTCCGGGCGGGAAGTTCGTTCAGGCTTTGATGCCCCAGGACAAATATGTGGAAACGGAACTATCCGAAAACGGTTCAGATTTCTTTTTAAGGGTCGGCAACAATCCAGACAAGCAGTTCCCTTTGGACCTGGTGCTAATCTGCGAGGATCAGACCTATATGCTAAACGCTGTAGTGCATACGGGAGTGCCTTCACAGCAGATACGCCTGCGAATGCCCAAAAAAACGAAAGAACTGGTCAGCATCGCCAAATCCCAACCCCAGATCGCCAAGGCCCAGGCTCTGCCGATGGAGGAACAACTTATCCGCATCGCCCGGCGCGTCTACAAAGAGGATTACCTCTCCTACTGGGACGAGGACGCCGCGGCTGTGTCCCGGCACAAATGGTATTCGCGTCCGTTCACCATCGTGGTCAACAACGTGATCAAGACACATATAAACGGTTATGTGGCTTGGGATTTCCTGGTCAAAGGATACAGCGACGGGTCGGACGAACAGTTGCAGCGCGAGCTGCAGCGCGCAGTGCGCGGCAAACCCGTGGCGATAGGCAAAGTGGCAGGGTCGACAGTGGCCCGCTACATCGTCATCACCCAGGAAGCCGAAGCGGCTGAAGCGGCGCGGAAGGGGGCAAAATGAACGGCCTGACTTCAAGGAAAAAGCGCCGACCTTTGCTGACTGCCTTCGGCATGACCGTCTGCTGCGTCCTGGCCGGGTTATGCCTGATCGCCGCGCTTCTTCTCGGCTTGCTGTCCGAATACTCCATGTCCGGAGAAACGCGGCCGCGGGAAATCAAGGAGGGGCGGATTGAAAATCCGCTGTGCGATATAGGCGTTTCATTCTACAGCCGATCCGGGTCGCCGGTCGACGCCTGCCCGGCAAGCGACAGCCGGGCGAATTTTTCTTCCCCTGAAGGGAGGGAAGATGTCGCACGCCATAAAAGAAATATCTCTGAAGCCATATCCGCGGAGGAAACAAAGTGAGCGTACAAAATACCGTCAAACAACGCTGGTCGGCGTTGCCATCCTCCAAAAAGCGCCTGTATATATTATCGCTTGCCGGAGCATTGTTCCTTGTTTTTTGCATGATCATCGCCCAAGGCCGGGACAACGGGCCGATCAAACAGGTCAGCCCGTCGCAGAAATACCAGCTGATCAATCCGGATATGGCAAAAGAGGTGCTGGCTGAAAAGCTGACCAGAGACATCGCCGATCTGCGCAGTGAGATGCGGACTTTGCACGACGAAAACCGCAAACTGCGCGAGGAATTGGCGAACACTCCGGGACCGGGGACTCCCGCGAGTCCTGACGGCGCTATCGGCACATCAACGGCCCACGAGCGGGAAATGGGATTGCGCCAGCAACTGCAAGGGTTGGGGGCGCTGCCGGTGCAAAAAGGCGGAGATATCTTCCCCCCTATTCCCGCGCAACCCAAGGTTCCCGGGGCGGCAACGCCTCCCCCGATCACACAGCCGAGCAGTCTTACTCAATCAGTAGTCCTGCCCCCGGCCGCGCCTCCGGGCCAGACCGTGGTCATGCCTCCCCAGAGTCTGGGTCAGCCGCCCAAAGTTTCCGTTGCCGAACCCCGCGTGATGGGCGCCTTGCGTTTCAATACCGCCAGGGCGTCCACTCCGGGGACCTCCCCAAGTGGTCCCGCGGATTCCGGGGACGGAAGCGTATCCGGCGATGGTTCCGGCAAAGCCGTAAAGGATGAAACCTCCCGTCATTACAATTTCTATATGCCCTCAGCCTCGCATTTCCGAGTGCGGTTGCTGACAGGCCTTGACGCCCCGACCGGCCCCAAGGCGTCCAGCCAGCCGCACCCGGTCATTTTGCGGGTGCAGGATTTGTCCTTCCTGCCCAACAACGTCCGGCAAAACATCTCCGGATGCCATCTTCTCGGGGAAGCCATCGGAGAATTGTCGTCCGAGCGGGCGAGAATCCGCGGCCTTAACCTTTCCTGCGTGGATGAACATGACGACAAGGTAATAGACGAAAGCATCGAAGGGTTTGTGGCGGATTCGGACGGCAAGGCATCCCTGCGCGGACGGGTGGTATCCAAGCAGGGACGGTTCTTGGCCAACGCCCTGCTGGCCGCTTTTGCCGAAGGCGTGGGCAAGGGCTTTTCCAGTTTCGGGACAATAACCTCCGTCGGCGCTTATGGGGCTACCCAGACTTCAGATATGGACAACTTCTCCGACGGCTTCAAGCAGGGCGTGGGGTCGGGACTTTCCCAGGCCGCGTCCAAACTTAGCGAGTTTTATTTGAAAGCGGCGGAAGATCTGTATCCGGTTATTGAGATAACCACCAACCGCGAAGTGACCTTCATAACCACAAAAGGGAAAAGGTTCCAGGCGGACAAGAAAATGTTCCTGCCTGTGGCAAGCGTGGACGACAAAGATGCGGGCAAGCGGGACGATAATCTCTGAACCCCGGAGAGGCAAAATGTTTAATTCTTCACAAACATACAAGCAAATATGCTTTCCGGCGCTGGCTCTGCTTTTCTGTGTGAGCATGGGTTGCACGAAAATGTTGAACGGTGGGTATGAAACAGATTTCACGGACTGTCCCCGCGCCGAAACCGGTGAGTGCATGTCCGTGGAGCAAGCGCATCTAAACGCCCGCGAAAAGACCTTTGGCGGGGAATATTCCCGACGCGGAGCGGATCGCTATGGGGCGGACGAGTACGAAGGAGCGTTCCCGGAAGGGGATGATGAGAACAGCAGCCAGAAGCCCCTGGAAGTGTTGATCGCCGAACTCAAAGATTGCGTCAGGGAAAAGGACAATAAATGCATGGAGTCCAGGGAAAAGGAAATTGAGGCTTACAACAGGAAAATCGAGGATCGGGCCGTTGCCCGCAGGCAGTTTAAGGAGGATTTGGAGCAACGCTCCATGAAATCCACGCTACCGGCCAATGCTTCCCGGTCCTGGGGAGAAATGCCTCTACGCACCGAAGATCGAATGATGGAACTCGTCCTCCTTCCCTATCAGACGGAAACCGGGGCTATGGCTTCAGCCCGGAAATACTGGTTCGTCATTGAAGAGGGCCAATGGGGCTTTGATCCCCTGGGCAAGGATGCCGGCAAACGAACCATCGGACGGCTCGGTCATTCGGCAGTGTCGCAGGAATGAACATGCACTGGCGAATCATCATTCCGGCACTGATGACCATGCTCCTCGCAACGCCCGTCCGGGCCAGGGTGGTGGGCACCGAAGGCAATGTTTATCCGATTGCGGAGATCGAGCTTGTCTCCCTGATTGCGGCCAAGGCGGCGAAGTTCGACTTCGAACGCTATGAGGAAGACCACAAACGGCAGATAACGGATCGGATAAAAACTTTCCGGCCCGCGGATGCGGTGCGCGATTTGCCGGTGGCCCGCATCTCCGCAGCCTACAAAATCGATCCGACATACACCTTGCCTTATGATTTGCGCGATGCCCAGGGCGAGATCGTCTATCCGGCCGGGTACACCTTCAATCCTCTGGAAGTGATGGCCAAGCAGGGCCTGTCCCTACGGCTGCCCTACGTGATCATCAATGCGGAGCGCCATGAGGAAATGCTCTGGCTGGAACGCAAACTCGCCAAAAGCCCCAAAGGGACGTTTCATCTGCTGATCACCAACGGCTACGCCTATGAACTGTCGGAAAAATTCGGCTTCCCCGTTTACTATTTGTCGGAGCAGGTGAAAGAGCGCCTGGTGGTCAAGGTCACGCCGACAGTTGTGTTCCAGCCGGAAAACGAGCGGAAATTCCTGATCGCCAACATCTTTCGCCTGGATCCGGAAGGACGGGAACTTATTCCCCGGAGAAGATGAACTATGCCGCTTGTCGACGCAGTCTGGAATTTTTTCATTCGTCCGCTCAAAGAGGCGCGGCGCGTCTATCTGTACAGTTTTGTGTACCGGCAAAGGCGCATTTGCGGCGTGCTCATCGGCGTGTCCCTTTTGTCGTTTATGTTTTTTTCGCCCCTTCACTGGGCCGCTGTCATGCACCACAGCATCAAGTACGGCCTGGTCTGGTGGGTGGACGACCCGCAGGGATGGAAAAACGCCGAATATGTGATGGCCCGCTGGCGCGGTGAAGATCCGCAGAAACAGGGCATTGAGGACGGCATGGTTTTGGCCAAACGGGTAGGTTGTCGACCTGGGCAGCGCCTGGAGAACCGCGGTGATCATTACTACTGCGACGGCATTTTTATCGGCGCTGCCCTGCGGGCCGTTTCCCGCAATGCGACTATCGTTCCTTTCACTTACAGCGGAACTGTTCCGGCCGGGAAACTCTTCCTCGTGGGCGACAGCTCGGACAGCTATGACAGTCGCTATTTCGGCTTTGTCGGTACGGATCAGGTTTTCGGACGGGTGATTTTCGGGATTCGGATGCTTTAGTGTTGCCGCGGAAGGTCTTGGAGGAAATTGTGAGAGCTTTCAGACATTCTTTGCACAGGGAGTTCGGCAAGATGTCGCGGCGTCGGAAGGCCGCATCCCGCATCAGGGCCTTTGTTGCCTGGTTTGTCCAGGACAAAGCCAGGACAAAGCTCTTTTTCCTCCTGTTGTTCGGGCTTTCCTCCCTCCCGGCCTCGGCCGCGGATTTACCGGAAATCATGCGGGACATCACCTCCGAATCCGCCCTTGAGGACATAAAAAAATATCAGAACCAGTGGAACACGGAATCCGGGGCAAGCAAATTGTTTGATCCGCTGATATCCGGAGACAAGATGTTCACTACTATGGACGGCAAGGAAAGTTTCGTCGGCAATCTCCTCTGTCGAGACGAAGCTCCTGTAGTAACCATCACCGCCTTTCCGGTCGGTTCCCTCGCGAAAGAATCCGAGCTGAACATAAACATCGCATACGATTACAATCTTGACGGCACGTTGGATCACAGTCTGGTCATCCATAATGTAGCAGCCGCCTGCCTGCACGGCGCGGTGATAAACTGCAAGCCCTCCGGCTCCTGGTCGAACTGCGAGTACGGCTTTCTGGAATTCGAGGGGGACCGGCTCGCCATTTCCACCACCTTTCCCTCCGGGGGGCCGCGGCCTCCGCACGGCTTGATGGAATGTTTCTGCTTCAACGGCTCCTGTGGGTCGACCGCGCTTGTGAACATGCAGAAAATCCTCAACTACTTCGCCATAGCGGCGATTACGCCGATGCGAGAGCGCGTGCCGGATGTAGTAGTCAGCAAAAGCGATTATGACGCCGGAACAATGACCCTGTCCTATATAGGAAGCCGACAGTCGTCCTGCTCCGGGTATGCGGACGATCAGCGGGTGCGTGACGCGACGGGCTATTTCGGGATGCTTGATTTCCCCTATCAGGGTGAAATCTCACGCCAGGAGGAAGACCCGGATTCCCTGTGGAGCATTATTTACGACAATGCGACCAGGACCACGGAAAGATTCGCCTGCGCCCGCACCGCCAAGGTTTCGTTGAATTACGAGATTGTGCAGGCCAGGGTGTTTACGCGCTTTGGCTTTGGGTGGGATGAAGACGGTTCATCGAAGCAATGCTACTGGGCATCGGAACACGGGGCCTGCGGTCAGGATTTCGGCGAGCCGGATTCTCTGGCTGAATGCAGGCATATCGTGGAAACTTATCATCTGGGCACAATCTGCGCTTCCCTATACCTGGGCAGCGGGTATCTGACACAGATAACCGACGTGCGGGATTACCGCATCGCCGCAGGGCCGTATCGCATGTTTCACTGCTATGGCTCCGGGGACGGAGACGACCAGTCGGACTATATGGCCGAGATGACCTGCATCGGCAAAAAATCCGTTGAAGTCCCGACCTGTATGTCGCCGGGCAAAGCCGAATGGCGCAATCAGACCCCTTTCTATAACGATCCTTACCGGCCGGATATGTATGACGGCTGCTGGCGCATCATCCCGCCTGAGGATAATTGCCGGGAACTGGCCGAACGCGAAGGCTGCCGGGTGCTAAACGTGTTGAGTGACGGTGTCTACACGGTGCGCAACGGGACGGCGACAGGGGTCGAGCCGCCCGCGTCCTGTCGGCAATTCAAGGGCATAAACAACACATTTACCATCTGTGAACCCTGGTGGCGCGAGGAATATATCTATGAATGCGATTCCGCGCATGATTTCCAGAATGCCCAAAAAAGGGCCGAAGCCATCACCCGGGGCATTCAGCTTGATGATGGCAACCGTTGGACGGGCCAGGGCGATTTGGGCTTTAACGACGATGGGAGCACGTTCCTGCGCGATTTGGGCGAAATGGGGGTTCAATTCCAAAAAACAGCGGACGAATGCGAACCTGCCTGCCTGGTGGAATCCCTGATTCCTAAAAATCAGATGGTCTTGCCGGAGCAAGGCAAAGTTGAAGCCGACGGCGGGTATCGTAACCCCAAGACCGAAGATTCCTATATGCCTTCCGGGACCAGATCCATCCCGGAAGTGCTGCCCTGCGACAATTCCAGCGGCACATACGTCTGTCCGGCCAGGGAGGATCAGATCGTCAAATACGACTGCACCTGCGCCAATGCGACTGAATTCGTCCGGGCCATTGCCGCGCTTTCAGCGATAGCTCTCGCCAGCACGGATTTTATTTGCTCCTCTGGCGAGGATATGGGGGTGTGTTCCTCCGACGAACTCGAAGGAGACCATAACCGGGTCATCTGCTACAAGAATGAAGAAATGGCGGATTGTTCGCCCGTCCTCTGGACGGGCATCAATATTCCAGCGCAGGAGCACCTGCTGTCGGTAAACGCACTGTATCAGTGCCGGGTGGACCATGCCGGCGCGGATTACGACCCGGACTTCATCTTTGGAGAGATATTCCCGGAGCAGGAATGGTTTAATGTCAAACTGCCCTGGGCCAGAGAAGCGATTGCGAATTATCTGGAACGCTCGGGCAAACTTGACGCCCTGGCCAATGCCTGTGGTTGCACGGATACGGTGGTGACGCAGGTTTGCAAACCATCCGGAGCGGCTAAATTCAAGTGCATAAGCGATGGGACGCTTTTTGATTCCAGCGAGGCCTGTGAGGAAAAATGCACGGCCAAAGTTACCTTTGCGCATAATGGCGGACTTTGCATCCGCGCGGACCCGGCGGATCCGGAAAGCGGGGCTTTGTTTGGCCTGCGCTACAGTTTATTTGCCAAACCTGAACCTGATAAGCCGAAAATATTCGGCGAAGTGCTGATTTCCTCCGATATGGCCGGGCTTATCCTTACGGGCGATTTGGGACAGACTCGAATGGAGTGCGTCGACGTTCAGCAAAACGGAGGCGAGGTGACAGCGGTTACAGTTTCTGGGGGCTGTCATGCAAATAAGGGTTCTGTTTCTCAAACTTTTCCATATAATTATCTTTCCCGCGATAATCCGTACACATTTAATTTAAGCACAGATATCGCAAATGCAACAGGATATGATCATTTAACCATATTTTACCCCCCAATATTAAGAAATTCATTGACAGGCGAAACTATTCAAGGGCCAAACCCAACTTTTAATTTTACGTCGTATTCTTACAGTTGCAACATGCCGTCGTCTGACAATTTTTGCAATGCGGATATTATACTCGGAGGAGCTGCCGGAGGATATGATTATGTAGTTTATTCTATTTGTCAAATTTGCAGAACAAGATTTAATAATGGACTAATAATGATTTATAATCAAGTATATAACGATCATAAGATAACATTTGAATATGATAACTTCAAATGCGCCTCAAACAATAAAACTTATCCTACGGAAAGTGAGTGCAATGATGAATGCACAACAACTGTATTAAAATGTGTTGATTCGGGCGAAATTGTTGAAAATTCGTCAGAGTGCGCAACCTATGCGCGCGAATGCGGTTCCGGCTGTAAAGACGCGTCTCTCCCGGATGGGACAGTCATACGCAACTGCTCCGCCGTCTGTGATGAAAACGCCAATGGTCCAGGCAAACCTGTTTGCACCGGAACCTGCTATGACCTGTCCTTGAATGAAGGGGTTGATGTTGAAATAACCGGTGGGGAATGTCAAGTGAAAGAAGGATGTCAGCAGATAAGAATCCAGGGGCTGTGTAATAGTGCTTCAAATCTATTTCATTGTGAGTTCGGCGGCTCGGTTCCTGGCAATACTGCTAACGCTTTGGAAGAATGTTCGCAAATTTGCGTTAAAACACAATATAAATGCAATAATACGGGATATATGTATAATGATGCAGATTTATGTAACCAGAGTTGCTTGAAATTTACATGTGCATTGCCGGATAATGAGCCGGTTAAAGGTTTATGTTCACCATCACGTGCTTACGATACGTGTCGCGACAGTAGCACAAACAGTCAATATATCAGATATTGTCCGGCGACAGGGCAATATTTTAACGGATATGACGATAATGTCACATTGAAGCAATGCCAGAACTCCTGCTACACCGACACTTATACCTGCAATCTTGACGGCAAACCATATTCGTCCGCATTGGAATGCGGCAATAATTGCCTTATGAGCTCCAATGTTTATTTCAGTTCAGAAGCGGAGTGCGTAGATAAATGCAAAAATCAGAAGCTGTTTTGCAAAGATTCCGGCAAAGAAGTGACCGACGTAGCTGACTGCCATGCGCTGAATTATCAATGTGCCATTGATAAAAACAATTTTACCGACATGAATGTTTGCCAAGAAAACTGCCGGTTTGAACCCGGCGATCTGGTGCGGATTTCCCAATGCGAAGCGCCCGAAAGTGAAAGGAAAACCGAATTTTCTCTTTATCTGACCCCGACCGCTGCCAATTTCGGCCTGACAGCCGTTCTGACCGAGTTCAACCCGGAAACTTTGGAAGAAACCACCGTCGCCACAGATACTTACGGATACGAATCCCTACTCCTGAATCAATGCGGCATCCGTTACGTCAACCCTTATCTGGAGTTCGACGAACCCGGAACCTTCGCTCATTTCGAGTTCGCCTACATGGATCGCTTCCTGTACCTGACCGCAGTCGCACAAGGGCTTTTGCCGACACATGAGGATAAAAAAATCCTCCCGAAAATTCCTCCGGCGTATATCGGACAAAAGGCCAGAAAGGTTGATGCGGCTTATCTGCGGCAGCTTGAGGGCGTTGACCCCGAAACCGGCGAAGTGCCTCCCCTGCCCCCGGATATCGTCGAACTGGCCAAGGAGCCACAGGCTCGCGTTCCAAAACAGCCGATGTTCTGGGCAAAGGACATAGGCATGTCCTGGGCGCCGGATGCCTCAACTCGCCTCGGCCGCTACAAGGTCGTCGGCGGCAATCTCGTTCCGCGCGTTTACTATTACGAGTGCCCGGAGACCCTCAAGGAACAATCCGACGACAACACCTGCGGCGCGGTTATTCCTTTGGGCGGTGTGGCCGAGACAATAGCCGGGAATTTCTGTTTCCAATATTTTTGCGATGCCGAAGCCATCACTGAAGATTCGCCGAACCAACTTTCCGGGTGCGGTATGGTGAATGACGGCCGGTGGGAATGAATGCCATGCGTACACCAGCCGGAAAATCCATTTTCTTCTGGTTTATCCGTCCCGGCATGGTCTCTGTGGCCCTGCTTGCTGCCCTGCTGCATGCATTTTCCCCTCCCCTGCTTATTTTTGCCGGCACGGCCTCGGCGGCGGCGCCTGAGATGCCGGATGAACCGCAATCCCTTGATGTCGGAGAGACCTTGAACACCCCTCCAGCCCCGACTTCAACCGGCCTTGATGAAGACGGCTATGCCGCGGGTTCCGGGCGCGGGTACACCCCCGCCCAAGAAAACCCCCTGCTCGGCAAAAGTATGATTATGACGCCGATGGAATGCGCCAAAAAGTACGGGGTGGCCTTTTGCGCCTGTACAAAATTGGATGACGGCACGGAGGCCTGTTACCATCAGACCCCTTCGGCCGGGTACTACGATTTGCCGACTTGCGAAATGATCTGGGGTTCCGGCCAATGCATATGCGATGAAGAGGGAGCCTGTTATTTTCCCGGTCAGGAACGGGAACCCAAGGGCATGTCCTGCCTGGATCAGATTTTCTTTTTCCCGGGCGAGAAAATGGAGTGCCGGAAATCCGGGCTTATGACGATGGGGAACAGTTGCTGCAAAAATAAAGATGAGGCGACTGAATCCTGCGGGTTCGAAAATCTGGCCGGCGAACTCGGCTTGGATGATATCGCCCTGACGGCTTTGAGCGTGGGGAATACGATAAATAATTTGTCGGGGCTGACCGGCGCGTCGTTATCCGAGATGGCCGCCAAAGCAATAGCGGAATCTGTTGTTGAAACATGGATAAAAGAAGGGACTGTTGAAGGCGTTGCAGCATCGTTAACGAAACTTTTCGGAGGGGAATTCGCAGAGGCGGCATTAGGAGGCTTGGAAGAGCTTCTGTTTGAACAGGGTGCGGAGTTTGTGATGCAAGAACTGGCAAAAGAAGCCGCGGTAACAGGCGGAGCTAAAGTCGTCACGACGGCCGCAATTTCCGCGGTTGCATCCGCCATTGCGTCAATGATCAATATAATCGGGATAATTTACGCCATTTATCAGGTTTATAATCTTATGTCTCAACTTGCCGAATGTACGCCTGGAGAGTTAATGCTCGCCTGTCGCCGCGCCAAACACGTCTGCCACAAGGTCGGCAGCCGCTGTAAAATTAAAGTGTTCGGCGCTTGCTTGCAAGATATGGAAGTTTATTGCTGTTTCAACACGCAACTTGCCAAGGTCATACACGAGCAGGGCCGCCCCCAGATCGGCATGGGATGGGGTTCCGGCAAGAAACCCCTGTGTCGGGGTTTTTACGCGGATGAATTTGTCTCCCTTGATTTCGGGAGAATGGATTTTTCCGAATACGCCAATGAACTCACCAGACAAATGTCCAATAATATAGGACCGGACATAGAAAAAGCCATGCGGAAGGCAATGGATAATTTCGGGCTTCAGTGAAAAGAACCGTTGGCTGCCCTGGGTGCCAATCATTCAACGAAGAGAGAATGCATGCGTCAAGTCACGGAAAATTTCGTTATGCGGCGGCTGTCCAAATTCCTGGCGGGCCTTTTTTTTCTTTCCCTCATCGTCCCTTTGCCGGCCTTGGCCGCAAACCCAACTTGCGATCCGAAATTCGTCAATCCATTCTCGGACGTGGAATGGAACTGCATGTTCCCGATCCGCATGGCGGGGACGACAGTAGTCGGCGACAATGACCTGGCTACGCCTGGAAAAGTTCGGTCCCCTCTCTGTTCATGCGACGAAGGCGTTACCACCCGTATCGGCATTACGATGGGGTTTCGCGAACCTGCTCGAATGCTGGATGTCGCCAAGGGGGGATTCTGCCTCAACGCCTTGGGCATCGACCTCGGCAACAGTTCGGTTTGGGGGGACGGCGGGGCCACTTCGCAAACACACGGAGGCCGATATTTCGCCCAGGTTCATTACTACGCCTTCTTGCCCCTTTTTCTCTTGGAACTGATGATTGACTTCGGCTGTACGGAAAAAGTTCCGCTGGACGTTCTGTATATGTCGGAGTTCGACCCTACCCATGCGAATGAAGAGCTCGGGCTTGTCACTTTCCCGGAAACAATCCTCTTTTCCGCCACTCCCCTGATCCTGGCCTGTATTGCCGACGCCATGTCCACCAGCCTCGGCGCGCCCCTGGACCCGCTTTTCTGGTGCGCTGGGGCCTGGGGAACCATGTATCCCATGTCCGGCTATTCTCCCTCGCGTGAACCTCCCTGGGTCGAGGCCAGCGGGCATATAGCGGCCAAATTTCTGGCCCGGGCTCATCGCTTGCTCATCGCTTGGGGAACATCCGGAGAACCGGCCATGTGCGGCATGTACCCCATGCCGGTGATCCGCAAGACGCAGTATAAACTTCAACTGGTGCGGCCGGTGCGCAGTCGGCAGTGCGTGCCGCTCGGCAAGACCGGCATGTTGTGGGTGCAGGGCAAGAACCCGCCCGTTCCGGGCAAGGCCGACAACTTCAGTTATTTCACCTGGCGCTGGCGGGATTGCTGCGCCTTTTAGAGCAACTTGCACTTGAGACTGTCGCTTAACCTGAACTTCACGTAAAAATCATGCGCCTGCATTCAAAGCCAAGGCGGCCTTGGCAGCCCTTTCGGGTGAGAAAACCATTGCCGGATTCAGCTCGGAGTTCGGCGTCCACCAGACGCTCATTTACAAATGGGTGAGGAAACTCAAGGAATCGGCGGTGGGCATCTTTTCCGGCGAGGTCAAAACCGAAGAAGCCAGAAAGGAAAAAGATCTGCGCGAACTCCATGCCAAAATCGGCCAGCTCACAGTGGAACGTGATTTTTTAACCAAAGCCCGGGGGAAGCGGTGAGCGTCTCCCGCAGGCAAAGCGTGGTCGATTCCGGCCATGCCAGGCTCAGCGTTGTCCGGCAATGCGTTCTGCCCAAAATAGCCCATTCCGGCCTGTATTACGAAAGAACAGGCGAATCAGCCATAAACCTCGCGTTGATGCAGGAAATCGACAGGACTTTCACCGAATGGCCATTCCTGGGCGTGCGCCAGATGTGCCGCTATCTTGTATCGTTTGGGGTAGATCGCCGGCAAAAAGCGTATTCGCCGCCTGATGCGGTTGGTGGGGCTCATGGCGGCATATCGGAAACCGAGAACCAGTATTTCGAACCCGGAGCACAAGCGCTATACCTACTTGCTGCGCGATCTGGACATCAACCGGAGCAATCAGGTCTGGTGCGCGGACATCACCTATATCCCCATGCGCAAAGGCTTTCTGTATCTGGCCGCCATCATGGACTGGCACAGCCGAAAAGTGCTGTCCAGGCGGCTGTCCAACACCATGGAGACGGATTTTTGCATCTCGGCCCTGGAAGAAACCTTGGCGGAATACGGTTTCCCGGATATCTTCAACACCGACCAGGGCAGCCAGTTTACCAGCTTCGCCTTCACCAACGCCCTGCGAGACAAGGAAATCCGCATCTCCATGGACGACTGTAGCCGCTGGCTGGGCAACGTGTTTATCGAGCGGCTCTGGCGCTCGCTCAAGTACGAAAACGTGTATCCGCATGCTTACGAAACCGGCTCGGAAGCTCGTGCGGGCATCGGCAGATGAATATCCTTTTATAACCAAACACGGCCACACAGCAGCTTGGAAGGACAGAACCCAGACAACCAGTATCACCAAGATATTTTAAAGGCAGCCTGATAAGGGGAAAAACAAGATAAGAAACCGCTCTTTCCCGTCCGCACTATGGGGACCACCTCTAAATGTACCCATGTAAAAATATAATTTTAGTTAAAAATTTATATGTTAAGGTGTACTTGTTGCAGGGCAATCGAATGAGTTCTACAATACATTGAAATTACAGAAAAAAATTTTCGCGCCCCGCCAATTCACAATAAACAATTTCAGTAGGTTACGGTTATTCACTCGATTGCCCTGGCACTTGTTTAAAGAGCTATTGACTTTCCTCTCATAATCTTTACTTTCTCTACCATCCTGAGACGTCCAGGCACTCAAATTTTTGGATAGTTTGGCGGGCGTTAGCTTACGGCTTTTGGGCTATCGCTACACGAATTCTTACCTCAATGGTGATTACACCGTATCGTTACCATTGATCTTGGAGATTCTATGCCTGATTATAATTCCGACGTAAATAACCCGAATAATGACTTGTATTGGGATGAAGGACCAGGTCACGAGTACAATTCCAACGTAAATAACCCGAATAATGACTCGTATTGGGATGAAGGACCAGGTCACACCTACAATTCCAACGTAAATAACCCGAATAATGACTTGTATCAGGAGAAAGGATCAGGAAAATAAGAGGACCTTGACGAAGAATAACGTACGGTATTTTTCGTACATTGAAAAAATGGAAGTAGCCCGCCAAGTCGGTCTTAGAGTTGGCATCGCCAAACAACCACTCAAACCGATGAGGAAGGGCTACAGATGAAAGCTATCAAGGAGAACGGGAAAAAGAAAGTTCCGGTTATTGCTGTGGATGAGCGGGAACTGCGGTCGCATGTGTCCAAGGTTGTACGCCAGAGCGTGGAAGAAACGCTCAATGGATTGCTGGATGCAGAGGCCGATGCCCTATGTCAGGCCAGGCGCTATGAGCGTAATGCGCAACGCGCCAGCACCCGAACCGGTCATTATGAACGGTATTTGCAGACCAGAGTCGGGACGGTTCAGCTTAAAGGGTAGTGTGACCAAAAGCGGTAACTCCATTGCGGTGGAACTTCAGGTTGCCCCACAACCGTCCATCTGGAAACGCATGGAGTATACAATGCAAGGCTCCTGACGCCTGCACCAATGGACAAGCGCTTAACTACCTGACCTTCATTGACGAATACAGTCAGGAGGTCTTGGCAATATCGGTTATCGACCGGATAAACGCTCAATTTCTTCAGGAGTGAGGCCGGTTGCCTTGGCGATCATGGCGATAGGAAGTCCTTCTTTCAGCAGATTCAAGGCAACCTTGGCCATGCCTATGGCCTCGCCTTTGGTCATGCCTATAGCCTCGCCTTTGGCCATGCCTATAGCCTCGCCTTCAGATCTGCCTTCAGCCTTGCCTTCAGATCTGTTCAAACGGTTGCGGGCTTCTTCATCCTGTCGAGCCCTGTCCCAGGCATCTTTCTGATGGCGCACGATTTCATCCGCGCTCATTTCCATCAACCGGGCCACAGGCTTTTGCAGTTCTTCATATGTCTGTTGCAGCATGGCGAGTTCCTCCTCGGTGCCGGCGGACAAAAATTTCAGCCAGCGCCAGACCTTCCTCCCGTCCTCAGTCAGGGGAATCTTACACAATTCAAAAATATGAAACTCTGTCACATCCGTCAAGACGATGCTTCCGTCCCGGTTACGCAGGCGAAAATCGGTATAGTAGTCCGC
>JAITRF010000063.1 GCA_031288535.1 Desulfovibrio sp. | reverse complement strand
GCGCCGGAGCGGGCGCGGCCTGAAGATAAACCGTGTATAATCTCAAGGTTAAAGTGCTCTAGAAATGTCCCGTCCGGCCTTCACCATCTGCATCTGCCCGGACAGCCGCCTTTTGCGGCGAAGGCTGGACGCCCTGCTCGCCCTGCGCACGCCCGGACAGGACGGCGGCTGGCAGCGGACGGTCTTTTGGGGAGATGAGGGTCTTGGACCTTCTTTCTGGCAAGACCTCACCCTGCGAACCCTTTTCGCCCTGCCCAAAGCCCTGGTGCTGCGCAAGGCGGAGGCCCTGCCAGCGGATGTGCTTGAAAAACAGCTCTCCCCCGCCCTCCTGGCCTGTCTCGGACCAGAAAATCGGGCAACCAACGCCCTGACCTGGCCGATAATTTGCCTGGAAAACGAATTTGAGAGGGACCGGCCCAAGATACCGGCGCACATCCAGCGCCTGCCCTTTTACCGGAAAGCGGAGGAACTGGGCTTTATAGACGTTACGCCGCCGCTTTCCGGAAAAAGAATTTCCGACTACATTAAAAGCGAGGCCGCAAGGCTGGGCATAAAACTTGAAAACCGGGAAATTTTCGTTCTTGGGGAATCCCTGCCGCCCGACGCCTCCCTGATCAGCTCGGAAATGGAAAAATTGGCCCTGTCCCGCGACGCCGGGGGAAAACCGCAAAGAGAGGCCCTGGCTCTGGCCGGCGACGGCCAATCGCCGAACAATTTTGAAATGCTGCGCCTTTTGCAGCGCCAGGGGAAAAGCCCGGAGATCTGGAAACGCATCCTCAGGGACCGCGTGACCGGAAAAAACCAGGTTTTCGCCTTCCTCGCCCTTCTCTTGCGCGAAGCGCGCATTCTCCGGCAATGTCTCAAAGAGCCGGAGACCCTGCGGGACTTCGACCTGCGGCAGAAAAAACAGACCGCCAAAAAACTGGGAGAAGAAAGGATCGCCTCACTGTGGGATATTGCCCTGCGGGCGGAAAAAGGCATAAAGTCCGGAGAACGCGATGTCGATCAGGCCATGGACATGCTCGCGGCCGACTTGTTCGCCCTCTTCGGGGAAGACGGAAAAAACCTGAACCCGCCGCAAATTTGACAAAAGCCGAAACAGACTTATTATAGCATTTACGCTGGGATGCCCTTTTAGGGCATTTCACGCTTGAGCTTGTCGCTTGACGGCGAGCGAAGCTCGTCTGCAAGCATTTCACGACAAGGATTTACGAACGATTTCTTGCAGACCGGTCCGACTTTTCAAAGTTAAACTGCCCCAGTTTCGCCGCCAAACCCGGTTTTTCCGCAAATCTTATCCTCCAATATTTAACAACGAGGCCGTTATGACATATATTCAGGATTCCCCGCACCCTTACCGCCTCGCTCCGGAGCCGGCATCAGATCCGGAAAGGCCGCAGGGGGAAAGCGGACATCAGGAATCGGAAACCGACAGCCGCCCGGAACTGCCGGAGCGCGTCCCGGTATTGCCGGTTCGTGACGTCGTCATCTTCAATTACACCATCCTGCCCCTGTTTGTGGGCAGGGATTCCTCGGTAAAGGCGGTGGAGGCCGCGCTGCAGGGCAACCGCTATCTCCTCATCCTCACCCAGAAGGACGAGCAGACGGAAAAGCCCGGCCCGGACGATCTGCACAAGATGGGCACAGTGGTTATGATCATGCGCATCCTGAAACTCCCGGACGGACGCCTGAAGCTGCTGGTGCAGGGGGTAAGCAGAGCCCGCACCCTCGCCCTGTTCGAGGATAAACCGTATATGGAGGCTGAAATCCAGGCCCTGCCCGAACAGGAAAACATTCCTCCGAGTGTGGCGATGGAAGCCATGATGCGCGCCGCCCGCGAACAGAGCGAACGCATCCTGGCGCTACGCGGCATGGCTTCCCCGGATATAATCAATGTGCTCAATTCCATAGAGCACCCCGGACGTCTTTCGGATCTCATCGCTTCCAACCTGCGCCTCAAAACCTACGAGGCCCAGGAACTGCTCGAATGCCTCGACCCGGTCGCGCGTCTGAAACTCGTCAACGATCACCTGGCCAAGGAGGCCGAGGTGGCCTCCATGCAGGCGCATATCCAGGAGACCGCCAGGGAGGGCATGGACAAGGCGCAGCGGGAATATTACCTGCGCGAACAGATCAAGGCCATAAAGAAGGAACTCGGAGAAAAGGCCGCAAACGAAGACAACGACCTGGACGATCTCGCCAAGGCCCTGGAAGACGCCAAGCTGCCTCCGGACGTGCGGAAAGAGGCGGACAAACAGATGAAACGCCTGTCCTCCATGCATCAGGAATCCTCCGAGGCCGGGGTGGTGCGCAATTATCTGGAGTGGATAGCCGAGCTTCCCTGGTCAAAGACTTCGCGGGACCGCCTGAACATCATCACCGCCAAAAAAATTCTGGACGAAGACCATTACGGACTGGAAAAGGTCAAAGACCGCATCCTGGAATTTCTGTCCATCCGCAAACTCAACCCCAGGTCGAAGAGCCCGATTCTCTGTTTTGTCGGCCCCCCCGGGGTGGGAAAAACCTCGCTCGGCCGTTCCATAGCCAGGGCCATGGGGCGGCGCTTTCAGCGCATGTCCCTGGGCGGCATGAAGGACGAGGCGGAAATACGCGGGCACAGGCGCACCTACGTGGGCGCCCTGCCCGGGCGCATCATCCAGAGCATCAAGCAGGCCGGAACACGCAACCCCGTGCTCATGCTGGACGAGGTGGACAAAATAGGCTCGGACTTCAGGGGGGACCCGTCCTCGGCCCTGCTGGAAGTGCTGGATCCGGAGCAGAACTGCAATTTCAGCGATCATTTTCTGAACCTGCCCTTCGACCTGTCCAAAGTCACCTTTATCTGCACCGCCAACTACCTGGAAAACATACCGGCGCCGCTACGGGACCGCATGGAGATCATCCGGCTCCCCGGCTATACGATGCAGGAGAAAATCGGCATCGCCAAACGCTATCTGACGGACAGGCAAAAAAAGGAAAACGGCCTGAAGGACAAGGACCTGAAGCTTGAGGACGCGGTGCTGAAAGAAATCATCCAAAGCTACACCAGAGAAGCCGGGGTGCGGAACCTTGAGCGCGAGATCGGAAGCATCTGCCGAAAGATCGCCAGAAAAAAAGCCGAGGGCGACAAGGGTCCGTTCACTGTGGACGCGCGTTCCCTGAAAGACCTGCTCGGCGCTCCCCGCTTTCTGGACGACGACGTGGACGGCAAGCCCCTGCCGGGTCTGGCTGTCGGCCTTGCCTGGACCCCGCACGGAGGCGAGGTGCTGAATGTCGAAGTTTCCACCATGCCCGGCAAGGGCGGCTTAACCCTCACCGGACAACTCGGCGACGTAATGAAGGAAAGCGCCCAGGCGGCCGTGACTTATGCCCGCAGCCATGCCGCGGCGTTGGGCATAGACCCCAAGTTCAACGCCAAAACGGATTTGCACGTGCATGTGCCGGCAGGAGCCACTCCCAAGGACGGTCCCTCGGCGGGGGTAACTCTGTCCGTGGCCCTCATTTCCGCCCTGAGCGGGAAGGCCGTGCGCAAAGGTCTGTGCATGACCGGGGAGATCACCTTGCGCGGCCGCGTTCTGCCGGTCGGCGGCATAAAGGAAAAAATCCTGGCCGCGGTCGCCCACGGCCTTTCCGATGTGTTAATCCCAAAGCAGAACAAAAAGGACCTGGAAGAGATCCCCGCCGATCTGCTCGGCCAAATCAGAACGCATCCGGTGGATAATCTGGAAGAGGCCCTGGCCTTTGCCTTTCCGGAACAAAAAAGCCCGGCCGCGCGCAGGGGAAAGAGCGGCACGACGGAACCTTACAGAGCGGACGTGTCGTTATAGAGCCTAAGAACGACACTGAAAAGACAAAACAGCGGAGCGGAAATGAAATTTTTTATCGACACCGCCGGACTGGCGGAGATCCGGGAGGCCGCCGGCTACGGTTTCCTGGACGGAGTGACCACCAATCCAAGCCTGCTGGCCCGGGAGAAGGTACGCGACGCGGATCGGCACATCCGGGCGATTTGCGCCTTAACCCCCGGCCCGGTCAGCGCCGAAGTTCTGGCTACGGATACGGAGGGCATGGCAGAGGAAGGCAGGAGGCTCGCGAAACTCGCCCCCAACGTGGTGGTGAAACTGCCCCTGACCATGCCTGGACTGGCGGCCTGCCGCATTCTCCGCGCGGAAGGGATCGCGGTGAACGCCACCCTGGTCTTTTCCGCCATGCAGGCCCTGCTTGCGGCGAAATCCGGGGCCGCCTACGTCAGCCCCTTCGTCGGACGCCTGGATGAGATCGGAACGGACGGAATGGGGCTGGTGGAGGAAATCCTCGCCATATACAAAAACTACAGCTTCAAAACAGAGGTGATCGTGGCCAGCGTGCGCCACCCGCGCCACGTTCTGCGCGCCGCCCTTGCCGGCGCCCATGTCTGCACCATGCCCTTTGCGGTGATAAGCAAACTGGCCGCGCATCCGCTTACCGACAAGGGGCTGGCCACTTTCCTCACGGACTGGGGGAAGAACGCCTGATCGGCCGGGTATGCCGGACCGGGGTTCCGCACGAGATCAGGGTATTTTTCAACTTATTCGAATTTCAAATCAAAACTGCATCCATGCAGTTTTGATTTGGCGGCTGCGGCGCAAGCGCTGTTTCGCCTTGCCGCTCGAAATGCTTCGCATTTCGGCGTGACATCCTGTCACGC
>JAITRF010000038.1 GCA_031288535.1 Desulfovibrio sp. | reverse complement strand
AAAAAAATTCTGGAAATTTACCCCGCTATATCCTAACCTTGCCCCGCTGCTTCCAACAACCAGACAACCGCGAGGTAACCATGCTCTCACGCAAGATGCTTCTCCTGCCCGCCCTTCTGCTCCTCCTCTGCCCCGGCCCAAACCACGCGCAGGCCGCGGAAGTGGTGCTCTACTCCTCAAACCAGCCGGAACTTATCGATCTGGTGGCCAAGGGATTTGAAAAAAAGAGCGGCATCACTGTGACCTCCGTGCGGCTCGGGACCGGGGAGGCCATGAAACGCATAGCGGCGGAAAAGGCAAACCCCCTGGCGGATATTTTCTGGAGCGGCGATGTGGCCGTGCTGGACGCCGCCAAAGACAATTTCACCCCCTATGATTCCCCGGAGGTCGGAAAAATTCCCGGATTTCCCGCCGAGTTCAGGGACAAGGACAAGATCTGGACCGCAAGCAACACCCACCTCATGATTCTGATGGCCAACAGCAAACTTCTCAAGCCCGAAGACATGCCGAAAAGCTGGGCCGATATCCTCACTCCCAGGTGGAAGGATAAAATCGTCATGGCGGACCCGGCCAAATCCGGTTCGGCCTACGCGCAGCTTTACGGCATCTATAAGCTCTACGGGTGGGACGGCCTCGCCAAACTGGTGGAAAACGTCCGCATAGTCGACAGCTCAAGCCTCGTATACAAAGGCACGGCCGAAGGCGAATTTCCCCTGAGCATCACCATGGAATACGCCGCCTACCGCTATGTGGCCGGGGGTTCGGACGCGGTGAAGATCATCTACCCCTCGGACGGGGCGATCTCCGCCCCGGAAGGCCTGGCCCTGGTCAAGGACGGCAAACACCCGGCGGAAGCGAAAGCCTTCTTTGACTACCTGATCTCGCGCGACGTGGTATCGGATATCTACAAAAAATATTACCGCCGCCCGGCCCGACCCGATGCGGACGAGGTGCCCGGACTGCCTTCCCTGTCCTCGCTCGCCGTGGTAACCGTCCGCGCGGACGAAGCCAACCTCGAGCAGAAACAACTGCTCGGGAAATGGCGGGAACTGGTGCTGAGCAGGAAGTAGCCGCCCGTGGCAGACATAGTTCTGGACCGGCTGGTGAAAAGGTTCGGCGGGCAAACCGTCGTCGATCACATCAGCCTCGGCATCGCGGACGGAGAATTCTTCACCCTGCTCGGCCCCTCCGGCTGCGGCAAGACGACGCTTCTGCGCCTGCTTGCCGGATTTGCCGCCCCCGACGGGGGAGACATCCGCTTCGGAACGAAATCCATCGTCGGCACCCCTCCCCACCGCCGGGAATGCGGCATGGTCTTCCAGAACTACGCCCTTTTCCCCCATCTCGACGTCTTCGAGAACGTGTCTTACGGCCTCAAAGCCCGCAAAAGACCGGCCCGGGAAATCAAGGAAAAGGTCATGGACGTCCTCAAAAGCGTGCATCTGGACGGGCTGGAGCAGCGCTACCCCCGCCAGCTTTCCGGGGGACAGCAGCAACGCGTGGCCCTGGCGCGCGCCCTGGTCATCCGCCCCGAGGTGCTGCTCATGGACGAACCCCTCTCCAACCTGGACGCCAAACTGCGAATCGACATGCGCGAGGAGATCCGGCGCATCCAGAAGCAGTTCGGCATCACCACGGTCTACGTCACCCACGACCAGGAAGAGGCCATGGCCGTCTCCGACCGCATGGGCATCATCTCCGAAGGCAGACTGAGGCAGGCGGGACGGCCGGAAGAAATCTATTTTCACCCGGCCGACAGCTTCACCGCCGAGTTCATGGGAGAGTGCACGCTGCTCGAGGTGGAAGCGGACGCTGATTGCGCCGCCGCAGGGCGTATCGACGGGATGCCGGTGTTCCTGGACATGGGCGAACTCCCCGAAACCCCGTTCACCATCATGCTCCGCCCGGACTGGATCGAGGAGGCGGGGCCGGAGACATCCCGAAACCGCTTCAAGGCCGTGGTGCGGGAAAGCGTCTTTTCCGGCCCGGACATCCTCTACCTTGTGGACGCCCTGGGCCGCTCCCTTCGGGTACGCGTGCCTTCCGCGAAACACGGCCGCCCCAGGGAAGCGGGCGCAGCCCTGGACCTTTGCTTCAAGCCGGACATCCCGGTAGTGATCGGGACATGACGAGGCCAAGGCAGATATTCTCCGCCTGGAACTGCATCTTTGCTTCCGCGCTTTGCGTGCTTTTCTTCCTCATCGTCTATCCGATGTTCTCCATTTTTCTCGCCAGCTTCTCGGGTGAAACCCCCGGGGAGCACACCCTGAGGCACTACTATCTGGTCTTCACCAGCCCCTTTTACCTGAAATGCCTCGGGAACAGCCTTTTCATGAGCTTCGCCG
Source organism: Desulfovibrio sp. (assembly GCA_031288535.1). Lineage (GTDB taxonomy): Bacteria > Desulfobacterota > Desulfovibrionia > Desulfovibrionales > Desulfovibrionaceae > Frigididesulfovibrio. The sequence continues at coordinate 3,686 of JAITRF010000038.1, read as the reverse complement.
CCACCCTGCTGAGCGTCCTCATCGGCGCGCCCTTCGCCTTTTTCATCACGCGCTTCAGGCTGCCCTTCGCCGACACCCTGCGCACCCTGGGAACCTTGCCCCTGATACTCCCCACCTTCATCGGAGCGGAGGCCTGGCTGCTCATGCTCGGGCGCAGCGGCTTCATCACCACCTTTCTCGCCCGTCTGGGCATAGAGTTCCAGGGGATAGCCGGCTGGCAGGGCGTGGTCCTTGTCTTTACCCTGCAATTTTTCCCCTTTGTCTTTCTCATGGTCGCCTCGGCCATCAATTCCGTGGACCGCTCCCTGGAAGAATCCGCCCGCAACCTGGGCGCAAGCCCCTGGAGGGTCTTTCGCACCGTCACCCTGCCCGTGGTCTGCCCTTCCATCGCGGCCGGGGGGCTGATCGTCTTCTGCATGTCCATAGAGAACTTCGGCGTGCCCACGATTATCGGCGGAGGGTTCAAGGTTCTGGCGGAACAGGCGTACAGCGAATTCATGAACGAAATGGGCGGCAATCCCGCCATGGCCGGGGCTTTGAGTTCCGTCCTCGTATTCATCACCCTGGGCATGACCGTCATGCAGAAAACTCTCGTGGAGAGGAAAAGCTACGCCATGTCCGCCCTGCGTCCGCCGGAAGTCATCAGGCTCTCCCCCCTCCCGACCTTCGCCGCCTTCACTTTCTGCGTCCTGATCCTGGTTCTGGCCCTGGCCCCTTTTGTCGTGATCCTGGCGGCCTCGATCACGGAGACGAACGGCCCGGTCATGTACTACGGGCGCTTCAGCCTGGCCAACCTCAAGGCCGCCCTCCAGGTCGCGCCCAGGCCGATTTTCAACTCCTTTTTCCTCTCCAGCACGGCCACCATCATCGGCATGGTTTTCGGCATGCTGGTCAGCTACCTGATCGTGCGCAAAAAAGGCCTCTCGGCCTATGCGCTGGACCTCGCCATGATGCTGCCTCTGGTGATCGCGGGCTCGGTGCTGGGCATAGCCCTTGCCGCCACTTACAACAGCGGTCCCCTGCCCCTGACCGGAACCTGGATGATCCTGGTTCTGGCCTATTTTGTGCGTAAAACGCCCTTTTCCGTCAAAACCACCTCCGCCCTTCTGCAACAGATCGAAGTTTCGGTGGAAGAGGCCTCAATCAGCCTGGGAGTGCCGCCGCTTGCGTCTTTCCTCAAGGTTGTGGTCCCGGCCATGCTGCCGGGCATAATCGCCGGAGCCATAATCATGTGGGTGACGATCCTGGCGGAGCTGAGCTCCACCATCGTCCTCTATTACGGCCCCTGGACCACCATGACGGTTCAGGTTTTTCAGTACATAGGCAGCGGGGACTTCGGACCGGCTTCGGCTTACGGGGCCATCCTGATTATCAGCGTGCTCGTCCCGCTCTTTCTTCTGAACAAAATCCTGGGCCGCGGGCTTTCGCCCACGCTGTGAAGCGCCATGCACTTCAGCCTGGTAAAAATTTTCCCCCAAGGCGATCTTCCCTCCAACGGCTTTGACGACGTAATCCTGCCTCTGTTCCATGCCCTTCGCCGCCTCGGCTTCAGCGTGGAAACAAGGGTCAATTCCCCAAACCCCGGAAGCGTCAACATCCTCTTTGGAACCTGCAACGCTCCGGGATGCCTGGACGAAACCCTGCCCAAAAACAGCATCATCTTCAACCTTGAGCAACTGACCACAAAGACCCCCTGGAACAATCCCCGCTATATCGAACACCTGCGCCGTTTCACGGTCTGGGATTACAGCCGCCGCAACGCGCGCTATCTGCGCAAAAGCAGGGGGCTCGCCGACGTCGTCCACCTCCGCCTCGGCTATGTGCCGGAAATGACCCGCCTTAACCCCGAATATCCGCAGACCGTTGACGTGCTTTTTTACGGCACGGTCAATAAACGCCGCCGCAAAATCATTGAGGATTTGCGTTCGGCCGGGGCGTCAGTATCCGCCGCTCGCGGCATATTCGGCACGGAGCGGGATCTGGCCATCGCCGCCGCGCGTCTCGTGCTTAACGTGCACTACTATGTCCCGGCCACCCTGGAGATGCCCAGGCTGGGGTACCTGTGGGCCAACGGCAAGACGGTGGTCTCCGAGCGGAGGAAAGAGACGGAAATCGATCCCGGCCTTGAGGAAAGTTGCCGCTTCTGCGCCTACGAGGACCTTGTCGGGGAAACCCTGTCCATGTTGTGCTCGGCCAGGGCCAGAGAACTGCAGGCGCGCGCCGGGTTTGCCGCCTTCTCGGCCCTGCGCCAGGAGGATTTTCTGGAAGCGGTCGTCGGGCGCGCAATCCACGCCTCCGGCCATCTCCTTCCTTGTACGCCCAGTTTGGAGGAACGGAGCGACGTTCACCGCCACGCTTTCCACAAGGGGGCGGTCGGTGAATGGTCGGTCTGAAACGAATGCGCAACCCGCGGGATTGCCGCAGGCGGGCTTTGCCCGCCTGCGGCAATCCCAAGCGTAAATTGTCCTATGAAGCCTTGAAACCCGAGGCGGCATAGAAAATTTCCATGCTCTCCGCGCGCGAACTCTCCGGCTTTACAAGTCTGACCCGTGCAAAATGCCGCCTGAGCGCCGCGGAAAGCTCCTCCGCCTCCGGCCCCATGAAAAATTTCAGCACCAGGCCGCCACCCCCGTCCAGACAACTGACGGCGAGTTCCAGAGCCCGCGCGCACAGGGCGAACGACCGCGCCTGGTCCGTGCCCCGGTGCCCGGTAGTTGAAGGCGCCATATCCGAAAGCACCAGTTGAAAAGGCCCCTTTTCCCCGAGCAGGGCGGAAAATTCCGGGGAAGGGCAAAACACGTCCTCGCGCCGGAAAAGAACGTTGGCCGGGAACACCGTGTCCGTGTCCTTTATGTCCACGGCCAGAACAAAACCCTGCGCGCCCACCTTTTGCGCCGCCCCCAGGGACCAGGAGCCGGGACTGGCCCCGAGATCCAGAACCCGCATCCCCTTTTTAAAAATGCGCAGCCGCCGATCTATTTCCTGAAGCTTGTAGATCGAGCGGGCCGGGTAATTTTCCCTTTTGGCCTTGCGGAAATAATAATCGCGGTATTCCTTCATGTCCTGCGCCGCATTCGCTCCCCCTTTGATGCAAAGCCGCATTCAAACGGGTTCGAATCCTGTCGACCGCAACTGGAGCATTTTTTCATTGAAAGTAACTTTCCGGTAAAATGCTCTGGCGGTGTGAAGCGAAGCGTAACACCGTCCGCGAGATTGGCGCAGGCGGGCTGCGCCCGCCGTCAAGCGACAATCTCAAGCGCAAAATGCTATAGTGTCTAATTGCAAAAATAACAAACATATTTTTTATGGTCATTTTTGCAGGATCGCCGTCGAAAAAACGCTGTTTCCCGACGGGTTACGCCGCCTGCGGCGGAGCAAAACCCTTCGGGTCAGGGCTGACGCATCTTATTGCGTCAGCTCCGCCCTTCGGGTTTCGTAGTGTTTACTTTTGCGGGTAAACACTAGTATGACCGCCTTGAAGCGGAAGAATTCCGGCGCCAGAGCGGTTCAACTTTGAAAAGCCGGACCGCTCCGCAAGGATTTGCCTGCAAATCCTTGCCGCGAAATGCTCGCAGGCGGGTTTTGCCCGCCGTCAAGCAAGCCTTTCAAGCGTAAAATGCCTAAACTGCTCCAAGGCGGGTTCTGCTCCCCATGGTGAAAGAATTGCGGAAAGTCATCGTGCCGGG
>JAITRF010000152.1 GCA_031288535.1 Desulfovibrio sp. | reverse complement strand
ATGCGGTTTGTGGACGCGGCGACGATTACCGTGCGTTCCGGAAAGGGCGGGCGCGGCTGCGTATCGTTCCGGCGCGAGAAATTCATCCCCAGAGGCGGACCGGACGGAGGGAACGGCGGGGACGGGGGAAGCATTGTCCTGCGCGCGTCCGCACATCTCCTTTCCCTTTACGATTTCCGGCTCAAACGCCTCTATGAGGCGGAAAACGGACGTCCCGGACAGGGTTCGCAGCGCGATGGACGCAGGGGCCGGGACCTTTTGCTGGAGCTTCCTCTGGGCACCCAGGTTTTTCTCTTCAAAGACGGGCAGCGGGGCGAACTGCTCGGGGACCTCGCGCTGGAAGGGCAGACGCTTGCGGTCGCGGTCGGCGGCAGGGGGGGCAAGGGAAACGAACACTTCAAATCGTCCGTATTGCGCGCGCCGCGTTTTGCTCAGGAGGGCGAGCCGGGGCTGGAGTTGACCCTGGCTCTGGAACTAAAAATTTTGTCCGACTGCGCTTTGCTCGGCCTGCCCAATGCCGGGAAATCCACTTTTATTTCCAAAGTCTCGGCGGCAAGGCCGAAAATCGCGGACTACGCCTTTACCACGCTTGAGCCGAACCTGGGCGTGATGCTTGACCGGACTGATCCGGAACGGCGCATGGTCATTGCCGATATTCCGGGACTGGTGGAAGGAGCGCACGGGGGATTGGGACTGGGACACGGATTCCTCAAGCATCTGGAGCGCTCCCGTTTCCTGCTCCATATCCTGAGCGTTGAGGACATCGACCCCGAAGACCCTTTTGCCGGCTTTGCACTCGTCAATAACGAACTGGAGCTTTTTTCGACAAAGCTCGCGCGGCTTTGGCAGATAGAAGTGATAAACAAAATCGACCTTGCGTCTGAGGATTTTCTTGGGAACATCCGGCAGCGTGCGCAAGAGCAGGGCCGGAGCGTATTTTTTATTTCCGCCCTTGAGGGGGCGGGCATGGAAGAGCTTGTGAGGCGGATGTGGGAGCTGCATGGAGAGCTTGCTCTTCCCCCGGAAAATTTGACATCCGCGCCGGTTGCGGCGGATAATGCATGAAAATGCCGGACCGCGCTCCGGCAAATCTTTCCCCTGCGAGGCCAATCAACGTGGACACCAGACGGTTAAAAAACGGCAACCTGGCCCGGCTTGAGAAGATCAGCGAAGCTCTTTGCGCTCCTGCCCCATACCAGACCATGTTCTACGAAGCCCCCGGCGACAGTCCCATGCCTTCCCTGGAAGCCCTGGGAGAGATAATGAGCAGGCTGCGCGCCGCTCTGTTCCCCGGTTATTTCGGTAACACGCGCCTGCATTCCCGCTCTCTGCGTTACCATATGTCGGCGAACCTCGATTCCATAGCCAGTCTGCTCACGGAGCAGATCCGGCGGGGCGTCTGCTTCACCTGCGCGGAGACGCAGTGTCCGCATTGCGGGAGCGACGCGGAGGAAAAGGCGGCCGCTTTCCTCATGGAACTGCCCCGCATCAGGGATCTCCTGGCAGGCGACGTAAGCGCGGCCTTTGCCGGAGACCCGGCGGCCAAGACCCCCGGGGAAACGATATTCTGCTATCCTTCGTTGACCGCCATGACCAACCACCGCATCGCCCATGCCCTATACGAGCTGGATGTGCCGCTGATTCCGCGCATTATCAGTGAGATGGCCCATTCGGCCACGGGGATAGACATCCATCCCGGCGCGCGGATCGGCGAACGCTTTTTTATCGATCACGGCACGGGAGTTGTAATCGGGGAGACGACAATCATCGGCGCCGGTTGCCGCCTGTACCAGGGCGTCACCTTGGGCGCGCTCTCCTTCAGCAAGGACGAGGACGGCGTCCTGATCAAAGGTCAGCCCCGGCATCCGATTTTGGAGGATGAGGTTACGATTTATGCCGGAGCGACCGTTCTTGGCCGGATAACCATAGGAAAAGGCTCGGTGATTGGCGGAAACGTCTGGCTGACGAACAGTGTTCCGCCCGGCTCCTTTATCGCCGTGCAGGCTTCGGGCGCGGGGAGGGAGTAAGCGCTGTGCGGTTTCTGCCCCCGGACTTGGCCGCATAAAGGGCGGCGTCGGCGTCACTCAAGAGTGTTTCTTTGCTTGCGTCGGCGTCTTGGTTCGCGCCGCAGACCCCGAGGCTGACGGTCAGGCGTAGCGGACCGTTTGCTGCCGTAAAAGCGTGCCCGGCGATGTTGTTGCGTATCCTTTCCGCAAGCGATACGGCTTTTCTGGTGCTGGTGCAGGGGAGTATGATTGCGAATTCCTCTCCGCCGTACCGGGCGCAGTAATCCGTAGCGCGGATGGAGTTCGTCATGACGTCGGCCACTTCGCGCAGAACCGCGTCGCCGGCCTGGTGTCCGCGCGTGTCGTTGATGTCCTTGAAATGGTCTATGTCGGCCATGAGCAGGGACAGCGGATTCCCGTAGCGTTTGAAGCGGGAAAATTCTTCCTCGAGGCGCTTGTCGAAGTGCCGTCTGTTGTGCACCCCGGTCAAGGCGTCGTAATTCGCATACTTGAGCAAAGCCGTGAAGCGTTCGGCGTTTCTTATGTTCAGGGCGAGATGGCGGACGGCCGCGTCCAAGGCTTGAGCCTGTTCCCTGTCCAGTACGCGGTCAGAGTCCAGAAGCAGCAGTATCTGCCCGAAATGTTCACCGGAGTCGATTAACGGAAGGGAGAGAAGGGAGCCCTCTCCGGACAGGCAGTGCCACCCGTTTTTTTGCGCTGCGCGCGTCTGAACGCAACGTTCTTCCGCAAGCAAAACATCGTTGCCAAGTGCGGTTTTGGCCTGCTCAAGCAGCGTATTCCGCCAGATCGCGCGCTCCGGCGAGCTTTCCGCTACGCCGATACGCAGGGAAAGAGCCTGCGCGGGTTTTTCGTTTTTGTCCCAGAGAACGGCGTGCAGGGAACGCAACGGCAAAATGTTCCTGAAGCCGGAAGCGGCTTTTTTCAACAGTTCGTCCAAATCCAGGCAGCCTCCCACGTCGCTCAGGAAATCCACAAGAAAATTCAAAGTGTTGTTCCTGCGGAGCAACGGCGCGCGGATCTTCATGCGGCTCATGTCCGATGCGGGGCAGGGCCTGCTGTCGGCCTGGAAAATCCTGCCGTAACCGGTTTCGAAGAGTTCGGTTCCTGCGTTGTCATTAAAAGTTTTCAGTTCCAGCATGGGAAAGCCTCTTTTGCGGTTCGGCTTTTGTCGGCTCTGGCGAAAATCGCCGTCCGATATCTTGGAGCATTTTACGCTTGAAATGCTCGCTTATCGGCGAGCAAAGCCCGCCTACAAACATTTTGCGGTAAGGATTTGCAAGTAAACCCTTGCCGAGCGGTCCAACTTTTCAAAGTTGAACTGCTCTGGTCCGGATTTTTGCAACGAATGTGCCAATGCCCGACAGACGCAAACGAGGGCAGACTTGTCGTGCCGGCATTATGCACAACACCGGCATTTTTTTGACGCTATATTTTATGCTTAATTAAATCAAGATATTATCAATTATAAAAATTCTACCGGGAAACGGAATCGTTGCGTTTGCCCGAACCCGGGCAAGAATCCGCGCGATGGCGGTCTTGCTAATTTGTCCATGTTCGGGTTATAGGTCTGCCGGCCCGAGCATTCCATTTGCAAGGAGATTGTCGTGAAACCCGATACTTTTGCGTTGAAGGCCGTCTGCCTAGGCCTTGTCGTCGCCGTGCTCTGTTCCTGCTCCAATGATGCGGCAAAAAACGCCGAGTGGGAAAAAAAACATAAAGCTGCCATTGAGAATTTCATAGCCAGGAGCAACGGCACTTTGAAGGTGGGGAGCATAGCCGTCAGCGCTCTGGATAAATCTTTCACTCTCGACAACGTTACGGGCAGCGTCAGCGTCCCTGTCAATTACCCCGTCCCCGGCGCGGGCACGGCGCAGAGCCAGTTTGAATTCAGCATGGCCCGGGTGCGGGGCGAAGGGCTGAACACCTCCGATGCTCCGGGAACCGCCGATACCCTCAAGAAACTAACCGTTACCGACTGGGTGATGTCCAGCAAGTTTGAAGGTCTTTTTAAAGATCAGCCCTCGCCCGGACAGGAAACGCCTGTTCGGCTGGAAACGGTGACCAGCAAAGGTTCGGCCTCCGAATACGCGTATCATGACGTAAAAGGCGATTTTTCGGTGTTCCCCGACCTTTTTTTCGGCCGCTTTGACAAAGAGGCCGTCGCAAAGCTTGCGACTTTCAGCATCGGCGAGGGTACGATGAAAAATTTGCTGGGCGAAGGTTTTGTTCCCGACATTGGAGGAGGAGCTGGAGGAAAGACGCAGTCGATTCGCTACACGGCGGCGTCCGTGTCGCAGAAGGCCTTCGACGTGAACGGCGCGGGGCCGGCTGAGATGAAGGATATCGGATTCTTTTTTGGAGACAGGCAGGTCGCTTCCATGGAGACGATGAGCATCAAGAGCATGGCTATACCCGGACTGATGGAGAAGCTGCTCCCCCTGGACGAGCTCTGGCAAAAGGAGGAAGAGGAACTGAAAAAGATTATGCTGGAGCAGGAAATCGTCGTTGACGACATGCGCGTGGCGAACCTGCGGATTACCCCTGAACCGGATATAACCTTCACCCTGAAAGATGGCGGATTTAGCTTCAGGAACGACAAGTCTGCCGGCGCACTGAAGATTGACGTTCAGGACCTCGTGATCCCGCTGGAAGCGCTGTACGACGGGAAAGATACAGGGGAAAGCAGTATTGATTTCAAAAGCGTCTATGACAAGCCCTTGTCCATTTCCCTGGTTTTTGATCTGGACAGAGAGCAGAAAGCCTCTCAGGCCGGAGAGTACGTGATCAGGCTTAAGAGGATCTATTTTGCGGAAAGCAACTTGGGCAGCGTGAATGTTTCAGCAGAAATGAACGGCAAGACGGACGAACAGGCGGAGGAAAACGAGTATCCCTTTGATCTCGATGGATTTTCCCTTGTCCGGGCCGCGCTTGGGATAAAGGATTCCGGTATGGTGGATCTCGGCTTCAGGGTGGCGGCTCTCATGGACGGTACCGGCTTGGCCAAGGAGGACCGCGCGGCGTTGCTGCGCAAACTTGCGGGCTTTGTCCTGACCACGCAATGCGCCAGGGTCAGCCAGGCATTGCACGGGGTTTGCATGGATCTGGACAAATTTATCCAGGTACCGGGCGAATTTGAACTGAGTTTCGCCCCGTCCCAACCTCTCCGCCTTGATGAACTGGCGGAAATGTTGATGTCCGCCGATGATCCCAAAAAAATCGGCCTTTCTTGGAAATACACGCCGCCCAAGCAATAAAGCGGGGAGGTCTTTGCTTTGCAGTTTGGAATGGAGCGGGTTTAGCTCTCAACATGTTAAGGACACA
>JAITRF010000150.1 GCA_031288535.1 Desulfovibrio sp. | reverse complement strand
TGCCTGCTTATTTACGCCTCTATTGGAGATGTTTACTGAAAAATTTCGCCACCTCGCCGAAATGAAAACGCGTTTCCGGCGCGTCAGGGTTCATGCAATACTGCGCGTGCGACATGCCTTCAAACACGATCAGGCTGGCGTCAACACCGGCTTGCCGCAGTTTCAGGTGCATGCGGACGGTGTTGCTCAGGAAAAGGTCGCGGGTTCCCGTCGTCAGCAGGGTCGGAGGGAATCCGGACACATCGCCGTATACGGGAGAGAGCAGCGGGTCTTTGAGGTCGCGCCCGGCTGCGTAAAGTTTCGCCGCCTCGCCCAGCCAGCCGTCGTAGCTGACCAGGATGTTGTCCACTCCCGCATTGGCGAAATAGCTGTCACCGGTCTTGCTCAAATCCGTCCAGGGCGTGCCGGGAGCCAGAGCCGCGGGGAGAGGAAGCCCTTCGGCCCTGGCTCTCAGGGCCAGTGCAAGGGTCACGCCGCCTCCGGCGGATGTGCCGAATACGCCGATTTTTCCGGCGGGAAAGGTTTTCAGGAGTTCCCGGTAAACCGCAATCGCGTCGTCAATGGCCGAGGGATAAGGGAAATCCGGGGCCATCCTGTAATCCACGGACAACACCCTGAAGCCGCCCATGCCGGCCATGAGGATAGCCTCCCCGGTCCCGGCTTCCCCCGGATTCAGCACGTAGCCGCCGCCGTGGAAGTGCAGCAGAACACGCCCGGCATTCCCGCCAGGAATGCTTTGCGGCGCGACGGTGAACACGGGAACGCCCGCCACGCTTCCCGGTTCCACAGTGACGCGCATCAGCTCCCGCAACTTCGGCAAATCAGACTTGCCCGCATCCGCGAATTTTCTGACGAACGCCTTCCATTCTTCGGTATTTTTGGGGCGCAGGCTCCAGAACGGGAAAGGTCCCGCTCCGATCATGGCCTGCATTTCCCGGCTGACGGTATCCGGCACGGGTATTTCCCGCATGGCGGCCCGGACCTCAAGAGGTACGCTCAGGCATAAGAAAAACAGGGCGAACAGGCCGGTTTTCAAAAATCCCATCAAAAATTCCTTTATGGTTTGAAACATGACGGACTCCCCGCCGGATGAGCGTTTGGAGCGTGTCTGTTGTAGAAATTGATCAGGCAACCGTCCAGAATGACGTTCCGCTCGTCGTCGGTCAGAGACTGCAGAGACAAGGCAAGATTTTCCGCACGCGGGGTTTTCCCGTCTTCGCGCACAAGCAGGGCCGTGATATCGCTCACTCCCCGCCCGACGGACTCGCGGATGCCCGGCAGCACCAGATAATCTCCGACCTTCAGTCGCCCGCCCTGCTCCGCGCTTACGACAAAAGGCAGCATCCCCCAGTTGATCAGGTTGGAACGGTAGCGTTTGGTGGCGTATTCCACCGCCAGATTCGCCCATCCGCCCAACACTTTCTGCGAGGACGCCGCCTGCTCGCGCGCCGACCCGTCTCCCGGCCTGACGGCAAACAGCGCGGAACCAAAACCGGTGCGGCGCGCCGCTTCCCCCCGGACAAGAACGTCGCCCGCCTCGCCGCAGGCCGCGCCCAGTTCGCGGAGAAGAGCCAGTACGGAGGGGTCGGAGGGATTTTCCCGCCGGAGCCGTTCCAGAGCCGCCATAGCCTTCGCCCTGCCGACATAGCCGGGGTCCTTGCGGGAAAGGGCGAACTCCGCCAGTTTCACCGGATTGGAACGCAGGGAAGAGGTTTCCCCGGACGGGATCAGTTCGTCCGTTGTGGTCACCGGATCGGTAATGACGGCCGCCATGCGCAGGATAAGATGATCGGGCAGCGCGATCATGGGAGGCCAATCCGTTATGTTCGGGCCGAGTACAAGTTCGCGCTCCGGCTCGGGCGCGCCGAAGCCGTTGTAGACGCGGCGCGCGTAGATACGCGGGTCGAAGCTGTAATCGGGCCGGACGCGCAACGCGGGGACATCCGGTTCCGCGGCCGAGGTCAGGCGTCCGCCCGCAGCCGCCGTGGCGGCTATGGACCTGGCGTCCATCAGGGCCACGGCGGCGAGTTGCCCGCCGGCCGGGCTGGACCCCTCGCGGTTCGGAAAATTGCGGGTGGTATGGCGCAGGGACAGGGCGCCGTCGGCCGGGGTGTCGCCCGCACCGAAGCAGGGGCCGCAAAAGGCGCTTTTAAACACCGCCCCGGCGGCCGTCAGCGTCGCCGCGGCTCCGCAACGCATCAGGGCCAGGGACTGCGGCGCGCTCGCCGGGTATACGGCAAGATTGAAGTCCGGACCGCCCGCGCTTTTGCCCTCCAGTATCGCGGCGGCCGCGACGATGTTTTCAAAAGACCCTCCCGCGCAACCCGCGATGATTCCCTGATCGGCCCACAACCGGCCGTCGCGCACTTTGCCGGTGAGATTGAGCGCAAGACCGTCCCTGCCGAACAACTCCGCCGCTTCCTGTTCGACAAGACGCAGAACCTCGCGCGGGCGCCGGTTCACCTCGGCAATGGTCCGGACGTTGCTCGGATGGAAGGGCAGGGCGATCATCGGCTCGACGCCGCCGAGGTCCGCCCGGATCAGCCCATCGTACGCGGCGGTTTCCCCCGGCGCAAGGGGCGCGAAATCCCCGGCCCTGCCGTGCAGGGCGAGGTAGTCGCGCACCGCGTCGTCCGTGACCCATACGGACGAAAGACAGGCCGTCTCCGTGGTCATGACGTCGATGCCGCAGCGGTATTCCACGGAAAGCCCCGTAATCCCCGGCCCGAAGAACTCCATGACGCTGTTTTTCACAAATCCGTTTTTGAAAACCGCCCCGATAATCGCCAGCGCCACGTCCTGCGGGCCGACCCCCGGCGCGGGCGCGCCCTCGAGCAGGACGCCGACGACCCTCGGCGGGGGGATATCGCAGGTTTTGCCGAGCAGTTGCTTGACCAGTTCCGGCCCCCCCTCGCCCATGCCCATTACGCCCAGCGCGCCGTAACGGGTATGACTGTCCGATCCCAGGATCATGCCGCCGCATACGGTCATCATTTCGCGGACGTACTGGTGTATGACCGCGAGGTGGGCGGGCACGAAAATGCCGCCGTACCTGCGCGCGGCGGACAACCCGAAAACATGGTCGTCCTCGTTGACGGTGCCGCCCACGGCGCACAGGCTGTTATGGCAGTTGGTCAGCACGTAGGGGAGGGGAAATTCGCGCAGACCTCCGGCCCGCGCCGTCTGAACGATGCCCGTGTAGGTGATGTCGTGCGAAGCCAGGGCGTCGAAACGCAGGCGCAACATGTCCGCGTCTCCGCCCAGGTCGTGAGCCGCCAGGATGCGGCAGGCCATAGTCTCCTTCCGGGCGGCCTCCATATCCAGACCCCGTGCGCCGGCCTCGTCCGCGTTCAGGATTTCGCCCTTGTGCAGCAGCACAGGTTCGTCAAGGAGCCGGATCACAGGTTGGCTCCGACGATATCTCCGAAGGCGGCGCAGCCTGTCGGTTTCGCGCCGGGGACCTGCGCCGCGAGGTCCTCGGTCACGGTTCCGGCGGCAATGCTTTTTTCCAGGGCGGCGCGAATGCGTCCGGCCGCGCCGGGCGCGCCGAGATGATCAAGCATCATTGCGCCGCAGAGCATCAGACTGCCCGGATTGGCCCTGTCCCGGCCCGCGATGTCCGGGGCAGTGCCGTGCGTCGCCTCAAAAAAAGCCAGACTGTCGGACATGTTGACGCCGGGGGCGAGGCCCAGGCCGCCGACCTGCGCGGCCAGAGCGTCGGAAAGATAGTCGCCGTTCAGGTTGGTCGCGGCCAGCACCCGGTGCCGTTCCGGATGCAGGAGCACTTCCTGGAACATGGCGTCGGCTATGCGGTCCCTGATCATCAACTTGCCGGGTTCGGGACTGCCTTCCGTGCAGGTTTGTCCGGCGAACTCGCGCGCCGCGAGTTCATAGCCCCAGCGGCAAAAGGCCCCTTCGGTATACTTCATGATATTGCCTTTGTGCACCAGGGTGAGACTCTCCAATCCGTGCTTCAGGGCATGGAGCAGGGCGCGGCGCACCAGCCGCGCGCAGGCGTATTCCGACATCGGCTTGACGCCCGCGGCCTCGTCGCCGCGCAGGGACGCCGCGCCGAGTTCCTCGCGCAGAAAGGCGATCAGCTTGCGGGCCTCGGGGCTGCCTGCCGCGTACTCTATACCGGCGTAAACGTCTTCCGTATTCTCGCGGAAGACGACCATGTCCACCCGCTCGGGATGCCGGACCGGGCTTTCCACCCCCCGGAAATACCGTATCGGCCTGATGCAGGCATAGAGATCGAGCGCCTGTCGCAAGGCCACGTTCAGACTGCGGATGCCCGCGCCCACAGGCGTGCCCAGCGGACCTTTCATGGCGACGTCGGCTTGGGACAAGGCGCGCAACGTCTCCTCGGGCAGAGGGCTTCCCGTTTCGGCCAGCGCCTTTTCCCCGGCGGGCAGTTCCGTCCAGTCCAGAGTCAGTCCGGATTCCAGGCGCAGGGCGGCGTCAATGACCGGGCGCGCCGCCCGCCAGATTTCCGGGCCGACCCCGTCGCCTTCAATCCAGTATACCGTTTTACGCATGCCGAGCGCCTTTTCCCGGAGTTCCCCGGACGGAGCCAAAGTTGGAGCAATTCAACTTTGAAAAGTTGGACCGCGCGGCAAGGATTTGCTTGTAAATCCTTGCCGCGCAATGCTTGCAGGCGAGCTTCGCTCGCCGTCAAGCAGGCATTTCAGAGGAGGCAAAGCCAACTCAAGGGATAAATGAGCGCTTCCTTTTATTCCACGCCGTTTTCGGCGTCGGTCTCGTCGCGGGGGGCGACTTCCTGTTGCAGGGACGGGGCGCGCTTCAGCAGTTGCTCAAGCTGTATATCCACGCCGAGTACGCCCACGATCCGGTCCTGTTCGTCCGTGACCGCGCAGGAGACGGTAATCACCAGTTTGCCCGTGATCATGGACTGGTAGAGGTCCATGATATGGAGGTCGCCGGTTTGCATGGGCGTCGTGAACCACTCGCGCCCGGAAAAGTCATAACCCACAGGCAGGACTTCGTAACGTTCCCTGTAGTTGGGGTCGGTGATTGCTGCGCATTTCAGGGTGCCTTTGTCGTCCGTAAGATAGAGGTACTGGATGAACGGGTACTCGGCGGCAAAGGCGTAGAGGCGGGCCAGGGCGTCTTCGCCGAAGCCGGTAAGCTCCTTGTTGCGCGCCAGACGCTGGATGAGACGGGCGGCGAGTTCCCCGGCCGTCTGTTTCACGTGATCGAATTCGGTGACGAAGAGTTCCGGCATATAGCGCTGCACCAGCGCCTCTATCTCCTCATGCGAGAAGCTGGTCGTGCGTCCGCCTTCGTAAGCTGCCGTGACGGCGTCGTATATCTGCCCCACGACCGGGTGTTTTTTGGAGATGTGCCGGCCTTCGGGAAGCCGCAGGTTGGTGTTGATCCAGTACGCCACGCCGGCGCGCCCGGTTTTGTCCGTGAGGGTGATCGGGACCGGCCTGTTCAGCAGTTGCCGCGTGTCGAAGATATTGTAAATTTCCTCGTTTTTGGTCAGGCCGTCGGCATGAACGCCGGCACTGGTGGCGTTGAAGTCGCGGCCGACAAAAGGATAGTTGTGGGGAATACGGTAGTGCAGCTCTTTCTCGAAAAATTCCGCGACATCGCTCAGAACGGTCGTGTCCGCGGCCGCGTCGTCGCCTGTGAGCGAGATGTACTCAATGAGCAGGGCTTCCAGGGGGGTGTTCCCCGTGCGCTCGCCAAAGCCGAAAAGCGTGCCGTTCACCGCGCCGCAGCCGTAGAGCCAGGCCGTAACGCCGTTGACCAGCACCTTGTGAAAATCGTTGTGCCCGTGCCATTCCAGATACTCGCCCGGCACTCCGGCCTCGTCTATGAAGGCCCTCACTATGCGCTGCACGGAACGGGGCAGGGCCGCGCCCGGCCAGGGAACCCCGTAACCCATGGTGTCGCAGAGGCGGATTTTGACCGGCATGCCGCTCTGGCCTGAAAGTTCCATGAGTTTCTGGGCCAGGGGAAGACAAAAGCCGTAAACGTCCGCTCTGGTCACATCCTCGAAATGGCAGCGCGGAATTATGCCCCAGTCCAGGGCTTGCTCCACCAGTCCCGTGTACATGTCCATGGCCTGCCGGCGGGTTTTGTTCAGCTTCAGAAAAATGTGGTAGTCGGAAACGCTGGTCAGCATGCCGGTTTCGGCAAACTCCATGTCCCGCACCAGCTTGAGGTCTTCCTTGTCGGCGCGTATCCAGGCGGTGATCTGGGGGAAACGGTAGCCGCGCGAGCGACAGGCCTCCACGGCTTTGCGGTCCTTGGCGGAATAGATGAAAAACTCCGAGGAGCTGATCAGCCCGGTTTTGCCGCCCAGACGGTGCAGGAAATCGAACATGCGGGCGATCTGCCTGACCGTGTACGGTGTGCGGGCCTGCTGTCCGTCGCGGAAGGTGGTGTCGGTGACATGCATCCTGTCGCCCGGGTTGGGCGCCAGCAACACCTCGTCGAAGGAGGTGCGGCAGATGCTGGTATACGGGAACAGCTCGCGGTAGAGTTGGGGTTTTTCCCTGTCCTGCAAAGTAAAAAGGCGGTTGCCGCCGATCTGGTGAATGATGCCCATGTTTCAATCCCCAGCCGGCTCCATGCGCCGGATGATTTTCGCTCCGGCGGATGGGAGCCGGGTGGGTTGTCCCTTCCTGAAGGAAGAGATTATCGGAACAGTATGCAAGGCATTCCCTTGCATCAAACGGAAATCTCCCTGAAGGGAGCGGTTTCAAACCATAAAGAAATTTTTGACGCATCCCCCGTTGCTATGCCGCCGCGCGGCGGGAAAATTGCGGTTCGCGGGGTATATCATCAGGAGCCTGCAAGGTCCAGTCTTGCATGTTTCGCGGCAGGGCTGACGCAATAAGATGCGTCAGCCCTGCCGCGATGCGCAAGCATCGCCCGAAGCCGCAGGCTTCGTAAGGAGCAAGGCGGCTTTGCCGCCGTTGCGAATCTCAAAGGTGTGTATCATAATATTCTTAATTAACAATATAAAATTTTAGATGCGTTAGCCCTGGTTTCGCGGGACCCGTGGCGATTAAGAAAACGGGGCCGCGTCATTTTATGCAGGCCGCAAGGGCGCTGAGCAGCCTGTCCACGTTTTCCGGGCGGGCGGTGTGCCCCATGAGGCCGATGCGCCAGATCTTCCCGGCCAGCGGTCCCAGGCCGTTGCCGATTTCTATGTCGTATTCCCTGAGCAGGCGCGAGCGCACGCCCGCGTCGTCCGCGCCCTGGGGGATGGTCACGGCGTTCAGCATGGGCAGACGGCTGGCCTTGTCCACATACATCGAGATGCCGAGTTTCTCCAGACCCGCGACAAGGAGCTCGTGGGCGTTTTGGTGTCTGGCGTGGGCCTTGTCCTGGCCCTCCTCAAGGAAATGGCGCAGGGCCGCGTAGAGCGCATAGATCATGTTGACGGGCGCGGTGTGGTGGTAGGCGCGGGTGTTGCCTTCCCAGTAATTCATGATCATGGTGAGGTCCAGATACCAGTTGGGCACCTTGCTTTTGCGCGCCTTCAGCCTGTCCACGGCCCGATCGGAAAAGGACAGGGGAGCGAGGCCCGGAGGACAGGAAAGACATTTTTGCGTGCCGCTGTACAGGGCGTCCGCTCCCCATTCGTCCATGCGCACCGGGATGCCGCCCAGGCTGGTCACGCAGTCCACGAGATAGAGCGCTCCTGTGGGCCGGACCAGCTTGCCCACCTCGGCCACCGGATTGCGCACGCCCGTGGAAGTTTCGGCGTGCACCACGGCCACGATGGCGTAGCTTTTGCCCTTGAGCTTCTTCTCCACCTCTTCCGGAAGCACGGGCGTGCCCCATTCGAACTGGATGGAATCCACCTCCGCCCCCAGGCGCCCGGCCACGTCTTCCATGCGTTTGCCGAAAACGCCGTTGGTCAGGACGAGCACTTTGTCCCCAGGCTCGACCAGATTGACGAAACAGGTCTCCATGCCGGAGGAGCCGGTGCCGGACATGGGCATGGTCAGGCGGTTGCCGGTGCCTACGGCGGTCTTCAGGTCTTCTTTCACCGCGTCCATGATCTTTATGAAATAGGGGTCCAGATGGCCGATGGTCGGTTTGCCCAGAGCGGCGTACACTTCGTCGTAAACGCAGGATGGGCCCGGCCCCATGAGCAGAGTGGGTTTGACGCCGTCAAGCAGGCTTGGCATGAGATACTCCTTTGTTGTTTCCAGTGGTTACTTTTGCAGGTAAACGCCTGTCAAACTTATGCCCGTAAGCTTGGACATGTCTCTCAGGTATTCCTCGTGTCTCGCCAGATAGAAAGCCAGGGGTCTTGCGAAGTTCGGCCCCATGAGTCCGTCCACGAGCATCTGGCTTATTGCGCGCACACGGGTGAGGATGAGCTGGGAATTGGCGAAGATGACGCGTTCGTCTTCCGTCATGTCCGGGAGCAGGCGTTTGAGCGTGCTGCGCGCCCGCGGCTGGAACATCCAGAAATACAGGAGGTCCAGGGCGTTGATGATGATGGTCGTTTCCAGTTCTTCCGCCTCGCGCCCGGCCTCCTTGATCCGGCCGTTGGGTCTGCGCAGCAGATCCAGCATGTCCTCCTCGGGCATGAGCACTTCCAGGCGCGCGTAAGAGGCGAAAAGCTGCTCGAAACGGTCCAGGTAATCCCAGTGGCGCCGGCGCAGGTATTCCATCTTGTCGGCCAGTCCTTCTATCATGGCGGCCACGGTGTCCGAGGCCAGCTTGGAAAGCACGGCCGCCATCTGCGCCAGATAAAGCGCGGGCCAGCCGAGGCTGGTGAAAATCTGCAGAGCGATCCAGTTGTAGAACACGGATACCGGAATGGCGGCCACGCTGCGGAAAAGGTTGCCGATCACCGCCTCCTGCGGCAGACCGCGGAAAATATTGTGGCTGGATATATAGAGTCCGTTGATCAGGCTCATGATCGTGTAGAAGAGGAAGGTGTGGTCAAGGGAATTCATGTGCAGGACGCCCTCGAGCAGGACAAGGCGGACCCCCAGTTCGAGCAGGGGCACGGAGATGCCCGTGAACAACAGGGAATCGCAAAGCCGCGTCCAACTCAGGTAGTCGTTCCAGCGCAACAGGGGAGAGCGGCGCAGCCCCCCTCCGCCCATCACGGCCTGCAGGACGTTGCGAAAGCCCGTGATGCCGAACCAGATTATCGGCCCTCCCCAGGCCAGCACCTGCCAGGATTGGGTGTACTGGAAGGTGAGCACGGTCAGGGCGAAGCCGGCCAGCACCTTCAGCACGTTGGTCAGGGTGCTGTTCAGGTAGGCCGGACCGGGAGAACGGCCCGCGCGGGCCGGTTCCGGGCAGGAAAGCGTCTTTTCGCGCGAGATTCCCCCGATGGCGGCGACGTCCTTCGCGTCTTTCCGGTAGCGGGCGGTTTTTTCATCCACCTGCCAGGTGGCGCGTTTGAGTTTGCCGAAGTTGGAAAACCCGGGCAGCCTGCGCAAAGCGCGGGTCAGGGGCAGCCCGAGGGCATGGTGCAGCTTCAGGCTGTATGTCACCTTGTAGTGCAGCGCCTGACTGAAGGGGATGAAGCGGTAATTGGATTCTCTTTTCAGCAGGAACCGTTGCGTGCGCGCGGGCAGGGTTTCGATAAAGGCGAAGCCCATGCCTTGCAGCATGGCAGAGCGGCTGGTGGAATCGCTGCCGATGCGTGTTCCCAGGGGGGTGCCGGCGTAGTAGTCCTGCAGTTTTGATATATTGCGCAGGATCTCCAGCAAAATGGGGCGGCGGGCGTCGTTTTCGGCCTCCTCCCGGCTTTCCCGCCGGTAGATGATATTGCGGATCAGACGTTTCAAGGCCACGGCGCTGCCTTCGTTGATCGCCGCCTGCAGGGCGCTGATCTCCGCCAAGTCTCCCATCCGGCCGTCTTCATAATTTTTGTGGTTGTACATCTCCAGGTGGGTGACCCGGCCTTTGGCGCTGTAGAGAAGTTCCAGCACGTCCTCGACGTTCAGATTGTTGAGGTTCAGGGTGATGTACGAAAGGCTGCGGGTGGAGCTGAGAATTTCAATCAGGGCGGCGGGTTCGATGCGCATGATGTCCGGCAGGCGCGTTTCTTCTTCCGGGTCGGTGGGCAGGGGGATATCGGGGTTTTTTTCCTTGCCGAACCAGTCGCGGATGATCTGGTCCGCCGTCAGGGCGCAGGCTTCCGCGTGCGGGTATTTGGCGGCGCAGGCGGTGTGGAGGCGCTTCAGGACCAGTTCGGCGAGATGAATGCGCGAGGTCTGCCCGCTGCCTACGGCGGACAGAAGGTCTTCCTCGCTTATCTCGGCAAGCTCGATCGCGTGCATATCGCCGAGTTCGAAGCGCAGGCGCTCGTTATAGCGGGCCAGCAGGGCCAGGACGTAGCGGTGGTGGTAAAGGGAAGCCGCGCGGCCCATGTCCATGAGGTCCCGCACCGGCTTTTCCCGAAAGAACTGCTGTATTTCCGCAAGACTGCGAAAACCGCGCGGCTGCCAGGAAAGCTGGAGCAGGCGATTGCGGAAACGGACCTGAAACTCCAGTCCCACGCGCACCCTGATGCCCAGTATCTCCGAGGCCTGCAAAACTTCGGCGATGGTGCCCGGCTCGACGAAATTGTAATAGGCCACGTCCAGTTTGCGCAGACCCTTGATCCAGGCGTCCATGATCAGGTGGGTGGGGGATTTGCGGCCTTTGGTGTGGGCGTCGTGCACGTGGTTGTCAAAGGCCACCTGATTCCATTGCTCGGGCATCTCCAGCAGATAATAGCGGCGCAGCATGCGTCTGACTATGCGCCGCGTGCCCGTGGAAGCGCGCCGGAAATCACGGGCCAGCTTGAGTTGTTCCTCAATGTTGCCGTGCGCCCGGATCAGGCTCTTCATGATCTGGATGAGCACCCGGCCGGTGTTGTAACGAAAGGAGCTTCCGGGAACGGCCAGGACTTCCGTGTGCAGGGACTGGAGGGCGCGGATCCTTTCCTGGGCCTGGCCTTCCTCTATGGTGTCCAGAAGGTTGACCAGGGCGTAGGCCACGCGGATTTCCTGGGATTGGGCGAGTTCCTTTATGCCGTGCGGATGCAGGATGGGATAGAACGCGCTTTGCTCGCCCTGCTCGGCGAAGTCTTTGCCGCGCCCCAGAAAGTCGTTGACCATTTGCAGAAGCTCATGGTCTTTGGCGTCGAAATATATCATCCCGGCGCGGGTGTGCGCTCTTTCCGTCCTGCCCATCGTTTCAACGTCCTTGCAATCCCGCTTGGGATGGAAGTATTTTACACACAACGGCAAGACGGTCAACTTAATTTGCTGTCGGCCCTGTCCCCTGTCGGCCGCAATCGGGCGTCAGACGGGTTTGCTGTCGACCCTGTCGGGCGCAACCGGACGTCAGGCAGGTTTGCCGTCGATCCTGTCGGTCGTAACCGGACGTCAGACGGGTTTGCTGTCGACCCTGTCGGCCGTAACCGGGCGTCAGAAGGTTTGCCGTCGACCCTGTCGGTCGCGACCGGACGTCAGACGTGCCTGTGCAGGGGGGTTCCGTCCAGGGAGGTCATGTTGTAGGCGCAAAAGGGGACGAGCCTGTCCGGGTGGACGTAGACGAAGACGCAGCAGCCGCGCAGGCGCTCCAGCTCCACGTTTCGGCAGTCCTGAAAGGCCATGCAGGTTATGCTGAAAATTTCCGAGCGCGCTTTGGCGATAAAGGCGTCAAAGGCATCGCCTCCGCCTGCCGCCTCCC
Source organism: Desulfovibrio sp. (assembly GCA_031288535.1). Lineage (GTDB taxonomy): Bacteria > Desulfobacterota > Desulfovibrionia > Desulfovibrionales > Desulfovibrionaceae > Frigididesulfovibrio. The sequence goes on along the minus strand of JAITRF010000150.1, from coordinate 44,657 downwards.
CTGCTTCCCAAGCGCGGCGGACCGCTTCCACGGCCCGCCGCGCGCCGTCGGCGCCGGCCGGATCCGCGAGAGAGCCGCCTTCGGCGCGCCCGCCTTCTCCGGCCGGGGAACAGCAGGCGTCAAGGCCTGAATGCGGCGAACAACATTCGCCTTCCGGCCCGCGCAGGGGAATGAGCTTGCCCGACGGGGTTTTTCTGTAGCGGAAATGGAAGGAGCAGCGTTCATGTTCGCAGCAGGGCGCAAAGGCGTGTTCGGGACGCACGAGCCCGTCGCTTTGCGCGCAAACGGCCTGCAAGGTTTCCGGCAGGGTGAGGTATGAATCCGGATTTTCCCGTCCCGGCAGGTTGCGCCCCGACAGGGTCATGGGCTGAAGATGCAGTCCGCGTACCGTCGGCGCCAGGGAAAGGCCAAGGCGCAAGAGGTTGCCCAGGTCCTTGTCGTTCACGCCCGCGGCCAGGGTCGGAACCAGGACCACAGGAAGCCCGGCTTCCCGGCAGCGGCGTACGGCCTCAAGTTTGACATCCAGCAGAGGCCGCCCGCGCAGTTTCATGTGGATGTCGTCCGTCGTGCCGTCAAACTGCAGAAAAACCCAGGACAGGCCGGAATCGGCCAGAATGCGGGCCAAATCCGCATCCCGCCCGAGGAGAACCCCGTTGGTGTTCAACTGCACGGCCGGGAAGAGAGAACGCGCCAGCCTGATCATCTCCGGCAGGCCCGGATGCAGGGTCGGCTCCCCGCCGGAGAATTGCAGCACCACCTCCCCGGCCAGGGCGCGGATGCGATGCAGGCGTTGCCCGAGGTCTTCCACTTTCAGCCCGTCCGCTTGCTCACCGCCGGAGGAGGCGAAGCAGACCGGGCAGTTCAGGTTGCAGCGCCGGGTAATCTCGAAGAGCACGGTACAGGCTGTCTGCCTGTGCTCGGGGCAGGGGCCGCAGTCGCGCGGACAGCCCTTGTCGGCGGCCGTCGCCGCGGGCAGGCGGGGAGGGGTGTTTCTCGGCCGCGCCCACGCGTCGAAACCGGGTTCGCCTTTCCAGAGCAGACCGGAGAATTCCCCGTGCTCCGGACAGGTCCTGAGGAGAAAAACGCTGTCTTCGCGCCGCACAAGTTCGGCTGGCAGGGTTTTCAGACAGACCGGGCAGAGGCTTTGTCTTTCGGGGATCGGCAGCCGGGCCTCGGGCGCGTTTGCAAGAGACCGGGTTTTCATCAGAAATTCCTTATTGCGGCAGCCCAAGGCAAGGATCGATGCCGTAGTTCGCCAAAAGTTCCAGCGCCCTGGTCCAGGCGGAGGCGATAAGCCTGCCGCAAAGCCGGCCGTTCATGACGCGGTCCGGCGAGTCCAGAATCGCCTCGCAGGTAAGCGCGCCGCCCGCGCGTATTTCCGCGCGGAACCATTGCACGAGCTCATCCATGATCAGGGCGTGATCCGGGTGGGGGTATTCGTGGTCCAGCCCCTTCCCGGTGTGCAGGGAAAGCAGGCATACGGCCCCGGCCAGGGCGCCGCAGACCTCCCCGCTTCCGCCCACGCCCATGGCGAGCCCCCCCATGGCCCGCGTCAGATCGGCGTTTTCCCTCCCCATGAGGCGCAAACCCCCGATGATCACGATCTGGGCGCAACTGTATCCTTTGCCGGACAATTCCAGCAGCATGGCCTGCGTGTCATCCATAATCCCTTCCCGTCCGGCGCCGGGCCGTATTTTCTCCGCCGCGCGCGGGCGGCGAACTATTTGTCTTCAAGCAGTTTCTCCACTTCCAGCATTTTCCCCTCGGCCAGGTCCGGGGGAATGAAGGTGAGCCCGCATACCGGGCAACGCGGCAGGTCCACCTGAAAGGAACTGCCCATGTAGGTCGCGTCCGCGGGCAGAAGTTCCAGAGCCACGCCGCACTTCGCGCAGATCCAGCCCTCGGCCCGGACATCTCCGCTTTCGCTTTTCACACCCGGCCTCCCTGGGGGTCAAAGCCTTCCAGAATTACGGCCGTCGGCAGCCCCTCACCCGGGGTTCCCGGCACGCGCATACGGTGGCAGTAGGCGTTGTGGACGGTAAAAGAGCCGTCCGCGTTTTCGCTGTACTCCACCCAGAAAGTGACCTGTTTGGGGCGCAGGCAGCTCAAGATGCGGCCGCTTTGCGGGTTGCGGAACTGCGCGCCTTTTTCCTTGGAGTGCAGAAGCACTTTTTCGACGTCCGAGCGCAGGATGCGGCGCGCTTCCAGTTTTTCGGCCACCTCTCCGTCCATGCTGAAAATTGCGGGTTCCATGCCTGCGACCTCGTCTTCTTCGTTCCAGAAATTTTGCAACATTGCGCGGCGAAAGGCCAGAGCGTTTTCTTGCCGGGTCGAGATGCCCGGCGCCGGGCGGACGGCGGGGTCTTTCTCTCCGGGAAAGAGCAAATCGAGAAAATGCAGGGCGCGCATCCCGGCCGAGCGCAGGCTTTCCCGGCACATGACGCACCAGCAGAGCAGGTCCTTGTCCGTATCGCCAAGCCGGCTGCGGGAGATTTCCGCGCCGACTTCCGGGTTGGCAAAGAGAGACAGACCCCCGTATCCGCAACAGCGGGTAAACCCGCGGCTCAAGGGCAGGTCTTCCGTTTTTTGCCCGAGGCGCAGGGCCAGGGAACGCGCGGCTTCGGCGAGATCCGGCCTGTCTCTGGCCGTGCAGGGGTCATGCAGGGCCAGAACCCCGTCAAGGGCGCGGGCCGTATCCGGCAGGGGAAGAGCGGCGAGGGTTTCCCAAAGCGATTTGATCGGTATCTCCGCAAGCTCCGCCGAGAAGAAGAGAGCGCAGGCGGGGCAGGCCAGGATCAGTTCCGGGCGCCCGGCCTCTTCCCAGGTCTCACGCAGCCCGGCCGCGCAGGATGCGGTCAGGAGGGGGCGGCCCGACCATTTCGCGGGCATGGAGCAGCACCGGAAAAAAAATCCCACCCCTCCTTCCAGGTTCCGGGCGAGAAAGGCATAAAGTTTCCCGGTCTGTTCCGGCAGGGAGGCCGGCAGCCGGCAGCCGGGGAAAAGGGCGTAGCGGCAACGTTCATGGCCCGGCTGGTGGCGGTAGAAGGCCACTTCCGGGCTGTTGCTGTAAACCATGTCTTCCAGGGCGAACTCATGGGCCGAGGCGGGCATGTGCCGGCTGGACACCATCTCTTTTCGCGCTTCGGCGCAAAACCTGCCCATGTCCGCTCCGTTCGGGCAGACGGCGGCGCACAGGCCGCACAGGGTGCAGGAGTTGATCTGGGCATTGGCGCGGCGGTGCCCGACCTTCATGGCCAGGGTATTGTAGATTTCCCTGGCGTAACGTTTGGGATAGGCGCCGTAGCGGGCCATCCAGGCGCATTTTTCCACGCAGGCCAGGCAGGAGCACTGGATGCAGCGGGCGGCTTCCGCCGCCGCTTCCGCAAGCGTCGGCGTTTTCGGGTCGGCGGCCTCCACCGGAGGAACCGGCAAAACCCTTGAGAGATCGGTAAAGAGTTTTGTGGGATAGACCTCCTCGCCCGCGCGGGCCGAGGAAGGAGAAACCCCCTGCATGAAGCGCGTTATGGAACCCGCCGCCCGTCTGCCCGCCGCCGCGGCCTTGATGAAGGAAATCCCGGCCCCGCCCGCGAAGATTCCGGGGATCGCTGTTTCCAGGGTCAGCGGATCGCCGGGGTGCTCAAGCCCGAAGGCGGACAGGCGGAAGTCGAGGGCCGGGTCGTCCAGACCCAGGTAGAGGATCTTGTTTTCCCGGAGCAGGGTCGCGCAGAGATCGGGAGAAAAGTCGTCCACCCGCTCGAAGCTGACGCGCAGGGCCAGAAGCCGCTCCATCGCCCCGGACAGGGCGCCCCGGGGCAGCAGGTCCGAAGCGCGGGCGGCAAGGGCCTGGCCCGCTTCCCCGGTGTGTACGATCTTGACCTTGCAGCCTTTTTTCCCCAGCTCAAAGGCCAGGCAGAGGGAGGAGAGTCCTGATCCCGCGAGAGTCGCGCTTTTGCCCGAGGCGGGCAGAGGCATGGCTTTGCCCGGACGGGAGTGCAGAGCGCAGGCGCGTTCCAGCATGGGCAGGTTCACGCCCGTGTCTGTTTCCGCCCTGCGGCAATGGGGCATACACTCCCCCTGGCAGAGAAAGGCGCACAGCCCGGCCAGGGGCATGAAACGCTCCAGGACGGCGCGGGCCTCGTCGAACCGGCCCTCGCCCATGAACCGGGCGAAGTCCCGCCCGTCCACATGCAGGGGGCACATGCTCCGGCAGGCCGGCGCTTCTTCCTGGGTGCATCTGGATTCAAGGTCGTGGAGTAATGCCTGTTCCATGCTTGACCGGGTGTTTCTCCTTGTGGAATTTGCGTCCGGAAATGGAATACCGCGGGTTCTCCGGCCGGAAAGAAGGCTTTCCGGCCGGAGAATTCAGAGCATTTTGCCATTGAAAGTATCTTTCCGATGAAATGCTCTGACGGTGTAAGCGAAGCGTCACACCGTCCGCGAAATTGGCGCAGGCGGGCTACTCCCGCCGTAAAGCGACAATCTCAAGCGCAAAATGCTGTAGGATTTCATCCTTTCCGGAGGGGCAATCCGGCGTCAGCATTATGCCTGTTACCGGGGCATGGCTTCCAGGACCCTTTCCGGAAGGGCCGGGATACGCTTCACGCGCGCTCCGCAGGCGTTGTAGATGGCGTTCAGCACGGCGGGATGCATGCCGCACAGGGGCACTTCGCCCGTGCCCGCGGCGCCGAACACGCCGTATTCGCGCGGTTCCTCAAAATAAATGACTTCGATGTCGTCCGGGATCTGTTTGACGGTCGGAAAACCCGCCCCGAGCATGGTCGCGTCTTTCTTGATGTCTTCGAAGTCTTCAAAGAGGGCGTAACCGATGCCCTGAGCTATGCCGCCCCAGTTCTGTCCGTCCACTACCAGACGGTTGTTGACTTTGCCGATGTCCAGCATGTTGGTGACCCGATCCACGGCGACTTTGCCGGTGGCCGTTTCCACCGTCACCTCGGCCATATAGACCCCGTACATGTACACCATGAAGGGTTTGCCCTGGCCTTTCTCGTTATTGGGCACGCCGGGCACGGAGAAGGTCCCCTCGTATTTTGCCGGTTTGCCGGCGGCCTTCAGTTCCGCGTAAGTCATGTAGGAACCGTCGGCTTTTTTGGCGGCGGCGAGCAGGTTTTCGCAAGCCACGCGGATCGCGCCCCCGGTCATCACCTGGGAGCGGGAACCGCCCGCCGGCCCGGATACCGGCTTGTCCGTATCCGGCCAGGTGAAGCGCAGCTTGTCCGGGCTGACTCCCATGGGCCGCAGGGCTTCATGGGCCGTCCCGACCGCGCCCGCGTCAGCGCCCTGGCCGTGGTCTTCCCAGGCGGTGCCTACGGTGATGCAGCCGTCCTCATGCATTTCCACGTAGGCCTGGGAGGAGTCCGGACCGTCAAGGCCGCAGCCGTACACGCCGGTGGATATGCCCACGCCTTTCCTGAAGGCCGGGGTGGATTCCTTTTTGGCCTTTTCGAGGGCCGCTTTGTATTTGGGCCGCAACGCGTCGAGCATCTTGGGCAGGGAGAAGGAATCCGGGGTCTGGCCGCTCGGGTTTGTCGCCCCTTGGCGATACACGTTTTTATAGCGGAATTCCAGGGGGTCCATGCAGAGTTTTTCCGCCAGCTGGTCCAGGGCGGTTTCCGTCGCCAGGAAGGCCTGGGGTCCGCCGTAGCCCCGGAAGGCCGACCCCCACGCGTGGTTGGTGCAGATGGTGCGCCCTTCGCCGCGCATGTTGGGGATGTCGTAGCCCGCGCCCATGAACTGGATGCCGCGCATGGTCAGGAGATCGCCGAACTCCGAATAGGGGCCGTGGTCCACGTCGAAATCGGATTCCATGGCCACAAGTTTGCCCTGCTTGTCCGCCGCGAAGCGGATGGTGGTGTAGAAGGGGGAGCGTTTGCCGGTGTATTGCTGTTGCTGTTTGTAATTGAAGACCAGGGCGCAGGGCCGTCCGGTGGCCATGACGGCTACGCCTACCAGGGCTTCGATGGTCGGGCTGAACTTATACCCGAAGGTGCCGCCCATGGGGTTGGAGGCCAGAACCAGCTTGTCCTCGGCAAGTCCCAATCCTTCCTGGATCATGGCCTTATGCAGATGCACCCCGATGGACTTGGAATGCACGTGCAGCCTGCCCTCCTCGTCCCACCAGCCGAAGGCCACGTCCGGTTCCATGGGCAGGTGCGGCTGGCGGCTGGAAATGGTGAAGTCCTCGATCGAGACGTAATCCGGGCTGTTGAAGAATTTCGCGGTGTCTTCGCCCTTTTCCAGCATCTGGGTGAAATAGTGGTTGGGCATGCCGGGGTGGATCTCAATGGCGTCCGGAGCCTTGGCTTCGGGCACGGACAGGTAGGCGGGCAGCACTTCCAGGTCAACTTTGACCTTGGCGGCCGCGGCCTCGGCCTGGCATTTGGTCGCGGCGCAGACCATGGCTATGGCGTCGCCGTACTGGAAAACTTTCCGATCGCAGAGAATGGGGCGATCCCAGCCGTCGCATTTGTTGCCGGGGAAGAAGGGGACGCCGTTGATGCGGTTTTTCCCCTTTACGTCCTTATAGGTGACCACTTTGAACACGCCCGGCATTTTTTCCGCCTCGGAGGCGTCTATGCCCTTGATGTTGGCGTGGGAAACCTCGGCCTGCACCAGGGCGATCTGCAGGGCTTCCGCCGGAAGCTGCAAAGCCAGGTCCGCTCCGTACTCCAGAGTTCCGGTGACCTTGCCCGCGGCCGTGGGGCGGGGGTATTTGCTTCCCCAGACGCGTCCGTCCGCGGGGAGCTTGAAATCAAGTTCGGATTCCTTCATTTCCCCGCGCAACACACTGGCCGCGTCCAGAACGGCGTCCACCAGCGGGATGTAGCCGGTACAGCGGCAGAGGTTGTGGTTTTTATGGAACCATTCGCGCACCTCCGTGCGCGAGGGGTTCTTGTTTTCGTCCAGCAGGGCCTTGGCGGACACGATGAATCCGGGCGTACAAAAGCCGCACTGCGCGCCCCCGTGTTTGATCCAGGCCTTCTGAAGCACATGGAGGCGATCCGGGGCGCCCACGCCTTCAATGGTCGTGACCCTGGCGAATTCCGGCACGCGCTTCATCCTGGTGAGGCAGGAGCGGACCAGCCTGCCGTCCAGGATAACGGAGCAGGCCCCGCACTGTCCCTGCCCGCAGCCGACCTTGGTGCCGGTCAGGCCGAGCTGTTCGCGCAGCACTTCCGCAAGGCTCGCTTCGGCCTCGCAGAAGATGTTGCGCTCAATTCCGTTGATGAAGATGCGTTTCTGGATCATGACCTCTCTCCTTCTCCTGCTTTAGAGGATTTTCGCTTGAGATTGCCGCGAGGCGAACTTGCTTCGCCGTCAAGCGACAATCTCAGGCGTAACATGCATTCATCCGGGGTTACTCCGGAGGCGTCCTTGCGCGGTCTGCGCCGGGTTTTTGCGGCATTGCGGAAAAATTTCAGCCTTTGCCGAAGGCGCAGTTCGGGTATGCGCAACGCGTACAGTTCATGCACAGGCCCCCGTGCGCCAGATCCGAGAGGTCGCGCCGCACGATGCGCTGGCCGGCCAGAATGCGGGGCACGACCAGATCGAAGACGCTGGCCCGCTGGTACATGACGCACCCCGGCACCCCCAGCACCGGCACGCGTCCTTTGTAGCCGAGCATGAACATGGCCCCGGGAAAGACCGGCACCCCCCGGACCACGATGTCGCAACCCACGTCACGGATGGCCGCGGGGGTCCGATCGTCCGGGTCCACGCTCATGCCGCCGGTGACGCAGACCATGTCCGCGCCCTGCGCAAGCGCCTCCAGAATGGCCGCGGCCGTAGCCGAGGTCTCGTCCGGCACGGTCTGTTCCCTGAAGACCGTTGAGCCCCAGGCCTTGAATTTCTTTTTCAGAACCGGGACGAAGCCGTCCTTGATTATGCCCTCGAAAACCTCCCGACCGGTGACGACGACGGCCACGCGGTGTTTTTTGAAAGGCAGGATGGAAAGCAGGGGGGAGAAGGCCTGGCGGCAGCAGTCTTCGGCGGCCAGAAGCGAACTTTCCGCGACGGCCAGGGGGATGACCCTGGTTCCGGCCAGCAGCCTGTCCTTTTCCACGGCCTGCATGCCGTGGGCCGTGGCCGCGGTTACGTCCGGTATGGCGTTCACGCGGTCCAGAAGTTCGCGATTGACGACAAAAAGGCCGCGCCGCGCGGCCCGGAAATTGACGCGGCCTTCCGAGGGTTCGCAGAAAACCACCCCGGGCCCGGCAAAGGCGGCCGCAAGGCGGCGGGCCGCCTCGTCCTCATGCACCGCATCCTGTTCCGCTTCCCAGATATAGAGATTTTCCTTGCCGAGACGCAGAAGATGCTCCACATCCTCCGGGCGCACCCTGTGGCCGCGTTTGAAGGCGGCGTGCTTAATTTTTCCGGGTATGATTTCCGTGATGTCGTGGCAGAGGGTCAGGCCGACCGCCGCGCGCGTGGGGATACTTTTCACCAAAAATTCCTTTATGGCTTGAAACCTCGATAAATCAGCGGTTCCTTACAGCCTTTTGCGCCCGGGGTCGCCGCAGGCGGGCAAAGCCGCCTTGCTCCTTACGAAGCCTGCGGCCTCGGGTGATGCTTGCGCATCGCCGCAGGGCCGACGCATCTTATTGCGCCGCCCTGAGAATCTGGTCACGCTTTATTGTAAAAATATGTCATTTAGTACATAATGGCAACAGTAAATTGTCTCCAGCAAATTTTCTCCGCAGCGTCCCGGAGGGATTTTTTCGGGCGCACGGGAGCAGGCTGATGCCGAACATTTACCGACAACTGCTCGACAACTTGGGAAAGGGGCGCGAGGCCGCGTTGCTTACCGTCTGCCGTCCGGAAGGGTTGACCAAGACCCTGTGCGCGGACGCGGGCGCTTTCGGCGGCGGAGAGAGGGCGTTACGCGTCGCCGAAGATGGGGAGGGGTTCACTGTTTTTGAGCGTCTGTCCCCCGAATCCCGGCTGGTCATACTGGGAGCGGGCCATGTGGCTGTCCCGCTGGCGGCCATGGGCGCCATGCTCCGCTTTGAGGTCGTCGTTTTCGACGACAGACCCTCCTTTGCGAACCGGGAGCGGTTTCCGGCGGCGCGCGAGGTTGTCTGCGATTATTTCGAGGCGGCGGCCGGACGGCTTGCCTTTCGCAAAAGCGACTATGTGGCCGTAGTGACCAGGGGACACAAGCACGACCAGGACTGCCTGCGCGCCGTTCTGAGGGGAGAGCCGCCGCGTTACGTGGGCATGATCGGTTCAAAGCGGCGCGTGCGCATCGTCAGAGAACAACTGCTTGGGGAAGGCTTCGCTCCGGAAGTTCTGGAAAACCTGCACGCCCCCATCGGCCTTGCCATAGGCGCGGTTACGCCCGAGGAAATCGCCTTGTCCATTCTCGCGGAAATGGTGCAGACGCGGCGCGGGCAATCCCCGGCGGGGAGCGGGCGGGATGAAGGGGCCTTCGCGGATGCGGAACTCTTGCAATGGCTGGCCTCGGATCACGGGGAGAAGGCCGCGCTGGTAACGGTGCTTTCGGTCAAGGGATCGGCGCCCAGGGGGGCGGGGGCGAAAATGGCCGTTCTTGAGGACGGCCGCATTATCGGCAGCATAGGCGGGGGCTGCGCCGAAGCCGAAGTCGTCCGGGAGGCGCGGCGCATAGCCGCGCAGGGCGGCTGGCGCCGTAAAACCGTGGATATGACGGATTCCGCCGAAGAGGACGGCATGGTCTGCGGGGGCGTCATGGAAGTGCTCATCGAGGCGGGGGTCTGACGCCCGTTTGCGTTTCAGGTTTCACCACCCCTCAAGCAGGCTCAGGCAGGCGTAAGGCTGAGGGATGGAGAAGAGGTCCGCGAGCGGCAGGGCCAGATATTCGGCGATCAGGGTCCTGTTGACCCCGGCGTGGCCGACCATGAGCAAAAGGGCCTCCGGGTAGCGCGCGCGCATCCGGGCGTGGGCGGCGAGAACCCTTTCGCGCAGGTCGCAAAAACTTTCCCCTCCCGCCGGGCGAAATGACGCGGGGGAGAGCCCGCGCGCTTCGTATTGGCCGGGAAAGGCCAGCCGCACTTCGGCGGGACTGAGCATCTCCCAGCGACCCAGGTCGATCTCCCGCAAGCCCGGCTCAATATGCAGGGGGACGTTTTTGAGCGCCGCGGCAAGAACGGCCGCGCTCTCCCTTGAACGGGCCAGGTCCGAGCAGAAGATCGCGGCCGGGTTCCCTATCGTGTCCGCCGGATTGCGGGCCAGGGCGCGTATCTGTTTTCTGCCCGCATCGCTCAAGGGCAGGTCCGAGACCCCGATGAAGCGCCGTTCCGGATTGGGGGCCAAGGCGCCGTGGCGCGCGAGGACCAGGGCTTTCACGGCACACTCCCGATCCGGGCGAGACGCTCGATGCGCCTGTAGTCTTCCGGACGGTCCATGTCTTCGAGAATGAAGGGATCGGGCGTGTCCACTTCTCTCCCCGGCAATCCCGCCAGGGCGGCGCGCAGTCCTCCGCCGCCCGCGTGTTCGAGCACGGCTTCCCGGAAAACGGCCGGCAGAAGCGGGGGGTGGCCGGGGCGGCCCTTGTGACAGGGGATCAGCACGGCGTCGAAATTTTCGGAAGCGGCTTCGATCAGGAGCTTCAGGGTATGTCCGCCGACCAGGGGCACGTCGGCGGGATGGACGAAAATGCCGTCGCAGTCCGCGGGCGCGGCCTCAAGACCCACGCGCACCGAAGAGAACATGCCCCGCTCCGGGCGAAGGTTGCGCGCGACGGCAAGGGACAGGGCGCGCGCGGCCCCTTCCACGGCCTCGGCGTGAAAACCGCTTACCACCAGCACATCCCGCACCCCGGCGCTTGAGTACAGGCAGGCCAGGGTCGCAAGGGCGGAGCGGGGGCCGGCGTTTTTTCGCGGCAAAGGCAGAAGTGGCTTCACTTTGCCCATGCGCGCGGACCGTCCGCCGGCCAGGATCAGGGCGCAGAACTTCACGGGGTCTCTCCGGAGCGTTTTACGCTTGAGATTGTCGCTTGGCGGCGAAACAAGTCCGCCTCTCGACAATCTCGCGGCGGGGATTTGCAGGCAAATTCCCGCAAAGCGGTTTATACGTTTTCAAAGGGCGGCTTCCACCGGAGCGGCTGTAAAACCAGCGCGCCCCATCCCTCCCTTGGGCGGCCGGACAAGACGCGCATCCCCGCCCGAAGATCGTTCGAGTCTTCCCAGTATGGGGCCAAGGCGCGGCATGGGGCTGCCGCAGCGGCAGGGACCGGGCAGAAGGCAGGCCACGTCGCCGGTGCGGTAGCGCATCAGAGGCATTGCCTCGCGCCGCAGGGTGCTGATGACCACCTCTCCTGTCTCTCCGGGCGGCAGGAGGGCATTTGTCCGCACATCCACTATTTCCGTGAAGACATCCAGGGAGCGCAAGTGATAGCCGTCGTGCGCCGCGCACTCCACTCCCAGACCGTAGGCGCTTTCAGTGAGTCCGTAGTGGTCCCGCAGATCGCAGTCCCAGTCCCTGCGCAGGGCATCTCCGAGCCGTGGATCAAGACGGTCCGCGCTGGATAGGACCGAGCGCAGGGGAGCGGGGGCCTCGGGCAGCAGGGCGAGCAGGGCGCGCAACTGCCCCGGCAGGGCCACCAGGCAATGGAATTTCCCCTCGATCACCCAGGCGGCCAGTTCTTTCGGCTCCTTAAAAGCCGGAGGCAGGCTTGCCACTGCCGTGCCCCGGAGGCTTAGGGCCTGACGCAACTGATCCGCCACCCCGTCGGGGCGTTCGCCCCCCGGCAGAAGCACGCCCAGACGCTCTCCCGGGCGGACGAGTTCGCTTAAGCCCACGCGGAAGAAATCCCGCGTGGCGGCAAGGTCGTTTTCCGTAAAAGCCAGGCGCTTGGGTGATCCGCTGGTGCCGGATGTGTCCAGGGTCACAAAACGCCGCACCTCGCCGTGCGAAACGCAGAGAAATTTCTTCCACTCGCGCAGATGCCGGGCTTCGGTGAAAGGCAGGCGAGCCAGGTCCGCCGGGTTTTCCAGGCAAAGGGACCGCCCCGCGAAATACGCGGCATAAAATGGGCTGCGTTCGCTCACATAGCCGAGCAGCCGCCGCAGTCCCTCAAGCTGCGCCTGCAGGACGCGCTCCGGCAGAGGACCGCTACCGGCGGGCAGGGCGCGTTCAATCCAGGCGTCCAGAGGAGTGAGGGGAGTGAGAGGAGTGAGGGGAGTGGACGCGGGGGTCATTCGGCCATCTTTTGCGCCGCCCACAACCCGTATCCATAGCGACGCACGCCGCAGGTCCGGTTTTTGCCGGGGGAACGGAGCCCGAAGATTTCGGGCAAGTCCCCCTGCCCGTACCAGACGAGGCGCGCCGCCAGCGCGGCCAGACCCGCGCTGTGGTCCTCGCTGGCGCGCAGAATAAATCCGGCCCCCCGCAGCAGTTCCTCCCATTCCCGCGCGAAAAGCGCGCCGTCCAGACAGGAGCCGGGGAGGGAGATGTTGAGGCAGGACCCGGCGGGCCGGGCGTCTGGCCTCGGAGTAGGGGCCTCTGGCTCGCGCAGGTGGAAGTCGCTCAGGAGCAGCGCCCCGCCGGGGCGCAGCACCCTGTGCCATTCCTTGAGGGCGGCCGCCGGGTCGGGCAGCAGGGAAAGCACGCATTCGCCGAGAAGCGCGTCCGCCGTTTCGTCGGCAAGAGGCAGGCGGGCCATGTCCGCCCGGACCGTCCGGTCCCGGCAGCCGGGCCGATCCTTCAGGGCCGGCTGGATGGTTTCGTCCAGGCCGAAGGCCCGGTAGCCTTCGGCCAGCAGCAGGCCGAGGGTCGCCCCCGTTCCGCAGCCCAGATCCAGCACCAGCGCGGAAGATTCAAGTCCGCAAAGGCCTGCGCACAGGGCGAGACCGCGCCGGGTCAGTTCCATGCCGCCCGGACGCAGGACGCCATCGCCTGCTTTCAGGAAGTCCGTTCTTTGCCAGAGGGTATTCGTCAGAAATTCCTTTATGGTTGAAACATCGGAACCGCAAATGTGTTTCCATCCGCAATCCTGGCTGCCGCCGTCAAGCAAGCGTCTCAAGCGTTAAACGCTCTTGCAGAATGCCAAACTTGCGCGGCGAGGTCGAGAGGAAATAGAGCATTGCACCATTGCAAGTATATTCCGATGAAATGTCCGGCGGTGCGAAGCATTGCTTCGCACCGTCCGCAAGATTGGCGCAGGTGGGCTTTCGCCGTTAAACGACAATCGCAAGCGTAAAATGCCTTATAAGGCGCACGGGCTACGAAACGGCGTCGATCAGGCACAGGGACGCGCCTGCCGCAAGCAGCAGCGGGGGGATGAAGGCCGCTTTGACGCAGGAGGCGGCAAAAGGTCTGAGCCTGAAGACCAGAAAAAGGAGCAGGAGCCAGTTCAGGAGGAAATCCAGGCAGAGCGTGAGGGCCGGAGGCGCAAAGGGGAGCAGGAGGGTGAAGGTCAGAGGCTGGAGCAGGGCCAGGGTGAATTGCCCGCTCGCCAGGCAGAGGGCGTATCGGGCGAAAGATTTTTTGCTCCCGTGGCCTTCGGGTTTTTCCGATTCTTTGCGGTCTTCCGGATCTTCGGGAGAGAAGGCGCGGCCGGTGAGGATCAGAAGTCCGGCCGTAAGGCAGAGCAGTCCGATACGTCCGACGCCGTCCAGTACGCTCCACAGGGGGACGGCCATGAAAACCCCAGGATCGCAGGTCGCTCCGGGCAGACCCCTGCGCCAGGCGACGAAGGCGGCAGTGCCCGCCGCAAGGCCGAGGGAGGCCAGGCCGCCCAAGGCGGCGCGGCGCTTGCGTTGCGTGATAAAGGCCGCGCCGAGCAGGCCGAGGGCGAGGAGGAGGCCGAAGTCCGCCGGAACAAGAGGGGGCAGGCTGCCGACGGGCAGGAGCGGAAAAACGGCCAGAGACGGCAGAGCGGTCAGAGGCAGGCCGGACAGGGCGGCCTGCGCGGTGCGCAGGGCATCCGACGCCGTTTTCTTCGGTTCGGCGTCCGGGCGGGTAAGGTCCGACGAGCGGAAGAGGTCCGTTTCCGCGTTCCGTCGGCAGACCGGGGGATTTTTCGGATCTTTGCGTCCGACCGGGCGCGCAAGCAGGGAAACAAGGACGTGGATGAAGGCGATGTAAGCCAGGACGGCGGGGATGGCGCTGCCGTAAACATGCATGGGCGTCTCCGGGCTGCGCGGCTGCAGCAAAAAAATGTCGGCACGGACGCCAGCGCGGCATAGAGCGGTTTGACATTGAAAACGCATAAACCGCTCCCCCCTTGACCACAGGACGGGGCCATATATGCGTTTACTCTTTCAATTCCATGCGGATCAGCGGAAATGGCCGCCCGGCATCGTCCGTCCCGGAACGCCCAATCTCCTTAAATCCGTAGCGCAGGTAAAAGCCGTGAGCCTGCGTGTTTTGTGCATTTACGTCTATGCTCAATGTTACATATTGCTGTCGGACATGATCCAGCAAAAGGCTCCCCACTCCCCGGCCGCGATATGCCGGCTCGACGAACAGCATTTCCACTTTTGTGCCGTTCAACCCTGTAAACCCGAGCAGTTTCCCTTCGGAAGATTCGCATGCCCACACTTCCAGGGCAGGCAGATAGACGGTTTCAACATCCGTTTCTATATGTCCGATATCGTCTTCCGTCAAAAATGTGTGGCTGGCCGTGACGGAGCGTTTCCATAACGCCAGCAGGGCCGGGTTGTCGGACGAAATCCGACGCCTGATGTTCATTGAAGAAGTTCCATGTTCGACCCGCATGGTCTTTCATATCAGACCCCGTCAACGGGCTCAATGTGTCTGCGGCAGGGCTGACGCATCTAAATTTTATATTGTTAATTCAGGATATTATGATATACGCTTTGAGATTCGCGGCGGCGGCAAAGCCTCCTTGCTCCTTACGAAGCCTGCGGCTTCGGGCGATGCTTGCGCATCGCCGCAGGGCTGACGCAATAAGATGCGTCAGCCCTGGTGTCCGCGAAATGATTTTGAGTCGAGGTCCGTCGGCCCCTCAACGAGGCTCTATGTCTTCCCTATTCCACGGTCAGCAGCACCCGGAACCCGAGATCGCCGAAACGGCAGCCGGGAGCGCCGCAGGCGCTGCTGTCCGGCGTGTCGAAGGAGCGGCGGGCGGGGCGGCAGTTCGCCGCCTCGTCGCTCCAACTGCCCCCCCTGCGCACGCGCAGCGTGCCCGAGTCCGGCCCGGCGGGGTCTTTGGCGGGGCTTTGCGCGTAATAGGCGCTCGAAAACCAGTCCGCCACCCATTCGTTGACGTTGCCCAGCATGTCGTAAATCCCCAGAGCGTTGGGCTTTTTCTCTCCCACAGGGTGCGTGGCGCCGCCGGCGTTTTCCGCATACCAGGCGATTTCCCCCAACTCCTCCCCGGAAGGATCGGAATCAAGACCAGCCCGGGCCGCGTATTCCCACTCCGCCTCCGTGGGCAGACGATAGCCGTCGCGGCCTTCCTTGAGGTTCAGACGGCGGATGAATTCCTGAGCCTCGTCCCAGAACACCTGTTCGACCGGCAGGTTCTCCCCCGTAAACCAACTGGGGTTTTTCCCCATGATTTGCGTCCATTGCCCCTGCGTCACCTCGTGTTTGCCCAAGTAAAAGGCCCTGGATATCTCGACCCGGTGGACCGGTTTTTCGTCGTCCAGAACGCCCGAACCCATCTGAAAGCTGCCCGCCGGGATGAGGACGAATTCCATGCCGACGCTGTTCTTGAGGACAGCGTCGGGAGCATGGGCGAAAGCCGCCGGACAGACGATCAGAAGACAGGTTGCGGCAAGGAAGGAAACGGTGCGCGACATCAGCTTATCCCTCCATGTCGGAAAGTTGGGTGGAAAGATAGCGTTCGCCTGAATCCGGCAGGATGACCACGATGTTCTTCCCGGCGCTTTCCGGCCGCGCGGCTATGTTCCTGGCCGCCCACAGGGCGGCCCCGGCGGAAATGCCGGTGAGAACGCCTTCCAGGCGCGCGGTCTCCCGCGCCGTGGCTATGGCGTCTTCGTTGGTCACCCGGATGATTTCGTCGATGATGGCGCGGTTGAGTATCTTCGGCACAAACCCCGCGCCGATGCCCTGTATGCGGTGGGGGCCGGGTCTGCCTCCGGACAGCACCGGGGACGCGTCCGGTTCTACGGCCACGATTTTCGTCCCCGGCGCGCGTTCCTTGAGCACCTCGCCGACCCCGGTGATGGTGCCGCCGGTGCCCACCCCGGCCACGAAGCAGTCCACCTTCCCGCCAGTATCGACCCATATTTCCTCCGCTGTGGTGCGGCGGTGGACCTCCGGGTTGGCGGGGTTCTCGAACTGCAGGGGTATGAAAGAATCGGGAATCTGGGCCAGAAGGTCTTTGGCCTTGCGCACGGAGCCGAGCATGCCGTCCTTGCCGGAGGTGAGCACCACGTCCGCGCCCAGCATGGCCGCAAGTTTCCGGCGTTCGATGGACATCGTCTCCGGCATGGTCAGGACCAGTTTGTAGCCTTTGGCGGCGCAGGCGAAGGCCAGACCGATGCCCGTGTTGCCGGAGGTGGGTTCGATGACCGTGCCGCCGGGTCCGAGTTTCCCCTCCCGCTCGGCCGCTTCCAGCATGGCCGCGCCGATGCGGCACTTGACGCTGTTCATGGGATTGAAGGATTCGAGCTTCGCTAGAATGGCGCCGGGAAGATTCGCCCCCAGCCTGGAAAGACGCACCAGGGGCGTATTGCCGCGTGTTTCGATAACGCCCCCGTAAATCCTGCCCCGGCATAAAATGGCGCGGTTCATATCGCGCACGCGCTTTCCTGGTTGATGTCGTATTGGAGAATGGCGAGAATGCGCTCCCGTATATCCACGATGGCCGGGCTGGTCCGCGCCCGGGGACGGGGCGCGTCCACCGGGACGCGGTTGCGGATGGTGCCGCCGGGGCCGGGGGAAAACACGATCACCTCGTCCGAGAGAAACACCGCCTCCTGCACGTCATGGCTGACCATGACAATGGTAATCGGAGCCCCGCCGGCCTTCGCCTCGCCCCACAGGCGCAGCAGGTCGTCCTGCAGTTTTTCCCGCTGCAGGGCGTCAACCGCGGCGAAGGGTTCGTCCATGAGGATGATTCTCGGCTCCACCGAGAGCGCCCGCGCGAGCGCCAGACGCTGGCGCATGCCGCCGGAAAGCTGGGAGGGGTATTTGTTTTCCATTCCGGCAAGCCCCGCCTTGTTCAGGTAAAAACGGGCCTTGTCCCTTATTTCCGAACGCTGGGGCCGCTCGGGGCCTTTTTTGTCCGCCGCGCGGATGTTCAGGGCGAAGATGACGTTCTGGACGGCCGTCATCCAGGGGAATACCGCGTAATCCTGAAAAATCATGGCGATGTCGTGCTTGGGACGGTCGGTGAACACCCCGTTGGCCAGGGGCGAAATGAAGCGGTAGCGCCGCTTGTATTCTTCCATCTCCTTGCGCGTCGAGGGAAGGGGTTCCAGCACGAGCTCGCCGTCAATCCGGATTTGCCCGTCGGTCGGGGCCTGAAGCCCGGCCAGAATTTCCAGAAAGGTGGATTTTCCGCAGCCGGAAGGGCCGAGCAGGCTGACGATCCTGCCGTCCTCAATGGTCAGGGACACGTTGAGCACGGCCGTCAGTCCTTCGGCCAGCCCCTTCCCGGTGACCACGGAAAAAAATTTGCTGATCCCGCGCGCTTCGATCATCGTCCCACTTTCCACACGGCCAGTTTGATTTCCAGATATTTCAGAACCTCAATCAGAAACCAGCCGATAAAGCCCAGCACGGCCATGCAGACCATCATCTCCGGGATCAGGAAATAATCCTTGGCCTGTCCGAGAAGATAGCCTATGCCCATGGTCCCGCCGTAGGCCTCCCCGATGACCAGCATCACCAGACCCATGGCCACGCCCGTCTTAAGGCTCATGACGATGGAGCCGAAGGCGTGCCAGAAATAAACCTTGCGCAGCAGGGTGAACTCGCTCGCCCCGAAAACCCTGGCCGAGGCGAGGTAGCGCGGATCCGTATCCTTGATGCCCTGATAGGTGTTGAAAAGCACGGGATAGAAGATGCCGATGAACATAAGGAAAATATGCATACGCGAGCCGATGCCGAAAAATATGATGGTCATCGGCACCCAGGCCGGGGGTGGAATGGGCGACAAAAGTTGCCAGAGGGGAAGGAAAATCGCCCTGATTTTCTGGTTCCAGCCCATGAGCAGGCCGATGGGCACGGCCAGGGCCACGGCTATGCCGAAGGCCGTGAAAAAGCGGCCCATGCTGTAGAGGATGTGTGAGACAAGGTTTTTGTGGGCCAGCATGTCCCCGAAGGCCGCCGCCACGGTGCTCAGGCGCGGCAGCAGGCTTTCGGGAACGAGGCCGGAACGGGGCAGCAGCTCCCAGAGCAGCAGCAAAGGGATGAGAAGACAAAGAAACTCCGGGGAAAAGAAATTCCCCAGTGCGTTTTTGGCGAATCCGCCGAGTTCCGATAAAACCCGGCGGATCCCCCTTGTCTCATATTGGTCGGCGATCACCAGGTGATCCCTTTGAATTCCGGCGCAAAGAGCGCGTCGCCGGGGTTTTTGTCAATAGTTCCCTGATTGACCAGATCTTGGGCATAGCCGATCAGTCCGCGCGTATCCAGCCTGATCAGGAATCCCAGCTTGGGATTGCTGTCCACGATTGCCTGCCGGGAGACGTTGGGCACGTACTTGTGGGCGATGGCGACGATGTCGTCGGCCGTGGGATTGGCGCGGATCAGCTTGTCCGCTTCGTCAATGGCCGCGACGAAGGCCTTGGCCTCGTTAAGGTTATCCCTTATAAAATCCTTGTTCGCGTTGATGGTGCGGCAGGGCGGATTTTCCCCGGCCAGATTGGGTTCGATTTTGCCGTCGCCGTCCGCGTCGGAACGGCCGTCGAAAATGGTTTTGTACTTGGGTTTGCCGGCGGAGTCCTTCAAGAGTAGGGCTTCGGCCACAAAGGGCTCCTCCAGGATCGCCCCTTTGACGGCGTTGCCTTCCAAAGCGGCGAGAGCGGCGCCGGGCGCCAGGGCCGTAAGGGTGAACTCCGTGTTGAACTGCCGTTTCAGTGTGTCGCGGATGGCTATGACCGCGCAGCAGGTGTTGGAAAGACCGGCCAGTTGCTGGCCCTTGAGGTCGGCCGGCTTTTTGAAGGGGCTGTTCGCCGGTGCCACCAGCACCGAGGTGCAGGGAATTTTTACCTGGGCGATGATGGTGATGTTCTGCCCTTTGGCTATGGGCGTGATGACGCCGGTCGGGCAGTTGAAGACGATATCCGCTTCGCCGCCCACCACTGCGGCCACGCCGGAGCTGGTCTGCTTGATTTCGACGTTCAGCCCGCGCTTTTTGAACAGGCCTTTTTCGAAGGCCACGTACAAGTTGAGGTGATGGGTGGAATTGGCGTCGGCCACGATGATGTTTCCATTGGTTCGGGCCGCGCCGGCCGCAAGCGGCAGAAGGGTTGCGGCAGCGGCGACAAGGGGCAGGATGAGCAGGCGTTTGAGCATAATGGACCTCTCTGGTCTTGCTGGTTTGGATGCGCGGCTCACGGACTCCACGCCGGAGCCGGTCAAATGCGGGTGTTACCGAACCCTGCGGGGATTTGCCGCGCAACTCCCCGCCGTTGCGGGGGGCTGTGCCCGCCGCAGGCGGGCGTCTCGCAGTAATCATATAGCGTCGCTGTCCGCAGTGAACTAATATTTTCGCATAAGCTTATGAGCGAAATACATCTGCGGATTTCCGCGCGGGAACCGGATTTCCGCGCGGAAATATAATGCGCATGCGGGTAAAGTATCGCGCTGGCGCGCCGATAAGACTGGGCACAATACCAAACGGAGGTGGGCATGAAAAACGCAGCCGATGCCGCGGGAGCGGTCGTCAAGGCGGGCATCGACCGGGACATAGTGACCGGAACCTTGAACAAACTCAACAAGGGCATAGGCATAAAAAAGTCCGGAACTTCCGCCCAGGCGGCCGTGAGCGATACCTATCACCTGAGCCGGTCCATACTGTCGGCCGCCTACGAGGGCAAGGGCACGCTGATCGACAGTTCGCGGTAGGTATACTTCTGGAGCATTTTACGCTTGAGATTGTCGCTAGAGCAGTTCAACTTTGAAAAGTAACTTTGAAAAATAACTTTGAAATTTGGACTGCTCTGCAAGGATTTGCCTGCAAATCCTTGCAGCGAAATGCCTGACGGCGGGCTTGTCCGCCGTCAGGCAAGCGTTTCAAGCGTAAAATGCCTTGGACGGCAAAGCTTGTTCGCATCGCCACAAGCAGCCGCGCCACCCTTGCGGGAGGCGTCTGAAACCGTTAAAATCGATTTTGAGGCGGCTTCTTGCACCCGGCGGGGCGGAACAGAGACGGCGGGCCATGGCGGAAAAAAACGCGCATCTGGAGCTTGGCCGGGCGGGAGAGGACGCGGCGGCCGCGTTTCTCGTCCGGCAAGGTTTCCGCATTCTGCACCGCAACTGGCGGCCGCAAGGCGCGCGTAGCGGCCTTGAGCTCGATCTGGTGACAGCCAGGGGGGACGCGCTGGTTTTCGTCGAAGTCAAAACGCGCGCGCTGCCCGCGTCCCCTGACGCCTCCGCCCCGGAACCTTTTTGCAGGGACGGCATACCCCTGTATGCGTCTTTTACCGAAAGCAAAAGGCGCAGGCTGGCACAGGCGGCCCGGCTGTATCTTTCCGCCCATGCCCTCTGGGATCGCCCCTGCCGCTTTGACCTGGTGCTGGTTGGCCGCGACCCCCAAGGGGTCTTCCACCCGGAGCAGCATTGCAATGTCATCGAACTCCGGCATCTTGTGGGTGGTGGCGACACCGCTTGGCAACCTTGGTGACCTTTCGCCGAGGGCCAGGGAAACCTTGACCGGAGCGCACCGCATTCTGGCGGAAGACACGCGCCGGGCCGGGCTCTTGCTCGCCCGTTGCGGCCTGCGCTCTCCGGGATTCCTGTCCCTGCACGAGCACAACGAGGAAAAACGCCTGCCCCTGGCCCTGGTTCTTCTGAAAAAAGGTCTCAACCTGGCCCTGATCTCCGACGCGGGCACGCCTTTGCTCGCCGACCCCGGCTACCGTCTGGTGCGGGCCTGCCGGAAGGAAGGCATCAGGGTCTCGCCCCTGCCGGGACCTTCAGCCCCGGCCGCCGCCCTGTCCGCCTGCGGGATCGCGCCCGTGCCTTTCGCCTTTCTCGGCTTTGCGCCGCGCAAGGACTCGGATCGGGAAGCCTTCTTCGCGCCTTACGCCCGCCTCTGCCTGAGCCTGGTTTTTTTTGAAAGGAAAAACCGGATCAGGGATTGTCTCTTAATCGCCCTGCGCGTACTGGGAAAACGCGAAGCCTGTCTGGCGCGGGAGATGACCAAAACGCACGAGGAATTCATCCCCTTTTCTCTGGAAGACTTCGCAAGCCTCCCGCAGGACCTTCCGGGGGAAATCACCCTGATCATAGGCCCGCCCCAGGACGAAGAACGCGTCCCGCCCGAGGACCTGGACCGGCTGATTGAAGAGGAGGCAAAGGCGGGGTTGGGAGCGCGGGAGACGGCAAAACGGGTGCGCAAGCGCGTCGGCAAAGGCACGGCAAGGGAAATCTACCGGCGGATGCAAAATCTCGTCCCTAATCCGGATTCCGAATGACAGGACTGACGCATCTTGTTGCGTCAGCCCCGTTCCGAATGAAATGTTCCATTTTGTTCGGAATTAGCGCAGAGTGACATTGAAAATGTCCTCTGCCCCGCAAGTGTTTGCCAAGCAAATCCTTGCCGCGGGATTGCCTCATATCGTTTCCCATTTACAATGCGGACTGTTGACAATTTTCCTATTAAAATTCAATGCGTTGAATGCATGAGCAACGGCATTGACGAAAGGAACCGCCATCAATCGCCTTTTGGAGCGGAACGGGACATGAACCGGCATATTCTGGATTTACTGAACAAACACCTGTGCATCCTTCAGCAGTTTGAATTCGCGGAGCAACTCGGGCAGTTGCGCGCGGCGTACGCCGCTCTTCTGGGCAGAGAAGCCCTGTTGCGCCGGGAAATCTCATCGGCCCTCGCCGCCTTTGAGCAGGCGGCAGGCGAGCGGCCTTCGGGGGAGCTGGAAGAAATAAAAGTCCGGCTTGAACGCCTGGAGACCCTCCTGCAAGAATCGGACGAGGCCGCGGGGGGACAATGAAGGATTTTGCCGCCGCCTCCGAAGTGGAAAGAGTGTTCACCGTGCGCGAGGAAATCGGCCTGCACGCCCGTCCGGCCGTGCGTCTGGCCCAGGCGGCCCAGGAGTTCTCGGCCGAAATTTCTCTGGGCTGCGGCAACCAGCTTGTGGACGCCAAGAGCGTTTTGGACATTTTGAGCCTTTCGGCCGTCAAAGGCGCCGTCCTTACCCTGCGCGCGCGCGGCGCGGACGCAGGGGAGGCGGCCGAGAGACTCGGGGAAATATTCGCGGACTTCGGAGCGGAAGAATAATGGCCAGGGCGATACTGCGCGGCATAACCGTATCCGCCGGCATCGCCATCGGGCCTTGCCTTTTCCTGAAACGGCACAGGCAGAACATGCGCCATGCGCTCGTCCCCAACGACCGCGTGCAGGAAGAAAGCGAACGCCTGGCAACCGCCATAGAGGAGGCCGCGGCGGGCTTTGAGCGCGCGCGCTCCGGGCTGCCTCCGGAGTTGAAAATTCAAAGGGACATCCTGACTTCCCAGGTCATGATCTGCCGGGACCGCAAACTGGGCAGCGAAGCCGTCCGGCGCATCCGGGAACACCGCATGAACGCCGAATGGGCGCTTGAGGAGTGCGTGGCGCAAATAGCCGATACTTTCAGCCGGCTTTCTTCCCCCTATATCCGCGAGCGCATCGAAGACGTGCGCCTGGTCGCGGACCGCATTCAGACGCGTCTGGCCGGCGCGGCCGATGCCCTCTTCCCGAAGATGGAAAACGGCATCATACTGGCCCCGGACCTGACCCCGGCAGACGTGGCCGGTCTCTCGAAAGGGAACATGGCGGCCTTTGCTCTGGAACAGGGCGGTCCCACCTCGCACAGCGGCATCCTGGCGCGCGGCCTGCATATTCCAGCCCTGGTCGGGGTCCTGAACCTGGGCGAAAAAGCCTCCCAAGCGAACACGGCCATAGTGGACGGGTTGAGCGGACGCCTGATCCTGGACCCCGATCCCGCCGAGATCGCGGAATACCGGGTCATGCGCGAGCGTTTCGCGGAATACGAAAAAAGAGTGAGCAAAGGCGCCGCCCTGCCTGCGGAAACGGAAGACGGAGAACGCATAAGCGTGCTGGCCAACCTGGAAAACATGGTGGAACACCCGGACATCGCTTCCTGCGGGGCCGAAGGCGTAGGGCTGGTGCGCACGGAATTCGCCTATCTTTCCAAACCCGCCCTGCCGGAGGAGGAAGAACTCTACCAGGAATACCTGGGCATGGTCAGGGCGGCGGGCCCGCGTAAAATCGTCTTCCGCACCTTTGACGCGGGCGGCGACAAGGTCATCGGCAGCCGCAAGACCCCCCCGGAGGCGAACCCCGCCCTGGGGCTGCGCGGGATACGCTTTTGCCTGCACCATCAGGACGTCTTCCGCACCCAGTTGCGGGCCATCCTGCGCGCCGGGGCGGCCGGCAACGCGGCGCTGCTCTTCCCCATGATCTCGGGCCAGGACGAGCTGAAACTGGCCAAATCCGTCCTCACCGAGGTAAAGCAGGAACTGGACGCGGAAAAAATTCCCCATGCCCGGGACATCCCCCTGGGTATCATGGTCGAGTTGCCGTCAACGGTGTTGATTTCCGACATCCTGGCGCGCGAGGTGGACTTTTTCAGCATCGGCACCAACGATCTGATTCAATACTCCCTGGGGGCGGATCGGGATAACCCCCAAGTCGCCTACCTCACCCGGACACTGCACCCGGCCGTCGTCCGTTCCATCAAACTGGTCGTGGACAACGCCCACTCCGCGGGCATCCCGGTCTGCATCTGCGGGGAGATGGCCGCCGATCTCTACAACCTGCCCCTGCTGGTGGGAATGCGCGTGGACGAAATCTCCCTGGCCCCGCAATCCATCCCCACCGCCAAGCACCTGATCCGCAAAATGCGCGCCTCCGACTGCCGGGAACTGCTGCACGAAGCCCTGTCCGCGCCCAGCGGCCAGACTATCGGCAACATGGCGCGTCTGGCCCTCTACAACCGTTTTCCCGAAGACTCGGACTTTTTCACCTGCCTGCCGGATGCGGATATTGCCTAGCCGCCTTCCCGGGGATAATATGCGTGGATGCACGACGAACGCCGCCCCCCCATACTGCGCAATAAAAAAGCCCGCCACAATTTTGAGTTCCTGGACTTCACGGAGGCGGGCATAGTCCTGAACGGCGCGGAAATCAAAAGCCTTCGCAAGGGGGACGCCAACTTTCACGACGCCCATGTCCTTTTCCGCCAAGGCGAAGCCTTTCTCACGGGCCTGCACATCGCCCCTTACGCCAACGCCGGCTATACGCCCCAGGAGCCGGACAGGGACCGGAAACTTCTCCTGCACGCCCGCGAGATCAGGACGTTGGCCGCCAAGGTGGAACAGAAAGGACTGGCGCTCATCCCGGTGAACCTGCATTTCAGCCGCGGCAAAATCAAGGTCGAACTCGCCCTCGCCCGCGGCAGAAAATTGCACGACCAGCGCCAGAATCTAAAGGAAACAGCCGCACTGCGGGACGCCGGCAGGGAAATGAAATTGCCCTGATACCGCTTCATCCTCAAAAATAAGGGAACCTCTATAAACCGTCTTTTTGCCCCTTGGCGGCGTCAGGCTTCTTTCGCCAACGGGTCGAATATGTTGAATATACTCCCCCTTGTCTAAACTCGCCTTCCTTGCCGGGAAACAAAAATCCTGGTCTGTAGAGGTTCCCATAAATCGGTGCTTCCATGCTTTCCGGTATATTCCGCCGGGACGGCAAATGCTTTATCGTCGATTTTTGTTCAATTCCTTTGTCTGGGCGACAAACCCGGCAAAAACATTGCGGAAAGCCTGTCCCGGTTCACCTGGGATTTACCTTTGGACATATCTCTGAATATCTTGCGTACATATCCGATTCCCTCCGTCATGAGACGGCGCGGGATTTTGTCTAGAACGAAGCGGACGCAATCAATGATTTCCTTTTTCCGGTCGGGGTCCTTGATGGCGTCGACAGCTTGCACCACGTCGTCCCAGAGGTCTTCGGCGTCAAAGGAGTAAACGGCAAGTTTGAAAAGCGGCTGCATAATCCGGCCGTCCGCCTGAGGCCATGCCGTCAGCAGCAAAAAAAGTCCGGCAGAGAATTTGTCATGCATCTGGCCCACAGCATTGTCGGCGTCCCGATCCGGTTTGGAAGCGGGAGAGGTCCGGCCGCTCCAAGGCATATCCGCGGCTTCCTTTTGCAGGATATCCTGAAAATCGCGTCTGAGCGTTTCGTCGTCGGACAGGCGTCGGCCAGTTCCATGGCACAAGCGGCAGAAAGCCCGGGGAAGACCGCCGATGTGGAGATATGTTGCCAGAATGTCCAATGTCTGCCCCTCTGCCAGCCGGTCCCAGGGGGTTGTCGACTGTCCGTTCGCTGTCATGTAGCCCGAACTGACAACCGCATACAGTACCCATTGATTTGCCAGGCGGGAAAAAACATCCGGCTTGACCATGGCCGCGAGTTCGTCAATCCTGGCCGTCTTGGGGGGATGGAAGACAAGAAACTGAACCAGAAGCGAAAGTTCGTCCCCGCTTAACGACAGGGGCAGGCGATGAACCGCCGCCGAATTGCGGATCTTGTCCAGATACCCCATCCGGAACGCCAACAGGATCAGTCCGACGGCGGTCTGGCTTTCATAGGGGACGTCAAGCAGGCGTATAAGCGGCAAATACATGCTGCTATTTTCCAAAAGCATGCCTTCCAGCATTTCGGCCATCTGAACAGGCCAGGGAGACTCGGGCCTCCTTGCGCGTCCGATCTCCGTCACGGTTTGCGTCCAGCCCGGAATCATCTGCACAGGCGTGTCGCGAAAATCTACATCCTCATCCCGATACATTTCATAGGCACAGAGAAAGGACAGGAGGTATCTCTCCTGTTCGGACCAGCATCCGTACTTTTCGGCCCGGGTCAACCAGAACAGGCGGGATTTGCCGGAAGGCGGGAACACGACTTGCCGAAAGGCGGTCGACAATTCCGGGTCTGTTCTCCGGTCAAACGCCAGTCGCAGGGTCCGGACGGCATTTTCCCAGTCCCGCCCGAACTTCCGGCCGCCGAGGGAGCAGAAAAAATCCCAGACGCCCAGTACTGCCGAGGGCATGCTCCCGTCGGCCAGTTCTCTGAACTGGCCGTGCTTTTCCAGCCGGTCAAGGTTTCGTATCCCGTCCGCTCCACCGCCCTGCCTTTTCCCCAAATCCCGTAAAAGCACAGCCTGAGCCCGAATGCTTCGGGCCGCATTTTCCGCCGCCGTGCCTTTGGCTATGACCTCGAATTCTTCGGCAAGCCGGAGAAAACCTGTGAAGGGCGTCAGCGTGCCGGCCCCGGACAGGGCGGCAAAGCGGGTCTGAAGTTTTTTCAACAGCGCCGCGCCCGGAGATAAGGCCGCCCGCCCCCGTTTTTTCGGTTGAGAGGCCGCTTGCGCCAAAGCCGCCCGCAGTTCCCGCCAGGGAGCTGGCAATTGGCTTTCGGCGATCAGCGGGGAGGGTTTGCTTGCGGCATCCGCCCGCATGTTCAGAAAATCCAGAGCTATCCGGGCCATGTCGGCCTTCGCGCCGCCTCCGGTTTCGTTCAGCAGGCGCGAAGCAAACTCGCGGGTCGACTGCAGATCGCGGTTGATGAACAAGGCCTTGGTCAGGCAGTTGCAAAGCACATCCGGCCAGCGCTGCGCCCAGGGCGTACGGGATGAAGCTTCCGGGTCGCGCAGATAGAGAGCGGCGAATGCTTCCCATTTCCCGGCTTGCCGGTATCCGGCAAGGCGTTCGTTCAGCGAGGGATTGCGCTGAACATGCTTTTTCTTTTTTTTTGCCATAGCCTCAAACTTTGTCCATAAACGCCAGAAGGTCATCTTCCAGCACGTCAAGTTCGGCGCTGTCCTCAAACAGCGCCTTTTCGTAGCGCCCCAAAAGATCGACAAGCTGTTCCCTGTTCTCTCCCTCAATCCTTTCCAACAGCGCACGCGCCCGGTTGATGACAAAGTTCGTGCCCGTCGCGGCCTGAGCCGTATCCCGTTCGTTATCTTTTTCGTCCCCACAGCCGCCTTGAGCGGAGCTGTCGCCATCGTCAAAAAAATCAAGTTCCTGGGTCCGCTCAATCTGCGGGTTGCGGCTGTCGAATTCGACCTCCGTGCGGCGGCTGTACCCTTTCTGTTCGGCCACCATGTGGATCATACCGTTGAGGTCGTAAGAATATTCCACCTCAATGGGGCAGAAAGCATCGGCTTTGGCCAGCGTCAGGTAGGTCGTGCCGATCAGGACGTTGTCCTCGGGATACAATGCCTCTCCCTGATAGGCCTTCAGTCTGACAATTTTCTGATTGTCAACCGTGGTGGCAAAGCGGCGGGAGCGGACAGCCGGGATGGTGGTGTTGCGGGGAATAACGGGGACGCATTCTTCTTCCCCGGCCGGGAAGGATAGTGCGGCAAGGCTCAGGGTATGGGCGGTGACGTCCAGAAGTATCTGCTCGACGTTTTCACCGTTGATGATGCCTCCGTCAATGGCTGCTCCCAGACTGACGCTACGGTCCGGGTCCGCAACCGCTATTTGGGCGTCAGCAAAGATTTCTTCCAGCCGTTCGGCGACAGCCGGCATGCGGGTCATTCCGCCGACCGGGATAACCCGGTCAATGTCGGCAGTCCGGAGGCGGGCTTCATCAAGCGCCTTTCTGACAAAATCGATCGTCCGATCCAGCAGATATCCGGTCAGCCCCTCGAAGGCATTCCGCTGGATTGTATGGCTTACGGTACACGGGCTGCCGTCCGGGGTGGGAATATAGGCTTCTTCAACAAGAACCTCCGCTTTTGCGGACAGGGCGGTTTTCGCCTGTTCAGCGGCGGCGCTCAGGCGGGCCATGGCCGGCCGGTAGCCCTGCAGGTCGGGACCGCCGTTTTCCCGAATTTTCTCCAGCAGCAGGTTCACCAGACAGGCGTCGAAATCGTCGCCCCCCAATCTGGTATCCCCTGTGCTGGCCAAAACTTCGATAATTTCTCCCAGCCGCAGGATCGAGACGTCAAAGGTGCCTCCTCCAAGGTCATAGACCAGGGCGTGTTTCCAACTCCCGCCTCCGAGTACCCGGCCTTCGGCTTCAACACGCAATTGATCGTAGAACAGAGCTGCGGCTGTAGGTTCGTTGATAATGCGTTCGACAGTCAGGCCGGCCTGTTTGCCGGCCTCGATGGTCGCTCTGCGCTGGGAATCGCTGAAATAGGCGGGGACGGTTATGATCGCGCGTTCGACGTTATGCCCTTCCAGCCTGTTGGCTTCGTCGCGCAAGTAACCGAGAATTTTTGCCGAAATTTCCTCCGGAGTAAATTTTTGTCCCCCCAGCGCAACAGTTTCGTTTGTTCCCATCAGCCGTTTGATTGATTTGACAGAGTCATCGGGAAAGGCAATGGCACGGTTCAAGGCTCGGCGGCCCACTACAAGCTTGTCTCCGTCGAGGCTGACCACCGAAGGAACCAAGCCGTTGTCGTCAACGGGAATGACCCGTGGTTTGCCGTCTTCCAGAACGGAAATGCAACTATTGGTAGTGCCGAGATCAATCCCATAAATTTTTCCGTTTCCGATCATGGGTTGCTCCATTCGATATGTGCAGTATCTATCTGCTCCAGAATCTTGTCCATTTTTTCCGCTTCAGGTTCTTCTTCCAGCAGCGGCGCCAAGGAAGAAAAGTCAACTGTTTCCCCGGTCCGCAACGTCGGCAGATCGCCCCAAAGCAATCCGGCCAATTCCAGAGGTGACTTCATCGAGCGAAATGCGGCAAAGACTTCGGTCACGAAATCTTCGTCAAGGGTCAGGCAACGATAGGCCGTGTGAATGGCGGCAAATTTTTCGGGAAAATGCTCCGGAGGATAGCGGCGAACCATTCGCTCATACGCCTGACGGATTTCTTCCGGGGTGGCACGGGGCGAAAGATGCAAAACGGAACAGGATGATGCCAGCATACGCGAGTCCTAGGGGTTCGGACGATTGACGATTACGGAAGCGTAGCGCAACACGCGGCCGTGGGACAGAAAACCGGCGCGGACAATCTCCAGAACGCTGTTTACGGGGAGATCCGGTTCAAACCGGACATGGCAGGCTTCATGCCGCTCCGGATTGAAGGGGACGCCTGGGTCGGCGATCAGTTCCAGGCCGAATTGCTCCAGAAGGGTGTTCAACCGGCGGGAAAGCACTTCTTTTTCCGGGGAGTCGGGGGAGACCTGACGCCACGACGCAAAAGCTTCGGCGAAAGAGATAACCGCTTCCGTCGGCGGCGATGAGTTGTACATCTTTTGCAGATAGGCCAGCATGCGCTCATGCTGGTCGAGCATGTTTTCCAGAGCGGCCTGGCTGCGGCGCTCCTGCCGCTCGACATTTCGGAGACGTTCGTCTAGGCCGGTCAGGTGCTTTTCCAGCGAACCGGCCAGATCGGAAAACGCGGCGATCACTCTCTTTGCGGACAAAAAAAACGGCATGGGCGACAAACGTTCCTTCGGTGCTTTGCCGAAAACCCGCTGTACCTGCGGGAATCCTGGCCGCGAGATTGTCGCGGGGCGGACTTGCTTAACGCACTTATTTGCGGATACGCGGCGATTCGCTTTGGACGCCTTGCTCAACCCGGAAGCGACAATGTGGAAATATATCTGCATTGAGGCCTTTGACCAAGCCCCTGATAGCATAATATGTCAAATTGTCATATGATAAATTTACCATGCCCGTCTTGAGAACGCGGCCAGACCCGTCAGCATCCTGCCGGGCCGGCGCTTTCGGCGGATGTCCGCTTGCGGGCGCGAATTTTCTACATTAAGGTAAAAAACAGCCGATGAGCGAAAACGCCAAGGACACGAGGCCGCGTCCTTACCGGGAATGCGTCTCCCTGCTTTGCCCTTTCCCTGCGGGTTCGCTTAAAGCTGTTCTGTTTGATTTTGACCATACGCTTTCGGATACGCGCCTGGATTTTTCCCTCCTGCGCCGCAGATGCCTTGAGGCGCTGGCGCGTTATGCCCCGGTCCGCAGAGACGATCCCGGACTTTTGCTTGAGCGGATGTCGGATGTTCTGGCCTGTCTGGATGCGGATGCGGCCGCGGAGGCGAAAGAGGCGGCGCTTGCGGCCATGCGGGAAGTGGAGGTGGAGGCCGCGCGCCGTTCCTCTCTTTTTCCTTACGCCAGGCCAATACTGGCCTCCCTGCGCGAGCGGGGTCTGGTTTCGGCCGTCGTTACCCGCAACTGCCCTGAAGCGGTCCTCGCGGTTTTTCCGGACATCCACGATTACTGCTCCTGTGTGCTGACCCGCGACCACGTAAAAAGCGTCAAGCCGGACCCGGAGCATCTCGTCCCGGCCCTTGAACGCGCCGGTTGCGCAAGCGCGCAGGCGCTCATGGTCGGGGATCACCCCATGGATATCGAGGCGGGCAGGCGGGCAGGCACGCGCACCGCCGCCGTGCTTACCGGAGAATCCGGCTTTGCGGAGCTGCTTGCTGCAAAGCCCGACGTCATCGCCCCGGACGCCTCGGCCCTGATGCGGGGCCTCGGCTTTCTGTGACTTATCCGGAGAACCGGCAGGCGGGCAAAATCCGCCTGTGCTCCATGCAAAGCCTGCGACGCCGGCCCCGGAAGGCCGCGATTTTCGCCGTTTCTCCGCGGCGCGCGTAAAAAGCCGTTGCAATTTTCGGGCGGCGGATATAAGCATACCCCATACCCGTGAAACATCACGGGACTTCCCAAGGTCATTACCATGCATCGCAACATCCTTTTTTTCCTTGTTTTCACCTGCCTTGTCTCCCTGCCGTCCCTGTACCCGTCCGCCGCCCCCTCTCCGGAAGCTTCCCCGGTCGAGTCGGACAATCCCCTGCCGTCCACGGACAAGTTCAGCGCCGTGGAGGAAATCGTCCGGGGCAAATGCGTGCAGTGCCATACGCGCGGCTATTCCCTGCCTTTTTATGCGGCCATACCCGGCATCCGCCAGGTCATAGAGAGCAATTACTACGGCGGCCTGCGCGCCATGAATCTTAACGAGGAGTTCGGCGGGAGCGGGCCGGTGGGCGAAGCCACGCTCGCCAAGATGGAGTGGGTGACCGAGAACGGCACCATGCCGCCCGCGGTCTTTGCCGCGGTGCACATGGGCGGCCGCGTGACCTGGGAGGAGAGGGACAGCATCCTGTCCTGGGTAAAAAGCACGCGGGCGGCTTATTACGCCACGGGCACGGCGGCGCCGGGGCGGGCCGACGAACCGGTTCAGCCCCTGCCGGAGACGCTTGAGGCGGATCAGGCGAAAGCGGCGCTCGGAGAGAGGCTTTTTGCGGACAAGCGCCTGTCCGCGGACGACAGCGTCTCCTGTGCTTCCTGCCACGTTCTTGAGCAGGGCGGGGCGGACGGACGCAAGTTTTCCGAGGGGGTGCGCGGGCGGATCGGCGTTGTCAACTCGCCGGGGATATACAATGTCGCCTTCAACATACGCCAGTTCTGGGACGGCCGCGCGGAAAGCCTGCGCGCCCAGGTCCCGGGTCCGGTTTTCAACCCTGTGGAGATGGCCAGCAAGAACTGGGATCAGGTTATCGGCAAACTGTGTGCGGAACGCGCGCTACTGGAGGCTTTTCTGGACGTTTACCCGATCTCCTGGCTCGGAGATTCCGGGGGCTGGACCGGAGAAAACATAGCCGACGCCCTGGCCGAATACGAGCGCACCCTCATAACCCCGAACAGCCGCTTCGACAAATGGCTCAAGGGGGACGCCGCCGCCATAAGCCGCGCCGAGCTTGAGGGATACCGGCGCTTCAAGGCCTACCGCTGTTCGTCCTGCCATGTGGGGAAAAGCTTGGGCGGACAGTCTTTCGAGTACATGGATCTGAAAAGGGACTATTTCCTGGACCGGGGCGGGGAGCTTTCGTCCGATGCGGGTCTGAAAGCTTTTACCGGCAGGGACGAGGACCTGCACAAGTTCAAGGTGCCGAATCTGCGCAATATCGAGCTTACGGCCCCCTATCTGCACGACGGCAGCGTGGACACCCTGGACGAGGCCGTCCGGATCATGGGGGTTTACCTCTCCGGCATGGATGTTATCAAGGTCGACCGGACTCTGATCGTGGCCTTTCTACGCTCCCTGACCGGCGAATACCGGGGAAAAAAGCTGCAAGGGGCGCCCGTGCCGGAATAGGCGTTTTCAACGCGGAAGGTTTTTTTTCTCCATCCAGGGGGGCGGGACATGGCCTTTGCCCGGCTGGAGGACGAGGGGGCGGCATTGCCCGGATCTGAGGGCCGCGACCAACTCGGCTGTCGTCGCCACGGGTTCTGGAAACCAGGTGGCGGCCTTGCCTACGTCGCGCGTCCGATGGGCGTCGCTTCCGCCTACAGCGGCCAGCCCGAGCCTTTCGCAGGCCCGCGCGGCCAAGGAGTTTTCCTGCGGGGAATCCATGCCGTTCGCCGTTTCGACCCCGTTCAGTCCCTTCAAGCTGTAAAGGAGATCTCCCACACCTCCTCCGAATGATCGGAAAGGATGGGCGGCGAAGCAGAAACCTCCGCGCTCCGCGACCAGAGCGATGAGTTCCGGCGCGGACAGACGCCTTTCGGGCAGTTCGTCGAGGCCGAAGACGACGATGTCTCCGGCGTCGGTCCACATCTCGACACCTATAAAGACCGGGAACCCCAGGTATTCCAAATTCTCTCCGGCAAGGCCGAGGCTTGAGTGGTCCGTCACGCACAAACCGTCAAGACCGCGTTCCCTGGCCGCGTCCACGGCTTCTTCCAGGCTCATGGAGCTGTCCGCCGAATAAAGTTCCTCGTGGGTGTGCAGATCGATAATCATTTGTTTCACGTGAAACACGGCTTGTCGTACCGGAAACCGTTTTTTACATGTTTGTATATTTTTCCCGCGATCGGCATCATATACCTGTTGCAATTTACTTCCAAGCCAATTATTTTACGTCCGTTCGCCGGTGTGTTCGTATTTTTTCGTATAATTTTATGGAGGAAGGGTATGAAAGCGTCCAAGACAGCTCTAGGGCTGGTGTGCCTGATGTTTCTCGCCGGCGCGGCCCAGGCCGCGGCCCCGATCAAAATCGGTTTTCCCATCCCTCTGACCGGTGAAATTCCGAAAGTCGGAGAATCCTCAAAATTCGCCGCGGAGATGCTGCGGGAAGAGATCAACGGCAAAGGCGGCCTGCAGGTGGGCAAGGAGAAATATTCGCTGGAATTCATCTATGAAGACAATGAGTCCAAGCCGGAATCCGCCGTCAACGTCACCTTGAAACTGATCGACCGGGATCAGGTCGTGGCCCTCGTAGGCCCGCAGTCCTCGCGTCAGGCGGTGCCCGCCGGCGGGGCCGCGAACGACAGCGAGGTACCGATGATCTCTCCCTGGTCCACAAACCCGGACACCACGTTCAACCGGCCCTGGGTGTTCCGCGGGGCCTTCCTCGATCCCTTCCAGGCCCCGGTGGCGGCGAATTTCGCCACCAACCAGTTCAAGGCGAAAAAAGCGGCCGTGCTTTTCGAGATATCCAACGACTATTCCAAAGGACTGGCCGATAATTTCCGCTCCGCCTGGGAAAAGATTCACGGCCCCGGTTCCGTCGTGGCCTTTGAATCCCACGGTCCCAAGGACCAGGATTTTTCCGCCCAACTGACGAAAATTATCGGTCTGAAGCCCGATTTCCTCTTCCTGCCGGAAAACTACAGTTTCGCGGCCATGATTGTCCCCCAGGCCAGAGACCTGGGGTTCAAGGAGCCTTTCATGGGTTCCGACGCCTGGGGTTCTGCCGAACTCATGAACCTGTGCGGCAAAGCCTGCGTGGGACAGTACTTCTCCACCCACTACGCCGCCGCCGGGGCCACCGGGGCCACCAAGGAATTCATAGACAAATACCAGAAAAAATACGGCTATGTGCCGGACGACGTGGCCGCTCTCACCTGGGATTCGGTGAGCATCGTGCTGACCGCCATACAGAACGGCGGAATCGTGGACCCCAACGTGCGCAAAATGCGCAAGCTCGTGCGCGACAATCTGGCCGGCATCAGCAAGTTTGAAGGCATTACCGGAGCCATGCGCTTCGACGAACAGGGCGATCCCGTGAAATGCGCGGTTATCGTCAAGATTTCGGAGTCCGGCGAATTCACCTTTGTCGAATCCGTCTGCCCTTGACAGGTTTCGGTCGCATGGAGCGGTTGGATATTGAAACGCAAACACCGCTCTTGCAGGATTTGCCTGCAAATTCCTGCCGCGAAAGCGCAATTTATTTGCGCTGTTAAGCGCCGGAGCGGGCGCAGCCTGAAGATAAACCGTGTATAATCTCAAAGTTGAACTGTTCTAAAGAAGCGCTTCGTCCGAACGGGGCGGGAAACGCCGGGCGACCGGCCCGGCGTTTCCGTTAAAGGCGAAAGGGGAAAACGCCGGAGATTGCGCGCCTATGGATTTCTTCCTTCAGCAATGCGTGAACGCTCTGCAATGGGGCAGTTTCTACGCCCTGATCGCCTTGGGTTACACTCTGGTGTACGGGGTATTGCGCCTGATAAATTTCGCCCACGGCGACATCTTCATGGTCGGCGCCTATATCTCCTTTTTTGCCTCCACTTTTTTTCTCAGCCCGGATGGTCCCTCCCTGAGCCGTGAACTGGCCCTGGCGCTTACTGTTCCCTGCTCCGTGATCCTGACCTCCGGGGTCGGGGTCACCCTGGAGAGGATCGCCTACCGCCCTTTGCGCCGCAAGGGAGCGCACCGCCTCTACGTGGTAATCACCGCCCTCATGTGCGGCCTTGTCCTGGAAAACGGCAACCTGGCCCTGCTCGGCGCAAGCCGCAAAGCCCTGCCCGATCTTCTGGAAAAACACATCTACGTCATCGGTCCCGTAGCGGTCACCAATCTGAAACTTCTGGTGATTTTCGTGGCCCTGCTGGTTTTTATCCTCCTGCACGCCATCGTCTCCAAGACCCGCATCGGCATGGCCATGCGCGCCGTGTCCTGGGACAAGTTCGCCCTGCCGCTCATGGGCATCCCTCTGGACAGGGTGATTGTCTTCACCTTCATGCTCGGTTCCGGCATAGCCGGGTTGGGCGGCATGCTTTTCGCCATGTCCTATCCCGTTCTCGACCCCTATATGGGGGCGATGACCGGCTGGAAGGCCTTTATCGCGGCCGTGGTCGGGGGCATCGGGGACATCCGCGGGGCCTTTGCCGGGGGATTTCTGCTGGCCTTTGTGGAGATCATGGTGGCCGCCTTTCTTCCTTCGACGTTCAGGGACCTTTTCGCCTTTTCCATTCTGCTGCTGATTCTGTGGAAACGGCCTACGGGCATGTTCGGACTGCCCATCACCACGAAAATTTAGGTCAAGGCGATGCGCGGACACACGCTGAACATAGTTTTCGTCCTGGCCGGGCTTGCCCTGATCTGGAGCGCGCACGCCGGGCTGCTCGACAACTATGTGCTGACCGTGTTGATGTTCATGGGCATCAACGTGATTTTCGCCTCCAGCCTCAATCTGGTGAACGGCTATATGGGCGAGTTTTCCTGCGGGCATGCCGGATTCATGTGCGTGGGCGCCTATGTGGGCTCTTTGCTCTCCATGGCCCTGTTCACGAACAGCAAGCTGTTCGGGGAAGCCCTGCTTCCCCCGGAACTGGCCCTGCCCCTTTTCCCCCTTGTGCTGGCGGCCGCGGGGTTCGCCGCCGCCGCCTTCGGGCTGCTGGTGGCCCTGCCTTCCTTCCATACCCGCGACGACTATCTGGCTATCATCACCATAGCGGCCAACTACATCATAATTTCGATCATCGAGAACATAGACGCCATCGGCGGGCCGCGCGGGCTTTTCGGAATGAAGAAGACCATCAACGCCATGGCCGATTTCATCGACGCCCCCTGGATGCTCATCTGGGTTGTCCTGATCACCTTCGTAAGCGTTCTGATTCTCTACCGACTGGTCACAAGCACCTGCGGCAAGGGCATCCCGGCCGTGTGCCAGAACGAGGTGGCCGCGGAGATCATGGGCGTCGACACCAACAAGGTGAAAATCATGGCCTTTATGCTCTCTTCGGGTCTGGCCGGGGTGGCCGGGGCGCTCTACGCACACGTCTACGGCTACGTGAACGCTCAGGCCTTCAACATCCTCAAGTCCACGGAAGGCATGGTCATGGTTTACCTGGGCGGCATGGGATCGCTTTCCGGAGTGGTCATGGCCGCCATAGCCTTTACCCTGCTGGTGGAGGGCCTGCGCTTCGTCATTCCCTTTCTGAACGACGTCACGCACAGCCTGGGTCTGCTTCCGGCGAGCTTCGAGATAAGTCAGGTCTGGAAATGGGTGATCATTCCCCTGGTCCTGATTCTGCTGATGCAGTTCAGGCCGGAGGGGCTTCTGGGCAACCGCGAGCTGACGCACGTGTTTCCGGGGCTGAAGAGATGGATCACTTTCAAATAATCCGGGGCGCGGGGTTTGCCGGGTTGCGGACTGGAGACGGCCTTGCCTCTTCTTGAACTGGAAAACGTATCGCAACGGTTCGGCGGTTTGAAAGCCCTGACCGATTTCAGCATAGCTCTGGAGGATCGGGAACTGGTCGGGCTGATCGGGCCGAACGGGGCGGGCAAGACGACGGTCTTCAATCTGGTTTCGGGGTTCTATACGCCAAGCGAGGGCCGGATCGCCTTTGCCGGCCGCCCGACGAGGGGGCTGAAGCCGCATCAGGTCACGGCGCTGGGCATGGCCAGAACCTTTCAGAACATCCGGCTTTGGAACGACTTGAGCGTGCTGGACAACATCCGTCTGGCCCATCATTTCCGCCTGGGTTACGGGATGGTCGACGCCGTCTTCCGCACCGGGCGCTACGGGAGAGCCGAACAGAAGATAGAACGGGAAGCGCGCGGGATACTGGAGACAATGGAACTGGAGGAGTTCGCCGCGGAGCAGCCCAAAAATCTTCCCTACGGGGTGCAACGCCGCGTGGAACTGGCCAGGGCGCTTTCCACCAAACCGCGTCTGCTTTTGCTGGACGAGCCGGCGGCCGGGCTGAATTCCTCGGACGTGGACGGGCTGATCCGGCTCATCCGCTGGATTTATGACGAATTCAAAATCTGCATCTGGATGATCGAGCACCAGATGAAGGTGGTCATGTCCTTGTGTCAGCGGCTTATGGTCATTGATTTCGGGATCACCATAGCCCGCGGGACGCCCGGGGAAATCCAGAGCAACCCCGACGTGATCCGGGCCTATCTCGGCGACGGCGCCCTCTGATCCGGGCAAAAGCGGCAAAACTATGATCAGCGTGGAAAACCTGTACGCCGCTTACGGCAAGATAGAGGCCCTGCACGGGGTTTCCTTCCATGTGCGGCAGGGTGAAATAGTGACGCTCATCGGTTCCAACGGGGCCGGCAAATCCACCACTTTGAAGGCCCTCATGCGCCTTGCCCCTCCGGAGTCCCCTACGGTCACCGGCGGTGACATCCGGTTCAACGGGCGCTCTTTGCTCAATGTCGAACCGCATGATGTCGTGGACAGGTTCAAGATGACCCTGGTGCCGGAAGGCAGGCACATCTTCGGCAACCTCACGGTCATGGAAAACCTCTCTCTGTCCGCCTGGACCCGGAAAAACGAGGACACGCGCAAAACCCTGGATCACATTTTCGGGCTTTTCCCGCGGCTGGCGGAGCGGTCCAGGCAGCGCAGCGACACCCTCTCCGGGGGCGAGCAGCAGATGCTGGCCGTGGGGCGGGCGCTGATGACCAACTGTTCGGTGCTGTTGCTGGACGAGCCATCCATGGGCCTTGCCCCGGTTTTGATGTACGACATGTTCCGCACTTTGAAACGCCTGAACGACACGGGGCTGACCATAGTGGTGGTGGAGCAGAACGCCCGCCTCGCTCTGGAAGTGGCGGATCGGGCCTATGTTCTGGACACAGGGGAGATAGTGGCCGAAGGCAGCGGCGAGGAACTCATGCGCCGTCCGGAAATACGCGAGGCCTACCTGGGTGGATAATTCCGATTTAGAGCGGTTCAACTTTGAAAATTTGGACCGCTCTGCAAGGATTTGCCCGCAAATCCCTGCCGCGAGGTTGCCGCGAGGCGTGCAAGCTTCGCCGTCAAGCGGCAAGCTCAAGCGTAAACCGCTCCAAGTGTCATCGCGTACTACCAGCCGGAAGAAAGGCAAAACCTCCATGCAGGCAGGACTTCCGCGGTTCCGCAGTCAAGGCTGATTTTTTCTTCTTCGTTGCGGGTCACGATAATCCCGCGCTCTACGTCAAGCTCCCGCATGGCCTCGGTCAAGGCATCCAGTTCGCGCCTTCTGGTTTTGGGGTCAACCAGGGTTTCGCAAACTTGAATGAGATGCCGGCCCCCCTGTTCGCCGAGCACCAAAAAATCCACTTCTTTGTTGCCCCGGGTTTTGTAGTAGTAAATTTGCGGAGACACCCGCCGCAAGGCATTGAACACCAGGTTCTCCAAAAGGTGGCCGGAGTTGACCAGCGCGCCGGATGCCGTAGAGGTCACCATCGCATGATCGACGCAGTACACTTTCTTGGGATTGGCGTTGGACTTGTTGATTGACGCGTCGTATTTCCTGACGGTGAACAGGAAGTAAGCGTCCTCAAACCATTCCAGATAGTCCGCCACGGCGCTTTTGGGGACCTTGTGCCCGCGCGCTTTCAGCGTGCCGGTGAGGCTGTTGACGGTGTATAATGACGCGGCATTATTTATGAGCTGTCTGGCAAGGTCGGACACGGCGCGGGGATGGGCGATATCATGGCGTTCTACAATGTCCCGGAACAAAACGGCGTGGAAGTATTCCTGGTGGATTCTAACGCGCAACGAAGCCGGAAGATTCAATGTTTCAGGGAATCCGCCGCACTGCCAGTATGCGCCAAAGGCATTTTGCGCCAGGAGGCGTTCCCGGGTGGACAAAGTCCCTTCGGATTTGAGTTTCCCGGCGTCAAGAAATTCCTGGAAGGAAAACGGGAATATCTCCCACGAGAGAGCGCGGCCGCGCATCTGGGTGGCAATTTCCCTGGACAGCATCCTGGCGGAGGAACCGGTGAGCCAGACCTCGC
The DNA here is from genome assembly GCA_031288535.1 of Desulfovibrio sp. GTDB lineage: Bacteria > Desulfobacterota > Desulfovibrionia > Desulfovibrionales > Desulfovibrionaceae > Frigididesulfovibrio. The sequence continues at coordinate 5,527 of JAITRF010000150.1, read as the reverse complement.
ATTCCTCGGTACGCAGCAGTCTGTCCATGAACGGTTCCCAGTTTGGAACCACCTGGATTTCATCGAAAAAACAGTAGACTTTTTCCGTTCCTTTCTTTTCCGGAAAAAGTGCAAAGTAGGCCTCAATCGCCGGGCCGAGTCCCATCCCGGTCAAGGGATGCAACCGGTCGTCAAAGAAGTTGAGATACAGGATATTCTGTCGTGAAACGCCCGCGTCTGCAAGTCGTTGAATGACCTGTTGCAGGTAGGTGGATTTCCCGCTCCGCCGAACGCCGATACATACGGACGCCTTGCCGGGAACAGGCTGGACCTCTAAGCGTCGCGGCACTCCGGGGGTGAGGCGAAGCTCCTGAGAATCCAGGATAATGCTTTTAAGCTGTTCCAGCATACGGTCGCCGCCGAATAGCTTTTTACTAAAATCGGTAATTATTTTTACCAATTTCAAATAAAAATGGCAAGTGCCGCGACCGATATTGCCGCGACCGGTATCTCTTTGCGGCGGGATACCGCCGTCAAGCGGCAATCTCAAGCGCAGCCTGCTCTGAACGAAGCAAACGCGCTATTTTAAGCGATACATGGCGCCAGGGCCGTGAGGTCGTAGGCGGTCGCCTCCACGACCTCCGCTTCCAGCAGGGCGCCGGGTGAAACGCCCGGTCCGCTGATATAGGTGATTCCGTCTATCTCCGGGGCCTGGAACCAAGTTCGTCCGACGTGCAGGCCGGGCCATTCCTCATGCGGCGCGTCCACCAGAAAATCGAAGCGCTTGCCGACGCATCCGGCCAGAATTTCGGCGCTTATCCCGGACTGGATGCGCAGCAGTTCATCCCTCCGGGACTCTTTTTCCTTTCGGGGTATCTGCCCGGACAAAAGCGCGGCCCGTGTGCCTTCCTCGGCCTCGTAGGCGAAGACCCCCAAGTGAGTGAAACGGGTTTCCTCCACAAAGCGGAGCAAGCAATCGAAATCCGCCGGAGTTTCCCCCGGAAACCCGGCTATGAGCGTGGCGCGCAACGCTGCGTCGGGAAAAAGGGAGCGGATGCGGTCGACGATCGCCGCGGGCTCTTCCGAAGAAGACCTGCCCATGCGTTTGAGCACCTCGGGCGAGACGTGCTGGAGCGGCAGATCGAAATAAGGGACAAAGGGCGGGCCGGCGGAGCGCAAAAAGGCCAGCAGTTCCGCGTCAAGACCCGAGGGATAAAGATAGAGCAGGCGCAGGCGCGCAAGCCCCGGCAGGGGAAGCAGGCGCTCGAGCAGACTACGCAGGCCGTGTTTCATGCCCAGGTCTCGCCCGTAAGCCGTAAGGTCCTGAGCCACCAAGTTCAGTTCGCGCACCCCCTGGCGCAGGAGGCTGCGAGCTTCCGCCGTCAGGTCTTTGACCGCGCGGCTTTTGCCCGGCCCGCGAATTGCGGGGATGGTGCAGAAGGCGCAGGATCTGTCGCAGCCGTCGCCGATTTTAAGCCAGGCATAGGCAGGGCCGGTAGAAAGCAGGCGGCGCGGGCGCGGGGAAAGCGCCGGTTTCAGGCCGCGCCGCGATAAGGCCGCGCCGATGCGCGTCCCCCAGGAGTCCAAGTCTTTGTTGTCCAGAAAGAGATCGATTTCCGGCAGGTCGGGGGCCAGGGTCTTTTCTCCGAAACGCCCGACCAGACATCCCGCCATGGCTAGCAAAGGCCGTCTTCCCTCAGAAAATTTGCCCGTTTCCTCTATGGTCTCGAGGGTCCGGCGCACGGATTCCTCCACCGCCGGGCCGATGAAGGCGCAGGTATTGATAAACACCAGATCGGCCTCACCCGGGGCGGCGACCGTCTTCAGATTCGCCCCCCGGCCCAGAAACCCCAGGGCTTGCTCCGTGTCCACGCGGTTTTTCGGGCAGCCGAGACTGATGGAATATATTTTCAGCATGGGCCGGAGCATAAGATCCTTTGCCCACAGGCGCAAGTGCCGCCTCTTGCCGTAAGTGCCGGATTGCTGTAAATTTGCGCGGTTGCCGCGTCGTTCCGCTGTTGTCGCGCGGATTGGCGCACCCGCTTCGGCGCCTTGCGGCGGCAGTCAAAGCCGCCGGAGCCTTTGTGGCGGGTTGCAGTCAAAGCCTGCGGCCGATACCGATTTGCCCTCCTGTTGGCCGCAACTTGGCATCAAGCGTAAAATGCTCCGGCCTGTTCCGCGAAAACTGCGGGTGGGAGGGGCGGAAAGATGGCGTATTCCCGGCTTGTATGCGGGGCGGCGGATCATTTGTTCAACCTGCGGGCCAACAAGGAAAAGATTGATGGCAGTGAAACATTCCGCGGCAGATGCAGGCAATTTCCGGGCGGAGGACAGCCTGTTCGCCCTGCTCATGGAGCAGGTGGACGGCGAAATATTCATCCTGGACGAGGAAGGTCGTTTTTTGTCCGCAGGGCGCAGGACCTTGGAAAATTTGGGTTTGAGCGCGGAGGAACTGAAGGGCAAAAAATTCACCGACCTGAATTCGGTGATGTTGCGTTGCGGCGTGGAGGACGCAAACCAGCCCCTTCTCGAATCCATGGAAAGCGGCAAAAAATCCGAACGCACATGCGTCTTTACCCAGGAAGACGGCAGGGTGCGCTACATCGCCGCGGTATGCTATCCGGTTGTGGACCCCTCCGGCCGGACGCAGCGCTTTATCTACATCCGCAACGACGTGACCGAGCGGCAGCAGTTGGAAAGGCACGAGCGTCAGACGGAAAAAATGGCGGCCATAGGCGAGCTGGCCACCTACATGGCGCATGAAATCCGGAATCCGCTTTTTTCCATCGGCGGGTTTGCCAACGCCCTGTTGCGCAACCCTTCCCTGAACGATTTGGCCAGGGAGAAGGCGCGCATAATCTATGACGAATCCAGGCGTCTGGACATCGTCCTCTCCAATATCCTGAATTTCGCCCGGCCCATGGAACTGGAGCTGACGGCTTTTCCGGCCGAAACCGTGGCCGTGCAGACTGTGGAGCTCATGACTCTGGGTCGGGAAGACCGGGGCGTCAACGTCGTTCTGGAGATCGAGAGCAATTTGCCCCTGGTGCGCGGCAACGCGGAAAATCTCAAGCAAAGTCTGATAAATATCGTGAAAAACGCCCTGGAGGCCATGCCGGACGGGGGCGTTCTGACCCTTGCCGTGAAGCGCGGCAACAATTTTGTGGACATTGAGGTCAAAGACACGGGGGTCGGGATAGACCCCACCATCATGGACCGTATTTTCAGCCCCTTTTTCTCCACCAAGAGCAGCGGCGCGGGTCTGGGTCTGGCGCTGGCCCGCAAGGTCATAGAGGAAATGGGCGGCAATCTTTCCATCGCCAGCCGTCCGGGCCGGGGAACCAGAGTGTCCATCAGCATGCCCGTGGCTCTGGCCGTTCGGAAAAGTTGGACGGGTTCGCGAAGCGATGCCTGAGAATCCGCTCCTGTCGGTTTCGCCCAGAGCGGCTGTGATTCTCGCCACCCGCAATCCGGGCAAGATCGGCGAACTTTCCGTCCTGCTTCGTCCTTTCGGGCTGAGGGTTCTGGGACTTTCCCATTTTCCGGAAGCGGGCGAAACAAAAGAGACAGGCGCGACTTTTGCGGAAAACGCCTTGCTCAAAGCCATGTTTGCGGCTGAGGCGACGGGTTTTGTGGCTGTGGCCGACGATTCCGGTCTGGAAGCAGACGCGCTGGGTGGAGCTCCGGGCGTTTTTTCCGCCCGTTATTCGGCCGGGGAGGCGTCCACGGACGCGGGCAATGTGGAAAAATTGCTGAAGGAAATGCGCGCGGTGGAGGCCGGGCGGCGCGGGGCGCGGTTCCGTTGCTGCATGGCGGCCTGTACCCCGCAAGGAGACCGGATTACCGCCGAGGGGACCTGGGAAGGGCGGATCGCGGAAACAGCCATGGGGGAAAATGGCTTCGGCTATGACCCGGTTTTTCTGGACCCGGAAACAGGCCTGACCGCAGCCCAGATGAGCGTTGGGGAAAAAAACCGGCGCAGCCACCGGGCGGCCGCTGCCGCCGGACTCCTTCGTCTTTGGCCTTCTTTTTGGGACAGATGGCTGCGCGCGGCGGCCGGATAGAGCGTGTTTGACGCTTAGAGCATTTTACGCTTGAGATTATTGCTTGACGGCGAGGCAAGTTCGCCTTGCGACAACCTCGCGGCAAGGATTTGCAGGCAACTCCCTGCCGAGCGGATGCATTTTCAATGTCAACCTGCTTTAAACGCAACACGCTCCAGCGGAGCAGGCTGAAGCGCGCCCGCGTATCAGTCCCGTTTTCGCGGACCGGGGCAGCCCTGGCGCAAAAAGCATATTTCGCAGGCGCCCTGAAAGGGGTAGGGCGTAAGCAGGGAGAAGCGCCTGGACAGGGTGGCCGCGTCAAAGCGCAGGTAAGGCGCGCCCAGTTGAGAAAGAGCCGAGGCCAGGGTAGGGGTTGGCCGGGGGACCGGGGCGCAGCCGGTTTCTTCCAGTTGCGGGATGATTTGTCCGGCGAGACCCATACACAGGGCCTGGGCCAGGGAAGCGCGCAAAAACGTCCGGTAGGGGGCTTTGTCCCAGCCTTCCCCCGCCTCTTTTTCCGCCCGGTTACCCAGACAGACCAGAAGCAGTTGCCGGCGTCCCGCCCGCAGGAGAGCGGCCGTGAGTTCCGCTTGCCAGCGTTCGAGGGCGCGGGCCAAGTCGGAGCGCAGGTCCTGATCAGGCACAGAGAAGTCCGCAAGGAAGGCTTCCAGATCAAAGGCGAAGGATGTTTTTATCGCGCACGCCGTATATGCGGGCATGGGTGTCTCCGCGCCATGGGAAATGTTGTCCGCTTTATTCCATTTCCAGGTATATCGATCTGGAGCATTTTACGCTTGAAATGTTTGCTTGACGGCGGGCAAAGCCCGCCTGCAAGAATTTCGCGGCGAGGATTTGCAAGCAAATCCTTGCAGAGCAGCCCAACTTTTCAAAGTTGAACTGCTCTAGTACCTAATTGCAAAAATAACAAACATATTTTTTATGGTTATTTTTGCGGGATCGCCGTCGAAAAAAACGTTGTTTCTCGACAGGTTACGCCGTCTGCGGCGGCGCAAAACCCTCCGGGTTTTGTAGTGTTTACTTTTGCGAGTAAGCACTGGGGCATTTTACGATGGCTTTTACTTGTCCTTGCCGGATTCCCCCAAATACGATAAAAATATTTCCATGGTCGGCGTATCCGAAGCATCCACACCCCACGATGGTTCCTACAAGTATCTCTTCAGTCATCCTGAGTTGGTAGAAAGCCTGATTCAGGACTTCGTTCCGGAGGAGTGGGTGCGGGACCTGGACTTCTCCACCTTGGAGAGACAAAACGGCAGCTACGTTTCCGACGACCTGCACGAACGCCACGACGACATCGTCTGGCGCATACGCTGCCGGGATGAATGGTTTTACATTTATCTGCTCATCGAGTTTCAGAGCAGCGTTGATCCGTGGATGGCCGTGCGCGTGATGGCGTATATCGGGCTGTTGTACCAGGATATGCTCAGAACCGGGCAGGTCGAAACGGGAGGGCTACTGCCCCCGGTGTTCCCGCTTGTCCTCTA